>CACPQC010000001.1 GCA_902635975.1 uncultured Pelagibacteraceae bacterium
AATATTAAAAATACTCAAGATTACTTAGTAAGGCCTGATAAATGGTGGATTGAAAGAGAAATTATTTCGAGATCTTTAATTTACAAAAACAAATATGAGTTAGCTTATAAAATAAGTAGTAATCATTCAATATCAGAGGGTCCTGAGTTTGCAGCTGCGGAATGGATGAGTGGATGGATTGCTTTAAGTTTTTTAGACAATCCATTGTTAGCTAAAGATCATTTCGAAAATTTTTATAAAAACGTAGGTTATCCAATAAGTGTTGCTAGAGGAGCATATTGGCTTGGCAAAACTTATCAAAAGTTAAGATACAAAGAATTATCAGATAAATGGTTCACAGAAGCTTCGATTTACTTAACAACTTATTATGGTCAATTAGCTTTTATGGAGATTAATCCAGATAAAAAATTTGAGCTTAATAAAGATTTTGTAGTAAAGAAAGAATACCGTGATTACTTCTTTAAGAAAGAAATTGTAAAATTAATTTACCTCTTAGATGAACTGGATGAAGATAAATACTCGAAACATATGTTAAGACATCTGGCTCTTGACAATGTTGAAAGTGGTAGTGAAATTTTAGCAGCTGAGCTTGCTACTAATATTGAACGTTACGATTTTGCAATTCAAATTTCTAAAATTGCTTCATACGAAAAAAGATTTCATAATAAATTTAATTATCCAATAATCAGTACTCCTAATTTTATTAATGGACGAAAAATTCCTGAAAGTGCTTTTATTTTATCAATAATAAGACAAGAAAGTGAGTTTGATTTAACTGCAAATAGTCATGCGGGGGCTAGAGGTTTAATGCAACTAATGCCTTACACAGCAAAACTTGTTTCAAAACAAGCCAAACTTCCTTACTCTAAGTCAAGATTAACAACTGATCCAGAATATAATATAAATTTAGGATCACATTATATTGCTGGATTAATTTTAGAATATGAGGGCGCGTATCCTTTTGCTATTGCGGCATACAATGCTGGGCCGAAAAGAGTAAAATATTGGAAAAAAATTAATAAAGATCCTCAAAAAGGAAAAATTGATTATGTAAATTGGATAGAGTTGATAAAGTTTAGAGAAACAAGAAATTATGTGCAAAGAGTTTTAGAAAATTATAATGTGTATAGATATATTCTCGAAAAGAAGCCCATAAAGTTAAAAAATTTTTTTAAAGATGATCCGTTATATTAATAGTTACCATCATGAAAAAAAAAATATATATAGTATTACCCATTTTTAACGAAGAAAAAATTATCGAAAAAGTTGTTAATGATTTATTAAAATATACATCAAAATTTGATCCTGTAATTCTTCTTATAAATGACGGATCCAGTGATAACACAAAACAAAAAATTGAAAAATTTGAAGGTCAAAGAAATATCGTAATAATAAATAAGGATAATGAAGGACATGGTCAAACAATTTTACATGGGTACAATTATGCCCTTAAAGAAAAATGTGATTATATATTTCAGCTTGATAGTGATGATCAATTTTTCACAGAAGATATTGAAAAAATTCTAAACCTAAAATCTAATGAAGATTTAATTATTGGCAGAAGAATTAAAAGAAAAGATCAATTAATAAGGCTTATTATTACTCAAATTATGAAATCAATAATTTTTATCAGACACGGCATAATGATAAAGGACTCTAATAGCCCATTTAGGTTGATCAAAAGTGAATTTCTCTTAAAAAATATATCAAAGATAAATGGCTCAATAATCCCAAACGTTTTATTATCAATCATAGCCGCTAAAAATAAAAAGTTAAAATTTATCGACGTTAAACATAAAGAGCGTCAGACAGGAGAAGTTTCAATTAAAAAATGGAAATTATTCGTTTTTTGTTTAAAATCTCTTAAAGAAATTATCCAATTCAAATGAAAAAGATTAAAACTGACTTTTTAATAGTAGGATCTGGCTTATACGGATGTGTTTTAGCTGAGAGAATAGCTAACAAACTCAAAAAAAAAGTTACCATAATTGAGAAACGAAACCATATAGGTGGTAACTGCTATAGTGAAATAGACAAATTAACTGGTATAGAGTTTCATAAATATGGCTCACATATTTTTCATACATCAAACAAAAATGTTTGGAATTATTTAAAAAAATTTACCTCTCTTAATAATTACAAACATCAAGTTTTATCTAAATATAAATCTAAAATCTATCAAATGCCTATAAATTTAAAAACTATAAATCAATTTTATGATAAAAATTTCAATTCATTAGAGGCAGAAAATTTCATTAAAAATAAAACTAAAAAGTTTAGAAAAAAAAATCCAAAAAATTTTGAAGAAAAGGCATTAATGCAAATAGGTCAAGATTTATACAAAGCTTTTATCAAAAATTACACGGAAAAACAGTGGGGAAAAAACCCAAAAAAATTACCCTCATCAATTTTTAATAGATTGCCACTAAGATTTAATGACAATAAAACTTATTTTAAAAATGCATTAATTGAAGGCATACCTTTAAATGGTTACACTGAAATATTTAAAAAATTAACATCAAATCCTTTAATTAATGTAATATATAAAAAAAACTTCAATTTAAGACAAAAAAATATTGTAAATAACTATATTATTTATACTGGTCCTTTAGACAAATTACTTGGGTATAAGTTTGGAAAATTGGAATGGAGATCAGTAAAATTTAAAAAAAAGATTATCAATAAAAAAAATTTTCAAGACAATTCTGTTGTTAATTATCCTGAGAAAAAATATAAATTTACAAGGATTCATGAACCAAGACATTTGCACGAGGAGAGAAAATATAAAAATAAGACTTTAATTATTAAAGAATACCCTCAATTAAACAATGATGAACCGTACTATCCTGTAAATAATATTAAAAATAGATTAATACACTCAAAATATAGAAAATATTTAAGTAACAATTACAAAAATATAATAATAGGTGGACGATTAGCAGATTATGCGTATTACGATATGGATATGACTATAGCAGCTGCATTAAATAAGTTTAATTATATAAAAAAAAATATAAAGTGAGAATTTTAATTACAGGTTCAAATGGATATATTGGATCAGTTCTAGGAAATTACTTAATCTCTAAAAAATTTAACATAATAGGAATAGATAAGAAAAATAATAATAAATTTATTAATTTTAAACAATTAAAATGTGATTTAAATAATACCCACAAGTTAATAAAAATATTAGAGAAATATAAACCTGGAAAAATTATACATTTAGCTGGAGAGTCAACTATTGACAATATTTTTAACAAAAAAAATTATATAGTAAATAATATTAAAGCTACAAAAAATTTATTAGATGTTTGTAAAAAACAAAAAATAAAAGATATAATTTTTAGTAGTACAGCTGCAGTTTATAAACAGACTAATAGAAAAATTAAAGAAAGTTATATTAAAAGACCCAATAATATTTATGGTATTACGAAATTAAAAGCAGAAAATTTGATAATAAAACACTCAAACTACAACAACTTAAATTATATCATTTTTAGATTTTTTAATGTTTGCTCATCTTTAAGGAATATTGGGGAAAATCATAATCCTGAAACTCACCTTATACCAATAGCCGTTCAAAAATTTGTTGATAAAAAAGAATTAATTGTTTATGGACAAAACTTTAATACTAAAGATGGTTCATGTATAAGAGATTACATACATATTAAGGATCTTTGTGTAGCATTTTATAGTGCACTAAAATTACTAGATAATAATAAAAAAAAGCAAATTCGTAAAATTATTAATTTAGGATCAAATAACGGTATTTCAGTTTTACAAATAATAAATTTTTTTAAAAAAAAACTTTCCTATAAAATTTCAAAAAGGAGAAAAGGAGATAAAGCTATTTTAATTTGTAATAATAATCTCGCATTTAAAATCTTAAAATGGAAACCTCTAAATTCTCATATAAAAAAAATAATTCAGGATGAAATAAAATGGTATAATTATTTAAAAAAAAAAAAGATATTAAGAAAAACAAAATATTAAGATGAAAAAAATTTTTTTTAATATCAAAAATGAAAAATATTTTTTTTTAATTTTAATAGTTTATTTTTCAATTGGATCAAATATTTTTACTGATTATGGTATCAGCTGGGATGAGGTAAATGAGCGTTTTAGTGGCTTTGTCTCTTTAAATGAAGTTTACAAATTATTTAATTTGGAGCCAATTACCGCTCGTACTGTTGAGCCACCAAATGGAGACATCATAAAATATGAATACCCAGCCTTATCAAATTATATATACAAAGAATACGGAGTTTTATTTAATCTTCCACTTGCTTTTTTAGAAAATATTTTAGCAGTTAAAGATACAAAGGACGTTTTTTTATTACGACATTTTGTAAATTTTTTAATTTTTTTTATATCAACAATTTTTTTTTATTACACTTTAAGAAATTTTTATTCTAAAGTAGTATCTGTCATAGGATTTTTATTTTTAATTCTATCGCCAAGAATATTTGCTGAATCTTTCTACAACAATAAAGATATTATCTTTTTATCTTTGTATCTTATAGCTTTTTATTTTGCTTTGAAATTTTTTACTCAAAGACAAAACAAATTTCTTATTTTATTCAGTTTTTTTGTTGCATTATCAATTAATATAAGAATTTTAGGATTATTATTAATCGTCTTGCTTTTTCTTTTTTTATTTCTTGAGGGTTTAAACAGTAAAAGACTGATGAAAAAGAACACCTTAGATATTACCAAATGTTTATTTTTGACATCACTATTTACATATCTTATGTGGCCCTTTTTGTGGGGCGATCCCTTGGATGGTTTAATTTATACGTTTAAAAGTATGTCATCATACAATTGGAAAGGTTTAGTTTTTTTTCTTGGTGACTATCACGAAGGTAAGAATATTCCATGGAATTATACGATAATATCATTTATTATTACAACTCCTCTTCTAATCGTTTTTCTTTTTTTTATAGGGATATCATTTTGTGCAAAGGATTTGATTAATAACTTTATAAATATCGACAAACATAAAGACTCAAATTTGTGGTTAAATAATTTTCAAATCTTTAATATTTTAGCTTTTTTGAATATTGTAATAATGCTATCATATATAATTCTATTCAACTCTACATTATATGGTGGATGGCGTCATACATACTTTCTATATCCATCAGTCATTATTTTATCATTGTACGGAATAAAAATCTTTCAAAACTACATAAACATTAAAATCATATTATTTTTTGTTACTTTTTCAATTTTAACGTCTTTATTTTGGATTATTAATAATCATCCATTTCAATATGTTTACTATAATTCTTTAGTAAAAAATAACATCAAAAAAAATTTTGAACTAGATTACTGGGGCGTATCCAATCTTCATACATTAAATTATTTAATAGATAATTATAATCGAGATAAATATTTCGTATTTGCTTACAGTAACTCTCCATATCATTATAGCAAATATATGATTGACTCAGAGAAAAGAAGTAAAATTGAATTTGTAGATGAAATTAAAGATGCTGAATTTATTTTAAGTAATCATTATTACTTAAATCAACAACCCTATAAAAAAGACAAATATTTATTTGATAATTTTGAGGTGATATACGAAATAAATATTAACAATATTTCGATTAATAGTATATTCATGAAAAAACTATGAAATTATTTGTTTATAAAACATTATTTGTTTTTATTTGTGTGTTCTTATTATTTAAATTTACTGTCGGCGCTAAATTAAATGAGTATGAAAAAAAATTACAACTTTTTCAATCTGATCATGGCAGAGAAACAATTAGACAAAAAATAAGAGATGAAATTAAGAAATCTTTAAAAAAAGAAAATATATTAAGTTCAGAAGACAAAATCTTGATCAAATCATTTATTGAAAAAATTAATAATGAATTGAGATAATTGTGGCGGAAGAGGAGGGATTCGAACCCTCGGTACAAGTTTCCTCGCACGGTCATTTAGCAAACGACTGGTTTAAGCCTCTCACCCACTCTTCCATTTAAACATGGGACTTTTGATTGTATTGAATAATCAATTTTTTTAAAGTAATTATTCTAATATATATGAAAAATAAGTACTCAATTTTTTCTTTAATTAAAAATGCTCTATCAAACCATGAGAATTGGCAGAGAGCTTGGCGCGACCCACAGCCTAAGAAAGAATATGATGTGATAATTATTGGTGGTGGTGGCCACGGACTTGCTACAGCATATTATTTGGCAAAAAAACATAGTATTAAAAATATCGCAGTCTTAGAAAAAGGATGGATCGGTGGTGGAAATACAGGACGAAATACAACTATCATAAGATCAAACTATCTCTGGGATGCTAGTGCTGGATTATATGATCATGCTTTAAAAATTTGGGAAGGCTTATCACAAGAACTTAACTATAACGTTATGTTTAGTCAACGTGGGGTGATGAATTTAGCTCATAATCTGCAAGATGTAAGAGATTTAAAAAGAAGAACTCATGCTAACAGATTGAATGGCATTGATGCTGTTTATTTGAATACTGAAGAAGTTAAAAAGTTTTGTCCAATCATAAACACTTCTCCTGATATACGTTATCCAGTTTTAGGAGGTACCTTACAAAAAAGAGCTGGAACCGCTAGACATGATGCGGTTGCATGGGGATACGCAAGAGGTGCGGACGAAATGGGTGTAGATATAATTCAAAATTGTGAAGTCAAAGGAATTAAAAGAAATGGAGATACAGTCGAAGGAGTAGATACTGCAAAAGGATTTATAAAAACAAAAAAGATAGGTGTAGTTGCAGCTGGACATTCAAGTGTGATAGCTAATATGGCTGGTCTGAGATTGCCTTTAGAAAGTAAACCATTACAAGCGCTGGTGTCTGAGCCCGTGAAACCAATTATAGACACTGTTGTTATGTCTAATGCAGTTCACGCTTACGTGAGTCAATCAGATAAAGGTGAATTAGTTATTGGTGCTGGTACAGATGATTACATATCTTACTCCCAAAAAGGAAGTCACGATATAGTAGAAGGAACTTTAAATGCAATTTTAGAATTATACCCAATATTCAGCAGAATGAGAATGCTGAGACAATGGGGAGGAATTGTAGATATCTGCCCTGATGCAAGTCCAATAATTAGTAAAACATCTGTTAAAGGTTTATATTTTAATTGTGGTTGGGGGACTGGTGGTTTTAAAGCAACACCTGGTTCTGGAGATTTGTTTGCACACACGATAGCTAATGATGAACCACATAAACTTAACGCTGCTTTTAACTTAAATAGATTTGTAAGTGGTGATCTGGTTGATGAACATGGTGCTGCAGCAGTAGCACACTAATGTTTCTAATTAATTGTCCTTTTTGTGGAGAAAGAGAGCAGAGTGAATTTAAAGCTGGTGGTGAGGCACATATAGTAAGACCTAAACAACCAACAGAATTAAGCGACGATGAGTGGGCAGAGTATTTATTTATGAGGAAGAATATTAAAGGTGTTCAGCTTGAAAGATGGAATCATATTCATGGATGTAGAAAATGGTTCAATATAGTGAGAGATACTACTAATGATGAAATAAAGGCTGTATATAAGATGGGAGAAAAACCACCAATTTAAAAAAATATGAAAAAAAAGTTAAGAGTTAAAAGAAGCAAGCATATTGATGAAACTTATAAAATTTCTTTTAAATTTAATGGGAAATTATATCACGGTTTTAAAGGTGATACATTAGCTTCAGCCCTCTTAGCAAATGATATTCATCTTGTGGGAAGAAGTTTTAAATATCATAGACCTCGTGGAATTATGACTGCCGGCTCAGAAGAGCCAAATGCTATTGTGCAACTTCACAATAATTCTCCTAGGACTGAACCAAATGTTAGGGCTACAGAAGTTGAAATTTACGAGGGCTTGGAGGCGTCCAGTCAAAATTGTTGGCCGAGTGTAAATTTTGATTTTGGAGGGATAAATAATCTTTTATCTCCTCTTTTGCCGGCTGGTTTTTATTACAAAACATTCATGTGGCCAGCTAGTTTTTGGGAGAAATATGAATACTTTATTCGTAAGTCTGCTGGATTGGGTAAATCACCAACTAAGCCAGATCCAGATATTTATGAACACAGATATATACATTGTGATGTTTTGGTTATTGGTGCAGGCATTTCAGGAATAATATCAGCTAAAACAGCTGCAAAAAATGGATTTAAAACACTTCTTGTTGATGAAAAACCTTATCTTGGAGGATCTACCATATATCAAAACTCAGAATATTTTAAAATTAACAATCAAAATTCAGGTTCATGGTTAGAAAAAGAAATTAATGAAATCAAAAAAATTAAAAATTTAGAAATTAAAACTAGAACAAGTGTTGCAGCTTATCATGGATACAATTATTTATTAGCAAGAGAAAATCTTACCGATCATTTACAAATTGAAAGAAGAAAAAATAAAACAAGACATAAATTACTCAAAATAAGAGCAAAAAAAGTTATTACAGCCACTGGATCTATTGAGAGACCTCTTGTTTTTGACAATAACGATCGTCCAGGGATTTTACTTTCCTCAGCTATTAAAAAATATGCTGATTTATTTGGTGTAGCTTGTGGTGAAAAAAATATTCTTTTCACAAATAATGACAGCGCTTATGAAACTGCAATTAGTTTAATTCAAAAAGGAATAAATATTGAAGCTATTGTTGACAATAGAGAAGAGGTTTCCTCAAAACTGATTTATGAAGTAGAAAAAAATAATGTTAAAATTTATAAAGGTCATACAATTACAAATACTCATGGGTACAAAAGAATTAAAAAGATTTCTATTATGCAGCTTTCAAAAGACGGGCATAATGTTGTAGGCTCAAAAATTCATTTATCCTGTGATTGTCTTGGTATTTCAGGTGGATGGACACCTGCTGTTCATTTATTTACTCAATCAGGAGGAAAGCTTAAATTTAGAGATGAAGATCAGGTTTTTATCCCAAATATCTACCCTTCAGATCAAATAAGTGTTGGTGCATGTAATGGTGATTTAACTTTGGACACTATTTTAGTTAATGTTCCTAAATCTTTAAAAGATTTTCTAGATATTAAAAAAAATGTATATGAAAATTTTGAAGTTTTATCCTCACACAATAATTCTAAAAGAAATATATGGCTTCTTCCATCAGATAAAATTTTGGGAAAAACAAAATCATTTGTTGATTATCAAAATGATGCTACTGCCAAGGATATTAAATTAGCCTTGAGGGAGGGTTTTAAATCAATTGAACATGTTAAAAGATATACCACAACTGGAATGGGAACTGATCAAGGTAAATTGGGTAATATGCATGCCTTGGGCATTATTTCTGAAACCTCAGAAGCTAAAATGGGTGAACTAGGAACAACAACTTTTAGACCTCCATATACTCCACTTACTTTTGGAACAATTGTTGGAAGAAATGTTGGTGAATATTTTGATGTTTATAGAAAGACACCAATTCACGAATGGCATGAAAAAAATAATGCAAAATTTGAAAATGTAGGTCAATGGAAAAGAGCTTGGTATTATCCTAAAAATAAAGAGGATATGTTTCAAGCGGTTCAAAGAGAAAGTAAAGCTGCTAGAGAAAGTGCTGGAATATTAGATGCATCAACTCTTGGTAAAATTGATATTCAAGGTACTGACGCATCAGAATTTCTCAACCGTGTTTACACAAATGCTTGGTCAAAACTTGAAATTGGTAAATGTAGATACGGTTTAATGCTTAATGAAGATGGTATGGTTTATGATGATGGTGTTACTACTCGTTTAGGTGAAAATCACTATTTAATGACAACCACCACTGGAGGAGCTGCTAATGTTTTAGGAAAGTTAGAGGACTACTTACAAACAGAATGGCCTGAACTTGATGTATATTTAACCTCAGTAACAGATCACTTTGCAACAATAAGTGTTTGTGGGCCTAATAGTAAAAAAATTATTTCTGAGATATTTCCAAGTCTCGATCTCTCAGATAAAAATTTTCCACACATGTCGTTTAAAAAAACAAAGATAGGAAAAATACATTGTAGAATAATGAGAATAAGTTTTACCGGTGAACAAAGCTATGAAATCAATGTTCAAGCTAATTTTGGAAAATCTGTTTGGGAAAAATGTATAGAGGTTGGTAAAAATTATAATATTACTCCTTACGGAACTGAAACTATGCATTTGCTGAGGGCAGAAAAAGGTTTCATAATTGTTGGCCAAGACACTGACGCAACAATGACCCCTATAGATTTACAAATGGATTGGATAGTAAGTAAAAAGAAATATGATTTTATTGGTAAAAGATCATTGTACAGATCTGACACAATTAGGGAGGATAGAAAACAATTAGTTGGTTTATTAACTGATAACCCGAACGAAATTTTAGAAGAAGGTGCACAAATAGTCGCTGATATAAATAAATCACCAATTGAAATGTTAGGTCATGTTACATCAAGCTATTTCAGCCCTAACCTAAAAAAATCTATAGCTCTTGGAGTTGTAAAAGGTGGTAAAAACATGCTCGGACAAAGATTAATAATTCCAATGGAAAACAAAAAAATTAATGTAACAGTCACAGATCCTGTTTTTTTAGATAAGGAGAATAATAGATTAAATGCTTAATTATAATAGAGCTTTATCTGATGAAAAATCATATCAAGATCTTCAAATAAAAGAGGTACAACCTACAATCAAGTTAATCATAAGAGGGAAAAAAAGAGAATTTTTTGCAGCTGTCGGAAAATCTTTAAATATGCTTTTGCCTACGAAACCTAACACTTCCTCTCAAGGTGAAGATCTAACGGCTTTATGGTTAAGTCCCGATGAATGGATGGTTTACTCTAATAAAACTGTCAGAAATGATACTAACGAGTATGAAATTGAAAAATTACTTTATAAAAATATCTCCAAGCTTAATCTTGGAGCTATAACCGATGTTTCAGACCAATTTATATTAATAAATTTAAAAGGTGATAAAGTATATAATTTATTTGAAAGTGGCTGCCCATTCAATTTTAACGAATTTAGAAAAAAAAGAGGATCAGTTACACAGACAACTCTAGCTAAAATTGACGTAATTATTCATAATCAGAATGAGAGTGACGTTAATCTGTTTGTTAGACGCTCATTTGCACAGCATTTATTTTCTTGGATAAATGACAGTGCGTCAAGATTATAGACACAATTTTTTTTTAAATCAGCTATTAGTAAGTATGAATAAATTTTTTGCCTTATTATTATTCGTACTTTTACCATTTTCTCTTAGTGCAGAGTCAAATTTAGACAAAATCAAATCTTCTGGAGTATTAAAAGTTGGAACCACTGGAGATTGGGATCCTATGACAGTCAAAGATCCAGCAACAAATAAATACAAAGGTTTTGATATTGATGTTATGAACGAATTAGCTAAAGATATGGGTGTAAAAATTGAATTTGTTCCAGCAGAATGGAAAACCATTGTCTCAGGTATAACTTCATCAAGGTACGATATTTCAACAAGTGTAACTAAGACTCCTAAGAGAGCTGAAGTTGCAGGGTTTACAGATACTTATTACAAATATGGAACAGTTCCACTCGTACTTAAAAAAAATTTGAAAAAGTTTCCTACTTGGGATTCTCTTAATAACAAAGGTGTAACGATAGCAACAACGCTTGGCACATCTCAAGAAGAAAAAGCAAAAGAATTCTTTCCTAAATCTAAATTAAACTCTGTTGAGGCTCCTGCAAGAGATTTTCAAGAAGTTTTAGCAGGTAGAGCTGATGGAAATATTACAAGTTCTACTGAAGCAAATAAATTAGTTATAAAATATCCACAATTAGCAATAGTGCCAGACGGAGAAAAAAATCCTGCTTTTTTAGCTATGATGGTTCCAAAAGGTGATGATAAATGGAATACCTATGTAAACGAATGGATTAAAAAGAAAAAATCTTCGGGCTTCTTTACTCGTTTGCTAGCAAAATATAATCTAAAAAGCTTATAATCAATTAGTAATTAGTCTTTAATTCTTTATAATTTTAAAAGTGAGAAATTTATTTTTTTTACTTTTAATTTTACCTCTAAGCTCATGTAGTAAAAATGAGTTAAATTGGTTAATTTTATCTCCTAATAATATTGAGGGACTTACAAATCTAAAATTTTTATTAAGTGGATTGACTACAACAATTTTTATCTCTTCAGTTTCAATAATCATTTCTATTTTTTTAGGACTTTTGGTAGCAATTCCATCATTGGCAAAAAACAAATTTCTTACATATTTGAACATTGGTTATGTTGAAATAGTAAGAGCTATTCCATTATTAGTTTTAATTTTATGGATTTATTATGGTTTACCCATAATGACTGGAATTAGTTTTAGCCCTTTCGTTTCAGGTATTATTGCTTTATCAATAAGTGAAAGTGCTTTTCAAGCAGAAATTTTTAGAGCAGGTATTAATTCAATTAAAAAATCACAATGGGAGGCAGGAAGTTCTTTAGGTTTGAGTTTTTTTAGAAAATTGAAATTAGTAATACTTCCTCAAGCTATCAAAAATATTTTACCTGCAATTGGAAATCAATTTGTATATGTTCTCAAAATGTCATCATTAGTATCTATTATTGGAATAGGAGATTTAACAAGAAAAGCTAACGAACTTGTTGTAACAACATATCGACCATTAGAAATATACACTTTTTTAATCTTAGAATATTTAATCTTAATTTTGATTGTTTCATATTTAGTCAGAAAACTAGAAAAAAAATTACAAAAAGATTAATTTTTTTTTCTATAAACCCAAGGCATTTCAAAGGTTCCAGCCCATAATCCAAATTTTTCTTTTTTTGCATTATTTTCGTATGTAATAAATTTTGGAGAATATTTTCTATAAGCTACTGCTTGGCCATTCTCAACCATAAAAGCATTTATATTTTTTTTTCCTTTAAAACACTCAGCTATGTGTCTTTTATATCGATCCATACCTATAGATTTACAGTTAATAATTTTGTTATCGATTTTTTTTTTTAAAAAATTAGTTGATATTTCACCACAAGGGTAATCTTTTTTAAATGAGATTGATGATATTGACAAAAATGTTTTTTTACAAAATTGTTTTTGTTCTGGTGCATCTATTCCAAAAAGTCTTATTTTTTTAGAGTCTATTTTAATTGTATCTCCATCGATGACTTTAGCTATACCTATTATACTCTCAATCTCTTGAGATTTTAAATGAATACAGAATATAAAAAAAATTATAAATAAAATACTAAGTTGATAAAAAATTTTTATTTTGTTTAAAAACATTATTCAAGAAATACCCAATAAATAACAAGACTGCAATTCCCATGATCCAGTTTGTAACTAAAATAGTATAAAATATATCATTGTAGTCTCCCCCTTTTATATTGATTACATACCATAAGCATAGAAAGGGAAGAGCTGTTAATCTTAATATGCTTAAATACAAACTATAAAGAGGTTTTTTGACTGCTTGAAAAACTGCAGTTGTAATGAAAAATACAGGATAAATGGGTCCTATTAAGGCTGCAACTTTTAGGTAAATAACACCATGCTTAATTGCTTCTAAGTTATCTGTAAATAATGAAACTAAAATTTCTGCACCAAAAAAAATTATTATTCCTGCAAAAATCATAAAAGAGGAACCAAATAGCAGAGCTTTTTTATACAGCTCTCTTAAACGGTCATAATTTTTTGCTCCAAAGTTTTGCCCACCTATAGATAAAACTGCAGTATTTAATCCTATTACTGGTAGAAGAAAAACTTGCTCGATTCTTAAAGCAGCACCATAGCCAGCTGTTGCTAAATCACCAAACTGTCCAATGAAGTAAAGAATATTAAATATTCCAACGCCAATCAATAACATACTGAACATTACTGGGATAGTTTGATAAACAAGTTCTGCTAAAAGATTAAATTTTGGAAAAAAACATTCTAGTTTTAAATATTTTTTTAATTCACAACAATAAACTTTATAAGCCAAATATAGGAGACCAATCAATTGTGATACTACTGTTGCTATAGCAATTCCAGAAATACCAAATGCTGGGATAAAACCATAGCCAAAAATAAATAACGGGTTGAGGAAAATATTTAAAAAGAAACTAAAAATTAAAACATTCCTATAGCTTTTGGTATCACCTAGTGCATTTAAGGTTCCATTTAAAGAAATTTGTATCAAAACTATTATTGTTCCATAAAAAATTATATCTAGATATTTTCTAGTTAAGATAATTGCTTCTTGATCTGATCCCATCAGAGAGAGTAGAAAATCAGAAACATTTAAACCAAAAAAAGTAACTAGAATAGACAAAAAGATTGAAAATATAATTGATTGAGCGATAAATAATGACGCCTTCTTTTTATTATTAGCACCTATATTATTACCAATTAAAGTATTAGTTCCTGCAGTTAACCCCACACCTATAGCAATAATAGTAAAATAAATTGGAAAAGATTTTGCAATTGCGGCTATTGCTTCAGCAGATATTCTTCCTGCAAACCATGTATCTACTAAATTGTAAAAGGTTTGAAATAATGAACCAACACTTGCAGGAACAGTTACTTTCCTTAACAAAAACCATATCGGATCTTTAGTTAATTTTAGAGATTGTGACAAATAAATCCTTAGTTAAACTCTTTTTGAAAATTATATTTTTTTCCAGATAGCTTTGCCTTGTATATCTGACTTTGTCTCATTCTAAAACGAGATTTTTGATTTTTTGAGATTTTATCAAAACAATTAGGGCAAGTTACACCCTCCTCATATCTTTTTGATTTTTTATCTTTTATTGAAATTGGTTGTCTACATCCACCGCAAATTGAATAACTTCCTTGTACCAATCCATGTTTTAAACTTACTCTGTTGTCAAATACAAAACATTCTCCCTGCCATAGGCTATTTTTTTGTTTGATTTTTTTTAAGTAATTCAAAATTCCACCCTTTAATTGATAAATTTTTTTAAAACCTTTTTTTTCTAGAAATACAGATGCTTTTTCACATCTAATTCCACCAGTACAAAACATTGCTATTGGCTGGTCTTTTTTTAACTTTTTAAGGTATTTTGGGAAATCTCTAAAATTACCTATATTTGGATTTACCGATTTTTTGAAAGATCCAACTTTATGTTCAAATGGTTTTCTTGCATCTAATAATAAAGTTTTCTTATTTTTTATCAATTTATTCCACTTTATTGGTTCAATATGATTATTCTTTTTTTTTATCCTATTCGATATTTTAAGGTCCATAGGAACAATTTCTTTTTTAATTTTTACTTTTGGTTTGTGAAAAGGTTTAAACTTACTTTTCGAGTCATTAAAACTATCAAATTTTTTAATACTCAAGATTTTTTTTAATCTAATAACTGTGGTCCTAATATCTTTATTTGTTCCACATATAGATCCATTTAATCCCTCTTTGGATATAATAATTGTTCCATTTATATTTTTATTATTCAGGAGATTACTCAATATTTTTTGATTTTTTTTTAAATCATTTATTTTTTGAAATTTATAAAAACCGAATACAGTGAACATTAAATCTTCCTACAAACGGTCATTCCATCACCAAATGGTATCATGACTTTTTCAATTCTTTTATCCTTAGAGATAAAATCATTCAAATCTCTAATACTTTTTGTAATTTTGTCATTTATATCTTTGTTAACTACTTCTCCATGCCATAATACATTATCGATTATCACTAAACCCTCTTTATTCAATAAATCTAAAGAAATTTCATAATATTTTTTATAATTCATTTTATCTGCATCAATAAAAACTAAGTCAAATTTTTCATTTCTGATACTCATTAAAGTTTCTAATGCTGGTTTAATCATTGTTTTAATCTTATGATCTTGATTAGCCTTTTTAAAAAAGCTTTGTGCAACTTTGCTTGTTTCCGCATTTTTATCTAATGCAATTATAGTGCCCTCATCTGGTAATGCTAATGCCATGGATAATGTACTTAAACCTGTAAAAGTTCCTATCTCTAGGACTTTTTTAATTTTGGAGACCTTAATAATCAGATGTAGAAATTGACATTGAGAAATAGATATTTGCATTCTTTTTGAGTCACCAAGTGATAGGTTGTAATCTATTATCTCTTTTTGAATTGGATGTAATTTTAAACCATTCTTTAAAATATAATCTTGTAAATGTTTTGTAATATTAAGGTCTGAACCCATAACCTTATAATTTTTTCTTTAGGATCTCATTAATTAATTGAGGGTTAGCTTTTCCACCTGATGCCTTCATTGCTTGACCAACAAAAAAACCAAATAATTTTTCTTTACCTTGTTTATATTCAATGGCTTTTTCTCTATTGTCATTAATTATTTTGTCAATTAATGCCTCTAAAGCTTTTGGATCACTTTGTTGTTTTAATCCTTTTTCCTCTACTATCTTTTGAGGATCTTTATCACCATCGATCATCAATTCAAAAACAGTTTTTGCTATCTTTCCTGAGATAGTTCCATTCTTAATAAGATTTATCAAAATAGCGAAGTTCTTGGCGCTCACTGGACTTTGAGAAATTTCTAAAGCTTTGCTATTTAAAACAGCAAATAATTCTCCTGTAATCCAATTGACTGCTAACTTAATATCTTTGTTCTTACCCATTTTAGCTACAACTTCTTCAAAGTATTTCGCAGTATCGATATCAGACACTAAAATATTAGCCTCATAAGGAGACAATTTAAACTCTTCAATAAATCTTTTCTTTTTGTCATCTGGAAGTTCTGGAATATCATTTTTAAGTTCTTCAATAAATTTTTCCGAAACTTCCAAAGGTAATAAATCTGGGTCAGGAAAATATCTATAATCATGAGCGTCTTCTTTTGATCTCATTGACCTTGTCTCATTTTTCTTCGTATCAAAAAGCCTTGTTTCTTGATCAATAGTTTTGCCCTCTTCTATTAAATCAACTTGCCTATTAGCCTCATATTCTATTGCCATTTGCATAAATTTAATTGAATTAACGTTTTTAATTTCGCATCGAGTACCAAATTCTTTTGAGCCCTTTGGTCTTACAGAAACATTCACATCAGCTCTTAAAGAGCCCTCTTGCATATTTCCATCACAAGTTCCTAAATATCTCATTATAGATCGTAATTTTTTAATGTAAGCATTAACCTCGTCTGGGGATCTTAGATCAGGCTTGCTGACTATTTCCATTAAAGCTACCCCTGATCTGTTTAAATCAACAAAAGTATTTTGTGGGTCAAGATCATGTATACTTTTTCCAGCATCTTGTTCTAAGTGTAATCTTTCTATACCAACTTCTTTTTGACCATTAGGCATATCCAAAATAACCTTACCCTCACCTACTATTGGATCTTTAAATTGTGATATTTGATATCCTTGAGGTAAATCAGCATAAAAATAATTTTTTCTATCAAATACTGAACGTTTATTAATTTTTGCGTTAAGGCCAATACCAGTTCTAATTGCCTGTTTAACACAAAATTCATTTATTACCGGTAACATTCCTGGAAATGCAGCATCAACTAAACTAACCTGCGTATTAGGTTCCGCTCCATATTTAGTTGCTGAAGTAGAAAATAATTTAGACTCAGATAAAACTTGAGCATGAACTTCTAAACCAATTACTACCTCGTACTGATTATCTTTTCGATTGATCAAATATTCTGAATCTTCTTTACTCATTTTATCCACCAATCAGTAATTTTGTTTTTAAAATTGATCTTTTCTTCCATAGCATAAGCTATATTCAATATATTTTGTTCATCAAAAGCTTTGCCAATAATTTGTAAACCTAAAGGATAACCTTTAGAGTCATGTCCTGCAGGTATTGAGATACCTGGAAGTCCAGCTAAGTTAACAGGAACTGTGAATATATCATTTAGATACATTGACACTGGATCATTTGTTTTTTCACCTATCTTAAATGCTGAGCTAGGTGTTGATGGAGTTAAAATTGCATCGACTTTTTTATAAGCCTCATCAAAATCATTTTTGATAAGTTTCCTTACTTTTTGAGCTTTAAGATAATAAGCATCGTAGTACCCAGAAGATAAAACATAAGTTCCAATCATGATTCTTCTTTGAACTTCAGCTCCAAAGCCTTCTGATCTAGTCTTTTCGTACATATCAATTAAATTTTCACCTTTAGCTCTAAATCCATACTTAACACCATCATATCTTGCTAAGTTTGATGAAGCTTCAGCAGGAGCTACTATATAATATGTCGGCAATGCATAACTTGTGTTTGGCAGAGAAATATCAATAGTTTCAGCACCACAATCTTTTACGTACTGAATACCTTTTTGCCAAAGATCTTCAATTTCTTTTGGCATACCATCGACTCTATACTCTTTTGGTATTCCAATTTTTTTTCCTTTAATATTATTTGTTAGTTCTTTACTGTAATTATTTCTCTTAAAATCTATTGAAGTAGAGTCTTTTGAGTCATAAGAGCTAATTACTTCGTGCAGTAAAGCACAATCTTTTACATTTTGAGCCATTGGTCCTGCTTGATCCAATGATGAAGCAAAAGCAACTATTCCATATCTTGAACAACTACCGTATGTAGGTTTTAATCCTACAATCCCAGTGAAAGATGCTGGTTGTCTAATTGATCCACCAGTATCAGTACCGATTGTAACAGGAGTTAATTGTCCAGCCACTGCCGAAGCTGAACCGCCAGATGATCCACCCGGAACCAGATTTTTATCAATAGGGCTTTGTACATTACCAAAAAAACTTGTTTCATTTGATGAACCCATTGCAAACTCATCACAGTTTAATTTACCCAAGAGTATTGCGCCTTCATTCCAAATATTTTCAGTAACTGTTGACTCATAAGTTGGTACAAAGTTATTTAAAATTTTACTACCAGCAGTTGTTTTAATATCTTTTGTACAAAATAAATCCTTAACTGCCATTGGAATACCAGGCAGTTTCAAATTTAAATTTGGTTTTTGATCGAATTTTTTTGCTTTATCTAAAGCCGATGTAAAGTCATTTGTTATATAAGCGTTCAATTCTTCAGATTTTTCAGATCTATCAATAAATGCTTTGGTCACATCTGTTGAAGAAAGTTTTTTATTTTTAATATTTTCAATCAGTTCTGTAAGGGATTGTTTTGTAATATCTGACATTATTCAATCACCTTAGGTACTACAAAATAATCCTCGTTATCCTGAGGAGAATTTTTAATAATTTGTTCTCTGATATTTTTACTTTTTACTTCATCAGATCTTAATTTTATGGTTGTTTCAGCGATAGAAGTTAATGGTTCTACATTGTCAGTTTTTAATTCGTTAAGTTTTTCAATAAATTCAAAAATAGAATTTAAATCACCAGCTAATTTTTCAGCTCTTTGCTCATCAACTGAAATTCTTGCCAATTTAGATATATGTTTTATTGTTTTAAGATCTATACTCATATGCTATTTAAATATGAGGCAAAGTATCACTTAAGTTTAAAATATACAATATGATCACATTAGAGGAATTTAAAAAAAAACACTCAGATAAGTGTAGATTGATAGGTTTAGACCTTGGATCTAAAAGAATTGGTGTGTCAATCTGTGATGACATGCAACTAATAGCCACTCCATTAAAAACAATAAATAGAAATTCGATAGAAGACCTTGTTGATGAACTAAAATTAATCATCAATGAAAATAATATAAAAGGAATCATTATTGGAAATCCTTTAAATATGGATGGATCCTCAGGTAGGTCAGCTCAATCAGTAAAAGATACAACTGAAAATATTGAAAAAAACTTAGATATTCCAATTTGTCTCTGGGATGAAAGACTCTCAACTGTTGGCGCTTTTAATCTGTCTAGCCAATTAGATATTAATGTGAGTAAAAGAGAAAAAAAGATAGATGAAAATGCTGCTGCTTTTATATTACAAGGAGCTTTAGATTTTTTGAATAATTAATACTTGCTATTATATGAGTTTATAGTTATAGAGTTGGTTTTAATGGCAATTAAAACAAATCAGGCTATTAAAATTTCTCAAAAACACCTTTTAGGAATTCAAGATTTATCAATTAATGATGTTAACTTAATACTTGATGAAGCAAATTCATTTATAAAAGTAAATCAAAGTAAAAATAAGAAAGTTGATGTTCTAAGAGGTAAAACTCAAATTAATTTGTTTTTTGAACCTTCCACTAGAACTCAAAGCTCGTTTGAATTAGCTGGTAAAAGACTTGGGGCTGATGTTATGTCAATGAATATAAGCAACTCAGCAATTAAAAAAGGTGAAACATTGATAGATACAGCAATGACACTAAATGCAATGCATCCTGATATTATTGTAATTAGACATCAAGATTCTGGGGCATGTAATCTACTTTCACAAAAAGTAAACTGTGCGGTTCTAAATGCTGGTGATGGAAGAAGAGAGCACCCTACTCAGGCTTTATTAGATGCTTTAACAATTATTACTCGTAAAAAAAAAATTCAAGGATTAAAAATTGCAATCTGTGGAGATATTCTTCATTCGAGAGTTGCCAGATCAAATATTTACTTACTTAGTATGTTAGGAGCAGAAGTGAACATTATTGCTCCAACAAATCTTATGCCAAAAGAAATTGAAAAATTTGGTGTTAATACTTTTACAGATATGAAAAAAGGATTGAAGGATTGTGATATTGTTATGATGTTGAGATTGCAAAATGAACGAATGACGAGTTCATATCTTTCATCCAATAGAGAATATTACGAATATTATGGATTAACTCCTGATAAATTAGAACATGCGAAATCTGATGCCTTAATTATGCACCCTGGTCCAATGAATAGAGGTATAGAAATAGATACAATGTTAGCAGATGATATCAACAAAAGTGTCATTAAAGAGCAAGTTGAATTAGGTGTAGCGGTGAGAATGGCTTGTCTTAAAATATTTTGTACATAATGAAAAAACAATATTTTATAAACGCAAATATAATTGATCCTTATAATTCCATGAATGAGAATGGGGGTCTAATTATAAGTGAGGATGGAAAAATTGAGGCTATAGGAAAAAAAGTAAATATTAATAATTTGCCAAGTAGAGAGAGACCAATTGATTTAAAAGGTAAGTATATTTTCCCTGGATTAGTCGATATGCGAGTTTTTGTTGGTGAACCGGGCTATGAGTATAAAGAAAATTTTAGGACACTGAGTAACGCGGCACTCTCGGGTGGTGTCACTTCAGTTGTAACAATGCCAAATACAGATCCGGTAATTGATAACGTTTCCATAGTCGACTTTTTAAAAAGAAGAGGAAGAGACAAATCAAAGATAAATATTTTTCCATGTGCCTCTTTAACAAAAAATACTGAGGGTACAAATATGACTGAGTTTGGTTTGTTACAAAATAAAGGAATAATCGCATTCACCGATGGCGTTAAAACAATTCAAAACCCAAGATTAATGTCTAGAATAATGAACTCTGCTAAAGACTTAGGTAGCTTAATAATGCAGCACGCTGAAGATTATGAGTTAGCAAAAAATGGTATGATTAACTCTGGAATAATTGCTTCAAAATTAGGTCTATCTGGTATACCTGAAATCGCTGAGCGTATTCTGATCGAAAGAGATTTAACATTACTGGAAAAGGTTAAATGTAGATATCATATCTCTCAACTATCATCACAAAAGTCTGTCGAGGTAATTAAATCAAGAAAGGAAATAGTAAAATTCACATGTGGTGTTTCAGTTAACAACTTATCTTTAAATGAAAATGACATAGGAGATTTCAAAACATTTTTGAAATTATCTCCACCATTAAGAAGAGAGGAAGATAGATTGGCTTTAGTACAAGGTTTAAAGGACGATTTGATTGATGTAATAGTTTCAGATCATAAGCCTGAAGATGAAGAATCAAAAAGATTAACCTTTGCTCAAGCAGCAACTGGTGCGTCAGGGATAGAAACTCTGCTGTCTCTAAGTTTAGAATTATATCATAACGGATCACTCAAATTAGAGACAATAATAAAAGCATTGACATCAAACCCTGCTAAAATATTAAAAATTAATAAAGGGAATCTATCTATTGGTAATGATGCCGATCTTTGCATAGTAGATATAGATAAACCATGGATTGTAAAAAAAGATAAGCTTATCTCAAAATCAAAAAATACATCTATCGAAAATAAAAAACTTCAAGGCAAAGTCACTAATACATTTGTAAAAGGTAAAGAATTATTTAAGCTATAGTATGGATATTTTAATCATAGGTATAATTTCATATTTAATGGGATCAATTCCATTTGGGTTAATATTAACAAAAATTTTTTTGAAAAAAGATATAAGAGATATTGGATCTGGAAATATTGGAGCTACAAATGTACTTAGAGCTGGTAACAAGACAGTCGGTTATATAACATTATCTCTTGATATTTTAAAAGCTGTTATCCCTGTTATATTTGTTAAAATTTATTACATAGATTTATTATATTTGTCGTCATTATGTGCATTTATAGGTCACGTATTTCCTGTATGGCTGAAATTTAAAGGAGGCAAAGGTGTTGCAACATATGTTGGCATCCTTTTTGCAATAAATATTTATTTTGGAATTATTTTTGCTTTATCCTGGTTAATAATTTTTGTCTTAACAAAATATTCATCTTTATCTTCATTAATTGCCTCTATATCAGTTCCTGTTTATTTACTAATCACAGTTCAATTTAACGATGTATTTTTTTTTATAATCATGTTTGTGTTAATATTTTTTACCCATCGAGAAAATATTAAAAGATTGAAAAATAAAGAAGAAACTAAGACAAAAATTTATTAGTTTGACTATCTAACTCTTTTAGGTAGTTTGTTATTTATGAACTTGGTCATTGTAGAAAGTCCAGCTAAAGCCAAAACTATCAATAAATATTTGGGAGACAATTATAAAGTATTAGCTAGTTATGGGCATATTAGAGATTTACCTTCTAAAAATGGTTCAGTTGATCCAGATCAAGATTTTAAGATGGAATGGGAAATTGATAGCTTTTCAAAAAAATATCTTAAAGAAATTACTGATGCAGCCAAAGATTCTTCAAAAATTATATTAGCTACCGATCCTGATCGTGAAGGAGAAGCAATAGCTTGGCATGTAAAAGAGTATCTAAATGAAAAAAAACTTCTTAAAGATAAAGAAATTGAAAGGGTTGTTTTTAACGAGATTACAAAAAAAGCAGTAATACATGGCATTGAAAATCCAAGACAAATTGAACCGCTTTTAGTTGATGCTTACATGGCTCGAAGAGCGTTAGATTACTTGGTTGGCTTTAATATCTCACCAATATTATGGACAAAACTTCCAGGCTCTAAATCTGCGGGAAGAGTTCAATCAGTAGCTTTAAAATTGATAACTGAAAGAGAGCATGAAATTGAATCCTTTAAGCCAGAGGAATTTTGGACTTTAAGTGTCAAATTTAAAGATGAAAAAAATCAAAATATCCTTGCAAGTATTAGTCAACTAGATAATAACAAAATTGAAAAATTCTCTTTTAGAAATAAAGATGAGATAAATAAAGCTATATCAAGCATCAATCAAAAAAAATTTAGTATTACTGATATATCAAGTAAAGTGGTAAATCGTAATCCATCAGGACCATTTACTACATCAACTCTTCAACAAACAGCTTCAAGTCGATTAGGGTTTGGTGCATCAAGAACTATGCAAATTGCTCAAAAACTTTACCAGGGAGTCGAAATTGAGGGAGAAACTATAGGTTTGATAACATATATGAGAACAGATGGTACTAATTTATCAAAAGATGCTGTTGTGGCTTTTAGAGATTATATCAAAAAAGAAATCGGTAATGAATATCTACCTGAGAATGCTTTAAATTACTCCGGCAAAAAGGCAAAAAATGCACAAGAGGCACATGAAGCAATAAGACCCACAGATATTATCAGGACTCCCCAAAGTGTAAAAAAGTATCTAAGCACAGACCAAAGTAAACTTTATGATTTAATATGGAGTAGAGCTTTATCTTCTCAAATGCAATCTGCTAAATTTGATAGAAATACTATTACGATTACATCAAATAATGATGATACAGTATGCAAAGCAAGTGGATCAGTTCTCAAATTTGATGGATTTTTAAAGATATATAATAATCAAGGTAAGGATGATAATGAAAACATTCTTCCTTCTGTGTCTAAAGGACTTGTAAATATTGAGTCCTTAATAGATGAACAGCATTTTACACAACCTCCCCCAAGATATTCTGAGGCTAGCTTAGTAAAAAAACTAGAGGAATTAGGAATAGGAAGACCATCTACTTATGCAAGTATAATTTCTACAATAGCAAATAGAGGTTACGCAGAGATATTGAATAAAAGATTTTTTCCTACAGATAGAGGAAAACTTATTTCAGCTTTTCTTGAAAAATTATTCTCAAAATATGTGGATTATAACTTTACTGCTGGTTTAGAAGATCAATTAGACGAAATTACAACTGGAAAAGAAAGCTGGATTAAAGTTTTGGAGCTATTCTGGAAAGACTTCAATAACAATGTTGCTGAAGTGAAGGAAAAAAGAACAAGAGAGGTTTTAGATTTATTAAATGAAAGTTTAGGGGATTTGGTTTTTGATAAAGATGATAAAGGAAATATTTTAAGAAAGTGTCAATTATGCAATTCAGGAACACTAAGCTTAAAGAATAGCTTTAGAGGTGGTGCATTTATTGGTTGTTCAAATTACCCTGAATGTAAATTTACAAGACCTTTGTCTAAAGCTAAAGCAGCGGCACAAGCACAGTTAGCTGAACCAAAATTTATTGGAAAACATGAGAACGGCAATGATATATATCTTAAAAATGGTAGATTCGGACCGTATTTGCAATATGAGAAAATTCCAGAAGATGTAGAAATTGAAAAAACACCAAAGAGAAAAAGGGAAACAAAAAAAATTAAATCTGATGTAAATGAACTTTTAAAAAATGTGTCTATCCCAAAAGGTTTGGAACTAAATAGTATAGATTTAAAAAAAGCACAATTTTTATGCTCACTTCCAAAATCTTTGGGAATAAATCCTGATAATCAAAAAGAAATTACTTTAAACACTGGAAGATTTGGTCCTTACCTAAAATGTGAAAATAAGTCAGCTCGAATAGAAAATATAGAAGAAATTTTCTCTATTGGTTTAAATAGAGCGATAACATTAATTGCTGAGGCTAAACCGGGGAGAATGTCTTCTTCGATGATCAAAGATTTAGGTGAACACCCTGAGGATAAAAAACCAGTTAGAATTATGAAGGGACAATACGGACCATATATCAAATATAAATCTCTAAATGCGACAATACCTGAAGAAAAGGATCCTTCAGAACTCACAATGGAAGAAGCGTTAATATTGATTGAGAAAAGAAAAGAATACGATAAAACAAAAAAGAAAAAAAAGAAAAAATGAATTATCAAGAAAATTTAAATAAACTTAATTTAAAACTTCCAGAAGCTAAAGCTCCTGTAGGAAATTATGTTGCAACAAAAATTTCAGGAAAAATGTTATTTGTATCAGGTCAAATTTCAATGAATGAAAAAGGTGAATTAATCAAAGGAAAAATTGGAAAAGATTTAGATGTAGAGTCAGGATACGATGCAGCAAAAAGATGTGGTTTAAGTATTATTTCTCAAATAATGAAGGCATGCAATAATGATCTAAGAAAGATTAAATCTTGTGTAAAACTAACAGGTTTCGTTAATTCTACTGACGACTTTAAGGATCAACCAAAGGTAATAAATGGTGCTTCTGATTTAATTGCAAATGTTTTTGGTGATGCAGGGATGCATACGAGAGCAGCTGTAAGTGTTAACAGTCTTCCCTTGGGAGTTGCTGTTGAAATTGATGCTATATTTGAGCTAAATTAAAATTTATCTCCCAATACTATAATATTTAAAACCTTGATTTTTAATTTTCGTTGGAGAATATATATTTCTCATGTCATAAATAATAAATTTTTTACCTCTAACTAAATTCTTAAAATTTATCGATTTAAAATCATTCCATTCTGTATGAACAATTACAAGGTCTGAGCCCTGTATAGACTCTTTAATATTATCAATATAAAAAACATTTTTTAACTTTGAGAACTCTTTTTTTAAACCCGTTGGATCAAAATAATTTATTTTGGCACCCTTTTTTGAGAGTGCAGGTATCATTTTTAAACTAGAAGAGTCTCTCATATCGTCTGTATTAGCTTTGAATGTGACACCTAAGAAGGTTATTTTTTTATTTTTAATTTTGTTATTCAAAATTTTATAGACTTTATTAAGTAAAAAATTAGATCTATTTTCATTAGATTTAATGACTGATTTTATTACAGAAAGATTTATTTTAAACTTATCAGCAGTAGAAATTATAGCTTTAGTATCTTTTGGAAAACATGATCCGCCATATGCAGGCCCTGCCCTTAAAAAACGACTCCCTATTCTTTTATCTAAACCCATCCCAATTGAAATATCCTCGACATTTATTCCTGTTTTTTCACATAAATTTGCGATTTCATTAATGAATGTAATTTTAGTAGCCAAAAAGGCGTTGGATGAATATTTGATTAATTCCGCAGCTCTTCTTGATGTATGAATATATTGTGCTCCTTTAGAAATCAAAGGTGCATATAAATTGTTAAGTAAACGGTTAGATTTTTTATCATTAGATCCAACAACTATTCTATCAGGAAAAATAAAATCTCGAATAGCTTCACCTTCTCTTAAAAATTCTGGATTTGATACAACAGAAAATTTATTCTTGTTACTCTTTTTTTTTAATATAATTTTTTCAATTTCATCACCTGTTGTTACAGGTACCGTTGACTTAGTAACTATTATCTTAAACTTATTGATTGATAAACTTATCTGTTTTGCTACTCTAAAAATTTGGCTTAGATCTGCACTGCTACCCCCCTTTTTGGTTGGTGTTCCAACACAAATAAAAATTATATCAGACTCTTTTATTGATTTTCTTAAGTCTGATGAAAATTTTAATCTTTTATTTTTATAATTTTTATTCACTAATTCAGTAAGCCCAGGTTCATAAATAGGAATTTTTCCTCTAGAAAGTAGATCTATTTTTTTTAAGTCTTTATCAACGCAAATCACATTATTTCCTAGATCAGCAAAGCATACGCCACTAACCAAACCTACGTAACCTGTTCCTATCATACAAAGTTTCATGATTTTGCTATTTCTAATGTTGATTTGATATAGCCATCCATGCTTCCACAGTCCAAATATTTCCCAGTAAAATTATGAGCGATAAATTTTTCATTGTTTTGTATCAATGATTGTATTGCGTCAGTGATATGAATTTCGCCACCTTTACCAGGTTTTTGATTCAATAATTTAGAAAATATTTTTTTAGGAAGAATATATCGTCCTATTACGGCTTTATTTGATGGTGCTGTTGAGATGGAAGGTTTTTCGATAACATCATTTATAACATAATTATTTTTATTTATTTTTTTTCCTAATTTATAAATTCCCCATCTTGAGACAGTTTTTTTTGGAACATTAATACTTGCCATTACAGACGATTTATAGCGATTATGTATATTAATCATCGACTTCGAACAATTTTTCTTAATTATTAGATCATCTGGTAATAACATCAGAAAAAAATCATCTGTGATAAATTTTTTTGTTTTTAAAACTGCATCGCCTGTTCCTAGAGGTTTATTTTGATAAACAAATTTAATCATCTTTTTATATTTCAAAATTTTTTTATATTCTTTAATAATTCTAGGATCTTTTTTCTTTTTTATTATTTTTTTATAAAAGCTATCCTTGTAAAAATAATCTTTTATCATTTGTTTTTTTTTGGAAATTATAAAAACTATTTTTTTAATACCAGCATCTGCGCATTCATCTAAAATATACTCAATTCCTGGTTTTCCATTAATCGGAAGTAGTTCTTTGGCAAATATACTGGTTAAAGGTAATAACCTTGTACCTAGACCAGCTAATGGAATAATTGCTTGTTTAATCATTTAAATGTTTTACTTATTAAAATGTTTTATACAAATGAAAATTTTATTAAACAATATTGATTTAAATGAGGCATTATTTGGCAATTCAAATATTGGATTTGTGCCTACTATGGGTAGCCTTCATGATGGTCATATCTCATTAATTAAAAAATCTCTAAAATTATCCAATAAAACCATTGTAAGTATATTCATAAATCCTAAACAATTTAATAACAAAGAAGACTACAAAAAATATCCTAAAAATATAAAAAAAGACTTAAATATTTTAAAAAAACTAAATGTGGATTTTGTTTATTTGCCTAAAAACAAAGATATTTATAAAGCTAAAAACAAAATAAAAATTAAACTTAACAAACAAGATAAAATACTGTGTGCCAAGTATAGAAAGGGTCATTTTGAAGGGGTGATTGAAGTAATGACTCGTTTAACAAAAATAGTGAGTCCATCAAAAATATTTATGGGTGAAAAAGATCTTCAGCAGTTATTATTAGTAAAAAGATTTGTTGAAAAAAATTTCAAATCTAAAATTATTTCTTGCAAAACAATTAGAGATAAAAATAAATTAGCTTTATCATCTAGGAATAATCTTTTAAAAAAAGATGATTTTAGTAAAGCAAGTAAAATAGCAAAGGACCTTCTTATTTTTAAAAAAAAATTGTCAAATAACAAAAATTTAAAAGATTTAATTTTTATGAAAAAAAATGAACTCAAAAAAAAATATGATATTAAGATTGATTATCTTGAATTAAGGAATGCAAAAAATCTTAGATTAACTAACAAAATTAAAAACGCTAAAATTTTTATTGCCTATTATATTAAAAAGGTAAGGCTAATAGATAACTTTTAATATTTATAAAAAGTAAGCTCCTACACCTAAAAAAGATACAAAACCGATCACATCAGTTATGGTTGTTACAAAAACACTTGATGCTATCGCTGGATCTATATTCATTTTTTTTAGTGTGACAGGTACCAATATCCCAAACAAACCTGCAACAATCATTGTCAAAATCATTGAAATTGAGATTATTAAAGAGAGTATAATATCTTGAAACCATAACTGAACAATAAAAGAACTTATAATTGCAAAAATAATTCCATTTAAAATACCAATATTAAATTCTTTAAAAATATTTTGATTAAAATTATTTTTCGTTAAATCATTAGTGGCAAGAGTTCTAACTGTTACAGCTAATGTTTGCATTCCAGCATTGCCACCCATTGATGCAACTATTGGCATCAAGAAAGCTAGAACAACCATTTGTTCAATAGTTGCTCCAAATAAACTAATACAATATGTGGCTAAAAATGCAGTGAAAAGATTTAATAACAACCAGTTAAATCTTCTTTTAGTTTTTGTTATCACACCATCTGTGATTTCTTCATCTCCTACACCTGCTAATCTTAATGCATCTTCTTCTGCTTCTTCTTTTAAAACTGTTAGAACATCATCTGACGTGATCATTCCAACTAATTTGTTATTCTTATCAATTACACATGCTGAATTTAAATTATAATTTTCAAATGAGTTACCAACTTCTTCTCTATCCATGTCTACTGGCACTAAAAAAATAGAATCATCCATTATTGATGACATCTTTGTTTCTCTTGGTGTTCTTAGAACTTTTGATGATGGTACAGCGCCAATAGGTTTAAAATTTTCATCTACAATATAAATTTCTAAAAATTGTTCTGGTAAATCTTTATTTTCTCTCAAATAATCAATAGTTTGACCAACAGACCAGTTACTTGGTATTGCAGTAAATTCTCTCTGCATTATCCTAGCTGCACTATCCTCAGGATAACTAAGACCTTCCAATAAAGCAAAACGATCCTTAGGTGGTAGTAAACTTAGAATGGAGTTTTTATTTTTTTCATCTACATTTTCAAGAATAGCTATAGCATCGTCTGACTCCAGGTTCTTCAATATTCTAACAATTGCGTCAGACGAAAGATATTTTATTATTTCAATCTGAATTGACTCATTTAGCTCAATAAAAACCTCAGGATCTATTTTGAAATTATTAAGTTTAATTAAACTTTCTCTGTCATTTTGACTTAATTGTTCTATGATATCAGCTGCATCGGCAGGGTGCATTTCTTTAAAAGAATTTGTGATAAAAGTTGCATCATTATTTGAAATTTTATCAGTGACTACTTTTATGTATTCTTTATTGAATTCAAAATTGACTTTTTTATCTTTGATTTTTTTAATTAAAGTCATAAATTTTCCTATTATTTAGGTCGATCTTTTAATACATAATCAAAAGATTACAATTTTTAAATGAGTATAGAAATTAAAAAGTCTGAAAAACCTGTTATTTATGAGGATGCTGTAAAAATTATGGAGGAAAGATTATTGAATGTAGATCTAAATAAATCAAATGAATTAATTTGGACTTTAGAACATCCAGATGTTTATACAGCAGGGACAAGCTATAATGAGAGAGATATTTTAGATAAATCGATAAAAATTTTAGAAACAAATAGAGGGGGTAAAATTACCTATCATGGGCCGGGTCAATTAATTTGTTATTTTGTAATAGACCTTAAAAAAAGAAAAAAAAATATTAGAAATTTTATTTCAATAATAGAAAAAACAATAATAGAAACCATACAATTTTTTAATATAAAAACTTTTTCAGATAAAGAAAATATTGGAATATGGTACAAAGATAATGAACGAACCAAAAAAGTTGCTGCAATTGGTGTGAGAATTAGTAAATGGATAGCCTATCATGGTTTTTCAATTAATATCACCAATAATCTGAAAAAATATGATGCAATAATTCCATGTGGCATCAAAAATAAAGGAATAACAAATCTGAAACAAATCAAAGACCAAGATTATAAAGAGTTAGAAAAAAAACTAGTGGAAGTCTTTATTTCAAATTTGAATAAGTAAGTCTTTTAATTTTTAATAATTTTTTAAAATAATCAGGAAGTAAAGCTTTATAAGTAAATTTTTTATCCTTGATCATAAATTTTATTTCATATGCATGTAACATCAATTCTTTGTTAGTACCTGTTGTATTAGTGAAAGATTTATATTTATTATCACCATAAATTGAGTGACCAATATTAAAAAGTTGTTTTCTTAATTGATGTTTTCTTCCAGTAATAGGTTTCATTTCAATAAGGCTGGATTTCGAATTTTTATCAATTACTTTGTAGATTGTTTTTGCTTTTTCGATAATTTTTTTTCCATTATCATAGCGAACTAAATCATCATTCCATTCCCCTGAATTTTTTTCAAGTTCACCGTGACATATAGCTAGATAGGTTTTATGGACTTTTCTCAATCTAAACAGTGATGTTAATAATTGAGCTGTTTCTCTATTTTTAGCCATTAAAAAAACACCAGATGTGTCTTTATCTAATCTATGAACAGAAAAAGGTTTTGAATTTAGAAAAATTTCACTTTTCTTAAATATATCTATCAAGTTTTTTTTTGATTTTGTTCCACCCTGAACAGAAATGCCAGCACTTTTATTTAATACTATAAAATTTTCATTATTATCTATTATCAAATCTTCATTTGCTTTAATAATTTGATTTGAGGGATTAAAACTAGTTCTTTTTTGTAAAATTCTCTCCTCAAATTTAAAATCATGTAAATCAATTATGTCATTTAATTGAATCTTATAGGAGCTTTTGACTTTCTTTTTATTGACTTTGATTTTTCCTAATCTTAGAGATTTTTCAATTAGTCCTTGAGGAATGTTACCAATTGTATTCCGTATCCATCTATCAACACGCATGTTATTACACGTTGAAGCAACGATGTAATTTTTTACCATAAAAAAATATTATTTTGATGCAGCTACCGGTTTTTTATCTTCTTTTTTTTCAGTCTCTTTAGAAGTATTTTTTTTCTTTTTATCTACTTTTTTTGCCTCAACATCTCTGTCTACAAACTCGATAATAGCCATTGGTGCGTTATCACCATATCTGAAACCAGCTTTGATTATTCTTGTATAACCACCCGATCTTTTTTCATATCTTTTAGATAATGTTTTTTTAACTTTGTTTGCTGATTTGATATCTTGTAACTGTGAAACTAAAATTTTTGTGTTATGAAGAGAATCTTTCTTACCTAATGTGATAATCTTATCAGCCTGAGGTTTTAAAAATTTTGCCTTAGGTAAAGTTGTCTTTATTTGCTCATATTTTATCAAAGAATTAAGCATATTTTTTAACAATGCTTTTCTATGTTCAGATGTTCTATTAAGTTTTTTATTAACAAACCCATGTCTCATTTAAATAGCTTCCTCAAGTTTTTTTGACATTTCAGCAATATTATCTGGTGGCCAATTTGGTATCTCCATACCCAAATACAAAGACATTCCTGTTAAAACCTCTTTAATTTCATTGAGTGATTTTCTTCCAAAATTTGGTGTTCTTAACATTTCACCCTCTGACTTTTGAACAAGATCACCGATGTAAATTATGTTATCATTTTTTAAACAGTTCATTGATCTCACTGAAAGTTCTAATTCATCAACTTTTCTCAATAAGTTTTTATTAAATTCTGGTTCAGTGGAAACTTCTTTCATAGGAGTCTCTACTGGTTCATCAAAGTTAATGAACATTTTTAATTGATCTTGAAAAATTCTTGCAGAATAAGCAACCGCATCCTCTGCAGATATAGAGCCGTTTGTTTCAACTTGCATTGTTAATTTATCATAGTCTAGTGCTTTACCTTCTCTTGCAGTGCTCACCGAGTAAGAAACTTTTTTAACTGGACTATATAAAGAGTCTATTGCAATAAGTCCCAATGGTGGTTCTTCTGGTTTATTAAGTTCGGCAGGCACATATCCTTTTCCAGTATTTAGATTCATCTCCATATGAAAATTAGTATTTTCGTCTAAGTTACAAATTACTAAATCAGGATTAAGAATTTCTACATCAGCCACTGGTGTAATATCAGAGGCTTTTATTTCTCCAGGTCCTTTCGCGTCTAAAATTAATTTTTTAGTCCCTTCAGATGCACATTTTAGAGCTAAAGATTTTACATTTAAAACAATATCTGTCACATCTTCTCTCACACCTTTAATTGAGGTAAATTCATGTAATACTCCATCTATTTGTATTGAAGTTACTGCAGCTCCTCTTATAGAGGATAATAGAATTCTTCTTAAAGAATTTCCTAAAGTAAGCCCAAAACCTTTTTCTAAAGGTTCAGCAACTATAGTAGCCTGAGAAAAGTCATCACTAATTTTAACATCTAACTTAGCTGGTTTAATTAATGACTTCCAATTTTTTACGTTTACATTTTCTGTTTCCATTAAACTCTCCTTTTTTTTGGTGGTCGTGTCCCATTGTGAGGCATGGGCGTTGTATCTTTTATAGATAAGATCTTAAATCCTCTTGCTTGCAATGCCCTTAAGGCTGTTTCTCTACCTGATCCTGGGCCTTTTACTTCTACAGATAAAGTTTTCATCCCTAACTCCAGAGCTTTTGATGCAGCTGAGTCAGCAGCAATCTGAGCAGCATAAGGAGTTGATTTTCTTGAGCCCTTAAAACCTTTTTGACCTGCAGAAGACCAAGAAATTATATTTCCATTAGTGTCAGCAATTGATACAATAGTGTTATTAAATGTAGACTGAACATATGCAATACCATTTAAAATATTTTTTTTGACTTTTTTCTTTTTTGAGTAAGTACTTTTAGAAAAATTTTTTGAATTTTTTTCTAGCTTCTGTTCTTTAATATCAGTTTTTTTTTCAACTTTTGCCATAATTACTTTTTAAGTGGAGTTAACTTTTTCCCAGCTATAGCTATTGCTTTACCTTTTCTTGTTCTAGCATTGCATCTTGTTCTTTGACCCCTAACTGGTAATTTTTTTCTATGTCTTGAGCCTCGATAACATGCTAAATCAACCAGTCTTTTAATGCTCAAAGAGTAATCTCTTCTAAGATCACCTTCAACTTTGAAATGCTGATCTATGTATTCTCTTATTTTTAATATTTCATCATCAGTTAACTGATTAACTCTTTTGTCTTTTGGAATTTGTAAAGATGAGCATATTTGCTGTGAGAACTTATTTCCAATCCCATAAATATATGTAAGTCCAATTTGAACAAGTTTATTTTGTGGAATGTTAATACCTGCAATACGAGCCATATATAAGTGATAAAAAATTTAGCCTTTTATATAAGAAGTTATTTTAATGTCAACGGGTTAAACATTGATAATTTCATCAATTTTTGCTGTTATTACCTCAATTTCAGAGGCTCCATCGATTTCATGGAAATTTGTATTTTTTGAGTAAAAATCTAAAACTGGTTTTGTTGTTTCCATATAAGTATCATGTCTTTTAAGAATAGTCTCCAAGTTGTCATCTGACCTTTTTTCTATATTTTTTCTTTTCTCTATTCTTTTAATAATAATTTCTTTTTTTACATTAAGAAAAAAAATGTGACAAATTTTTTGATTTGATTCTTTTAGTAAAAGATCTAAATTTTTGGCCTGCCTTAATGATCTTGGATAGCCATCAAAAATCAATTTGTTTTTTTTTTGAGGATCAAATATATAATTTTTGATAAGATTATTAACTATTTGATCATCAACAAATTTTCCTTCATTCATATTCTGGATTATCTTTTTGCCTATTTCTGTGTCTTTTTTAATTTCGTCTCTCAGCATGTCACCTGTTGAAATTTGGAAGCCATTTAATTTTTTTACTAAATATTTAGCTTGTGTCCCTTTACCTGCTCCTGGAGGTCCAAATAAAATTAGGTTCACTTTTTATTATTTTCCAAATTTAGTTTTTTTAATTAATTGCTCGTATTGTGAACTCATTAATCTTGTTTGAATTTGAGTCACGGTATCAATCGCTACAACAACTACAATCAATATTGATGTTCCACCTAAATAAAATGGTATAGGGTAATTAGCGATTAAAAATTCTGGCATTAAGCATACTAATGTAAGATACAAAGCGCCTATAGTAGTTAATTTAGTTAAAATATTTTCTATATATAAAGCAGTACTTTCACCTGGGCGTATGCCAGGAATAAATCCTCCATATTTCCTAAGATTGTCAGCTGTCTCAACCGGATTAAATGTTATAGATGTATAAAAAAAAGTAAAAAAAATAATTCCAGATGCGTAGAGTAACATATAAAGTGGTTGACCTTGAGTGAAATAAGAACTTATATTTAAAAACGTATCATTGTCAGAAAAATTAAAATTTGAAAAAGTTACGGGTAACAATAAAAGTGCTGAGGCAAATATAGCTGGAATAACTCCCGCCTGATTAATTTTTAATGGTAAATGTGAGGACTCTCCACCATACATTTTATTACCCATTTGTCTTTTTGGGTAGTTAATCAAAATTTTTCTTAGCGCTCTCTCCATAAATACAATAAATAATATAGTTATTATAAGTAAAACAAAAATTGCAATTATCATCAATGTAGATACAGCCCCAGTTCTTCCTAATTCAAAAGTTGTAACTAAAGCCCTAGGTATTTCAGCTACAATACCTGCAAAAATAATTAAAGATATTCCGTTACCAATACCTCTCTGAGTAATTTGTTCTCCGAGCCACATTAAAAAAATTGTACCTGCTACTATAGTTGTAACTGTAGAAATTTTAAAAAATAAACCTGGATTAATAACTAAGTTTGCAGAAGACTCTAAACCAACTGCTAAACCGTAGCCCTGTACTGTAGCTAATAATACAGTTCCATATCTTGTAATTTGAGTTATTTTTGCTCTACCAGTTTCTCCTTGGGATTTTAAATTTTTGAAATAATCACTTACCCCAGTTAGTAACTGAACTATAATTGATGATGAAATATAGGGCATTATACCTAAAGCAAATATCGCCATTCTACTTACTGCTCCTCCAGCAAAAACATTGAACATTCCTAATAATCCTTTTTGATTTCCCTCCATTAATAATTTTAATTGTTCAGGGTCAATACCTGGTAAAGGTACAAATGTTCCAAATCTATAAACAGATAAAATAAGAATGGTAAAGATAATTCTATTTCTTAAATCAGTGGTAGATGAAGAGGAGCTCATTAGTTATTTTTTACTTTTTTAATTGTATCGAACCACCAATTTTTTCTAATTTTTTTAAAGCTGATTTTGATACTAGATCAGCCTCAATATTTATTTTTTCTTTTATTTCTCCAGTTCCTAAAATTTTTAATTTTTTAGAGTTTTTGTTAATTAATTTAAGTTTTTTTAATAGTTGTGAGTTTAAAATATCAGAGGGTTTAATATTTTTTTTATCTATAAAAGACTGGATTTTTTCTAAATTCAAAATTGCTATTTCATTTTTAGAAATTGGATTAAATCCTCTTTTAGGAAGTCTTCTATAAAGAGGCATTTGACCACCTTCGAAACTTTTTATCGCTACCCCTGATCTAGATTTTTGTCCTTTGACACCCCTTCCAGAAGTTTTACCTTTACCTGAGCCAATACCTCTTCCAACTCTTATTTTTGTCTTATTAATTTTTAATTTGGTATTTAAAGTAGTCATTATTACCCTCTCTTTTCTATTACCTCAGAGATCTTTTTATTTCTAATTGATGAAATCTGTTTGGGCGAATTTTGTTTCATTAATGCTTTCATAGTTGCTCTTATCACGTTGTGAGCGTTAGATGTTCCCATAGATTTAGCAACAATATCTTTAACTCCTAAAACTTCACAAACGGCTCGGACAGGGCCACCAGCGATTATCCCTGTTCCTTTAGACGCAGCTCTTAAGATGATTTTACCCGAACCATCTTTTGCTTTTACATCATGGTGAATAGTCCTTCCTTCTCTTAATGGAATATGAACCAATTTTCTTCTAGCCATCTCGTTTGCTTTTTTTATAGCATCTGGTACTTGTTTAGCTTTAGCATGTGCTATACCTATTCGACCTGCTTGATTACCAACAACAACTAAAGCGGAAAAACCAAATCTTCTTCCACCTTTTACAACCTTAGTAATCCTGTTTATGTGAACTAACTTTTCAAGTATGTCATCATTTTTTTTATCTATATTTTTTTCCATATCTTAAAATTCCATTCCATTTTTACGAAGAGTTTCAGCAAAAATTTTTACTCTACCATGATATTTATAAATTCCTCTATCGAAAAAAATTTTGGTTATTTTTTTTTCTTGTGCTTTTTTAGCTAATTTCTCAGCTACAATTTTAGATAACTCAGATTTATTCACTTGTTGAAGAGATTTAATATCTTTTTCAATAGACGAAGCCGATAATAAAGTTATATTTTTATCGTCATCTATTATCTGAGCAAAAATATTTTTTGATGACCTTGAAATACTTAATCTAAATCTATCTTTTGCAGCGACTTTTTTTATTTTACTTCTCACTCTAAATTTTTTTCTAGTAGTTGTATCTAATTTCATTATTTTTTCTTCCCTTCTTTTTTGAGAATATATTGGCCTTTCTCTCTTATTCCTTTGCCTTTATAAGGCTCAATTTCTCGAAGCGTTTTAATTTTAGAAGTCACTAAACCAACAAGTTGTTTATCTGAGCCAGAAATCTTTAATGTGGTTTGTTTTTCTACAACTATTTTAATACCTTCTGGAATATCAAAATTCACATCATGACTATAACCTAATTGCAGGTTTAATTGATTACCTTTAATTGAAGCTCTGTATCCGACACCTACAAGTTCTAAGATTTTTTCATATCCTGCGCTTGATCCTAGAACTGCGTTATTAATTAAACTTCGATTCATCCCCCATAATCTTTTGGTATTTTGATCAATTTTTTTTGGTGTAATTGAAATTTCTTTCCCATCTTTTATATCAAGAGTGAAAACATCAAGGTCAATATTCAATGATTTTTTTCCCATTGGTCCCTCAATATTCAAGATACTACCTGAGATAACAACTTTAACTTTTTCTGGAATTGAAATGTTTATTTTACCAATTTTAGACATTAGAATACCTTACAAATAATTTCCCCACCAACTCGTTGCTTTCTTGCATCAAGATCTGTCATTACACCTTTGGGTGTAGATACAATAGCTATACCTAAACCATTATTAATTTTTGGTAATCCATCTGCACTTGAAAAGATTCTTCGACCTGGTTTGGAAACTCTCTCAAAAGTATTAATAACTGGATTTCCCGAATGATATTTGAGCTCCAAAGATAACAGATTTTTGTTATTTTCAGAGTTAACTTTAAAGTTTTTTACAAAACCTTCATTCTTCAAAATTTCTGCAATCTTCACTTTAAAATTAGAAGACGGTAATTCCACTTTTTTATGACTTCTAGATTGAGCGTTCTTAATCCTTGCTATCATATCTCCTATTGGGTCGCTTAAACTCATAATTATCCTTTCTACCAACTAGATTTAACCAAACCTGGTATTTTTCCCTGTAAGCCAAGTTGTCTCAATGCAATTCTTGATATTTTTAATTTTCGGTATACCCCGTGTGGTCGACCTGTTATTTGACATCTGTTCATCACTCTATTTTTTGCCGAATTTCTTGGCAATTTTGATAATTTTTGTTGAGCTTTAAATCTTTCTTCCAGTGGTAATTTTTTGTTCATGACAATTTTTTTTAGTTTCTCTCTTTTTTTATAATATTTATTCGAAAGTTTTATTCTTCTATTATTTTTATTAATTGAGCTCATTTTAGCCATTTTAATTATCTCCTCTTTTTATAAATGGAAAATTAAATTTTTGTAATAATGCATAGCTGTGTTCAAGATTTTTATTAGATATAACTATAGTAATATCAAGACCTCTTACTTTGTCAGCTCTGTCAAAGCTTACTTCAGGAAATATAATGTGTTCTTTAATTCCAAAAGTGTAATTGCCAAATTTATCAAACCCTTTAGATGATAATCCTCTAAAGTCTTTTATTCTTGGTAATGCTATATTCACTAATCTATCTAAAAACTCATACATTTTATTTTTTCTTAAAGTAACCTTTAATCCTGCATTTGTCCCTTTTCTAGTTTTAAAATTTGCGACAGATTTTTTAAATTTTGTTATGATTGGTTTTTGTCCAGTTATTTTTGCCAAGTCCTCCTCACAAGATTTTAATAATTTACTATCGTTACCATCTAACCCTAAGCCCATATTCAGAATAACTTTTTCGATTTTAGGCCCCATGTTTGTATTCTTATAACCAAATTGCGATTTAAGTGCCGGTTGAACTTCTTTAAAATAATAATCTTTTAATCTAGGTATCATTATTTTTTAACCTCTTTTTTGTCCTTATTTTTTTCATTTATCAATTTCAAATTAGATAAATTAATAAAACTCTCTTTTGAAAAAATCCCACCTTTTTTTTCTTTTGTAGTTTTTACGTGCTTCTTTACCATATTTATATCTTTAACTTTTGCTCTGTTGTTTTTCCTATCCAGCTCAATCACTTCACCTTCTTTTTTTTTATCTTTACCAGCTAAAACTAAAACTTTTAATCCTTTTTTGATCATTTATAAGACCTCCGGTGCTAAAGAAATTATTTTCATCTGACCTCTAGATCTTAACTCCCTCGTAACAGGACCAAAAATTCTTGTACCAACTGGCTCACCTTTATCATCAACTAACACAGCTGCATTATTATCAAACTTTACTTTAGATCCGTCGTCTCTGTGGATTCCTTTTTTAACTCTTACTACGACAGCTTTATGAACCGAGCCTTTTTTCACTTTTCCTTTTGGAATAGCCTCTTTAACAGCAATAACTATTGTATCACCCACGCTAGCATATCTTCTTTTTGACCCACCTAATACTTTAATACACTCAATTTTTTTTGCTCCAGTATTATCTGCTACCTGCAATTCTGTCTGAACTTGTATCATTATTAATTACTCTCCATTACTTCAAATTTTTTATTTTTAGAATAGGGCTTACTTTCAATAATTGAAACCTTATCTCCATTTTTATATTTATTGTTTTCATCGTGTGCATTATATTTTTTTTTAACTTTAACAACTTTTTTTAAAACTGGATGTGAATATTTCCTTTCGACCATCACTGTTATAGTTTTGTTTGGTTTGTCACTCACTACTATTCCTGTTAAAACTTTTTTAGGCATTTATTTTTCCTTTTAAAACAGTTTTTAATCTTGCGATTGTTTTTTTTGTTTGCCCAATTTGGGCTGGATTTGTAACCTGTGAACTAGTTTTTTGAAATCTAAGATTAAATAAATCTTTCTTATATTTATCAATGTTCTTTAACAATTCTGATTTTGTTAATTTTTTTATTTCTTGTTTTTTCATTTTAAACAAACCTTTTTATTGTTTTTGTTTTAATAGGTAATTTTGCTGAAGCTTTATATAAAGCTTCTTTTGCTATTTGTTCAGAAACGCCATCAACTTCAAATAGGATTCTTCCGGGTTTCACTCTGCAAGCATAAAACTCGGGACTACCCTTGCCTTTACCCATCCTAACCTCAATAGGTTTTTTTGATACGGGAATATTTGGAAATACTCTTGTCCATACCCTTCCTTGTCTTTTCATATGCCTTGTTAATGCAACTCTGGCCGCCTCTATTTGTTTACCTGTAACTCTATCTGGAGTTAGGGCTTTTAAAGCGTAAGCTCCATAATTTATAAAATTTGCTCTAGAGGCATTACCATGTATCCTTCCCTTGTGGGCTTTTCTCCATTTAGTTCTTACTGGTTGCAACATTATATTTTTGACTCTTTAATTATTGTTTTATTTGTTTCCTGGCTAAATTCTTTAGCAAAAACCTCACCTTTATATATCCAAACTTTGATACCTATAATTCCATAGGTTGTTAATGCCTCTGCTTCGGCATAATCAATATCAGCTCTTAATGTGTGTGAAGGTATACTGCCATCTCTTAACCACTCTGTTCTTGCAATTTCATTTCCACCCAATCTTCCACTAATTGATACTTTAATACCCTTAGCACCTAATCTTAGGCAAGACTGCATTGATCTTTTCATGGCCCTTCTATATGAAATTCTTTTGACTAATTGTTGGGCAATATTTTCTGCAACTAAATAAGCATTAGTCTCAGGTTTTTTAACTTCTTTTATATTTAATGTTACTTCATTACTTGTAAATTTTGATAAGTTATTCTTTATTTTATCTATATCGCTGCCTTTTTTGCCAATTACAAATCCTGGTCGTGAAGTATAAATTGTAACATAACACTTATTAGACGTTCTCTCTATCATGACTTTAGAAACTCCTGAATTGATAACATTTTTTTTTATGTATTCTCTAATTTTAAAATCTTCTATTAAATAATTACCAAAATCCTTTTTCTTAGCGTACCAAACAGAGTCCCAACCCCTGTTTACTCCTAATCTAAAACCTACTGGATTAACTTTTTGACCCATGACTCTCCATTTTTTTTGCCTCTGTTAAAATTATTGTGACACTAGAATAAGGCTTTAATATTGGTGCAGCTCTACCTTTTGCTCTAGGTCGAAATCTTTTCATTGTAATCTTTTTTCCACAGTACGCTTCCTTCACTATTAATTTATCAATATCATATTGAAAGTTATTTTCAGCATTGGCTACTGCAGAGTCGATAGTTTTTTTTATATCTTTAGTTATTCTTTTTTCAGAAAAATCCAAGTTTCTTCTTACTACTTCAACTTTTTTTCCAACAATATCTTTAAGGATTGGATTAAGTTTTCTCACACTAGATCTAATATTATTATTAATAGATCTAACAATTTTCTCTTTGTTTTTATTAATTCTTTTCTTTTTACTCATAATTATTTTTTATCACCTTCCTCTGCTGGTTTCGCTTTTTTATCAGCTGGTGTATGACCAAAAAAACTTCTGGTTGGTGAAAACTCGCCTAATTTATGGCCAACCATATCTTCTGAAACAGTAATAGGAATGAATTTTTTACCATTATAAATTAAGAAACTTACCCCTACGAAATCTGGTATAATTGTAGATTTTCTAGACCATGTTTTAATAGGAATTTTTTTTGGATCTGTTTTGTATTTATCTACTTTTTTCATAAGACTTTCCTCTACAAACGGACCTTTCCAAACTGCTCTAGCCATTACCTGCTATCCTTCCTCTTATTTCTTCTTTGAACAATAAATTTATCTGTTCTTTTATTATCTCGAGTTTTTAAACCTTTTGCAGATTGGCCTGTCGGTGAAACTGGATGTCTACCACCAGCAGACTTACCCTCTCCTCCACCGTGCGGGTGATCAACTGGATTTTTTACAACTCCTCTAGTATGAGGTTTTCTTCCTAACCATCTTGATCTTCCAGCTTTTCCAATTTTGATATTTTTTTGATCTGGATTACTCAAAACCCCAATCGTTGCTAAAGATCTTGAGTCAATTTTTCTTACCTCTCCAGAAGCTAATTTAATCAAACTATAATTCCCATCTATTCCACTTATTGTTACTGAGGTACCAGCTGACCTTGCTATTTTTCCACCTGCTCCTGGTTGAATTTCAACATTGTGAATATCAACACCAACAGGAATATCCTGTAATGGCATACAGTTACCTGTTTTAATTTCTTTTTTTGTACCATTTTCAATTTTATCACCAACTTTTATTTTTTGTGGTGCCAAATAATAGGCATGAGAATTATCCTCAAATTTTACTAACATTATGTAACATGATCTATTTGGATCATATTCTATTCGCTCAACTGAAGCCGTCATGTCAAATTTCTTTCTGTAAAAATCTACATATCTGTACATTTTTTTATGACCTCCAGATCTATTTACTGAGGTAATATGACCATTGTTATTTCTACCTTTCATAGCATTTTTTTTAGATACTAAAGATTTAAACGGCTTACCTTTCCATAGGCCTGCTCTATCAACTAAAATTGTCCCTCTAGTAGATTTTGTATAAGGTTTGAATGTTTTTAATGCCATATTAAACTCCAGTTGTAAGATCTATACTTTGACCTTTTTTAAGTGTCACAATTGCCTTTTTAAATCCAGAAACTTTTACTTTTCTACCTCTGGTTAATTTAATTCTGTTCTTTTTATTAATCATATTAATTTTTGTTACATTTACTTTGAATATTTTTTCTATATTGGTCTTCAAATTTTTTTTATTAGCATTAAACGGTACTCTAAACACGATTTTATTTTGCTCTGAAAGATTTGTGGATTTTTCAGTGACCAGTGGAGACAATATTTTATCAAATAAATGTATTTTATTCATCTTAAGAATACCTCTTTTCAAGTTCTTTTACTGAACTTTCTGTAAAAATAACTTTTTTAAATTTAACTAAATCATATGCACTGAAATGATTAATATCAGTAACTTTAATATTAGGAATATTTCTTATTGATTTTTCAATTTTTTCTTTTGAATTTTTGTCTAATATTATTAATGAATGTGTTATTTCAAATTTTTTAAAAATTAAAAACATTTCTTTTGTTTTTTTAATTTCGGAATTGAAATCACTAAATATTAATAAATTCTTATTTTTAACCTTTTCACTAATTAAAGATGCAATGCTTTGTTTTTTTTCACTTTTGTTAAGTTTTCTCTTCTTGTAAGCCAATTCTCCTTTTGGTCCATGTGCTACTCCACCACCAACAAAAATTGGAGCTTTTTTACTTGCGTGTCGAGCATTACCAGTTCCTTTCTGAGCATAGATTTTTGATGTAGGCCCCGAAACTTCATTTTGTTGCTTAGTTTTTGCATGACGTTTTTTGTAATTAGCATTCGTTTTGTATAAAACTGCACTGACTAATTTCTTATTAATCTTGGCAGAAAATACCTTTTCTGTAACTTCAATAGTTCCCTTTTTTCCATCTAATTTTAATGTTTCAACTTTCATTATTTTTTCTTTTTATCTGGGGTTTTTTTTGCTTTTTCAGCTAAATCTATTTTTTCTAAAATTGTTAATTTGTTTATATTTTTTACAGATTTTTTCACAAAAACTTCAGAATTTTTAGAACCTGGTATTGAACCTTTCAAATATAATAAGGCATTGTCTAAATCTGTTTTTATGATTTCAATATTTTGCATTGTTCTAATTTTGTCACCCATATGACCAGCCATTTTTTTTCCTTTAAAGACTTTACCTGGATCTTGTCTTTGTCCAGTTGAACCATGGGACCTATGTGAGATTGATACGCCATGTGATGCTCTTAAACCACCAAAGTTATGTCTTTTCATCGCACCAGCAAAACCTTTTCCAATAGTTTTAGATTTGGTATCAACAAATTTTACGTCTTGAAAAATTTCAAGACCAAACTCATTTCCTTCTTTGTAGTTTTCTATGTTAGATACTCTATACTCCTTTAGTTTTTTTTTAGCTTCTGTATTTTTTTTTGTAAAATAACCTTTCATAGATTTTGTAATTTTTGAGTTCTTTGTTTTCCCATACCCAAGTTGAACTGCTTTGTAGCCTCTTTTACTTTCCTCGATAACTTGAATTACTCTGGCTTTTTCCATTTTCAAGACTGTAACAGGTACAAGTTGACCTGTTTTATAAAACTCTCTAGTCATACCAATTTTTTTTCCTATTAAAGCTATTTCACTCATAATCAAATTTTTATCTCCACATCAACTCCTGAAGCTAAATCTAGTTTCATCAAAGCTTCTACGGTTTGAGGAGTTGGCTCAATTATATCTATTAATCTTTTGTGAGTTCTAGACTCGAATTGTTCTCTGCTTTTTTTATCTATATGAGGAGACCTTAGCACGGTATATCTCTCTATTCTTGTGGGCAAAGGTATAGGTCCTTTTATTGTTGCACCAGTTCTTTTAACTGTATTTACAATTTCCTCTGTAGACGCATCCAAAATTTTATTATCGTAAGCCCTAAGTTTAATTCTAATATTTTGTTTTTCCATATTAACCTGCAATTTTCTTTGTTACTTCATCTTGAACATTTTGAGGAACTTTAGAATAATGATCAAAAAACATTGAATACTGAGCTCTTCCTTGTGACATTGATCTAAGATTGTTTATGTAACCAAACATATTTGCTAAAGGAACCATTGCTGTTATTACGGTAGCATTTCCTCTTTGTTCTTGTGTATTAATCTGACCTCTTCTACTATTTAAATCACCAATAACGTCTCCCATATAATCCTCGGGAGTTACTACTTCGACTCTCATTACTGGCTCTAATAATTTTAAGTTACCTTTAGTACAAGCTTCTTTAAAACAAGCCCGACTAGCTAGTTCGAATGCCAAAACACTTGAGTCAACATCGTGATGAAGTCCATCTAAAATTGTCACTTTGTAATCAATCATTGGAAATCCAGCTAAAATACCTCCATCAGACACAGTCTCTATTCCTTTTTCTACGCCAGGTATAAATTCTTTTGGAATAGCTCCACCTTTAATTTTACTTTCTACTAACCTTCCAGCACCTGGTTCTTGAGGTTCCACTAGAAGCTTAACTTTGGCAAATTGACCTGCACCACCACTTTGTTTTTTGTGTGTATATTCTACCTCAGAAGCATTTTCTAATGTTTCTCTATATGCTACCTGTGGGGCTCCAACATTTGCCTCAACTTTAAATTCTCTTTTCATCCGATCCACAATAATATCTAAATGAAGCTCACCCATTCCTTTTATGATTGTTTGGCCTGACTCCTCATCAGAAGTTACTCTAAAAGATGGGTCTTCTTTCGCAAGCCTTCCTAAAGCTTCGCCCATTTTTTCTTGATCGGCTTTTGTTTTTGGCTCGACTGCTATTTCTATAACAGGGTCTGGAAACTCCATTGGTTCAAGTAAAACTGCATTATCTTCATCACATAATGTATGACCTGTAATTGTATTTTTCAAACCTGCCAAGGCCACAATGTCTCCTGCATTTGCTTCTTTAATATCTTCTCTTGAGTTTGCGTGCATTAATAACATCCTGCCCACTCTTTCCTCTTTTTCTTTTGAGGAATTATATACTGCTGTTCCAGTTTTAATTGTGCCAGAATAAACCCTTATAAATGTTAAAGATCCTACAAAAGGGTCATTAGCAACTTTAAAAGCTAAAGCAGAGAAAGGAACATTATCTTCAAATTTCATTTCTAATTCTTCCTCATTACCTAATTTAGTACCCTTAATTGAACCAATATCTAATGGACTTGGTAAATAATTTACAACTGCGTCCAATAATGGCTGCACTCCTTTATTTTTAAAAGCTGATCCTGTCAAAACTGGAACAAAACTAAAATTTAACGTACCTTTTCTTATACACTTTATTAAATCTTCCTCTTTAATTTCATCACCATTCAAATATGCTTCCATCAGCTTCTCATCTTGTTCAACAGCTAATTCGACTAATTCAGTTCTATATTTTTGAGTAATTTCTTTTAAATCTTCTGGGATATCTTTATATTCCCACTCAGCTCCTAAAGCTTCATTTTTCCAAACTTGTGCTTTCATTTTTACTAAATCTACAACACCTGACAGTGAAGCTTCAATTCCAATTGGAACTTGTAAAACTAATGGTTTGGCACCTAATCTATCTTTAATCATGTCTACACATCTAAAAAAATCTGCACCTGTTCTATCTAGCTTGTTTACAAAGCAAATTCTTGGTACTTTGTATTTATCAGCTTGTCTCCATACTGTTTCGGATTGCGGTTCAACACCCGCAACACCATCAAAAACAGCTATAGCTCCATCTAAAACTTTTAAGGATCTTTCAACTTCAATTGTAAAATCTACGTGACCAGGAGTATCTATAATATTTATTCTGTGATCTTGCCAAAAACATGTAGTTGCAGCTGATGTAATAGTAATTCCTCTCTCTTGCTCTTGCTCCATCCAGTCCATAGTTGCTGCGCCATCATGAACTTCTCCAATTTTATGACTTTTGCCAGTATAATATAAGACACGCTCAGTAGTAGTTGTTTTACCAGCATCTATGTGTGCCATGATGCCAATATTTCTGTATTTGTCTAATGTATGTGTTCTAGCCATAATTTTTTACCACCTAAAATGTGCAAAAGCCTTGTTAGACTCTGCCATTTTATGAACATCCTCTCTTTTTTTCACTGCAGAGCCTTTTTTTTCATATGCATCATAAAGCTCATTAAAAATTTTATCTGACATGTGTTTGTCTTTCCTTTTTCTTGCAGAGTCCACTAGCCATCTAATTGCTAATGCTTGAGCTCTTTTACTTTTTACTTCAACTGGTACTTGATAAGTAGCACCACCGACTCTTCTAGATCTTACTTCAACAGTAGGTTTTATGTTATTTATTGCCTCATTAAATATATTTATAGGTTCATCTTTTGTTTTAGTTTTAATCTTTTCAATCGCATCATATACAATTTTTTCAGCAATACCTCTTTTGCCATCATACATTATGTTATTTATTAATTTTGGGATAATTGTTGATTTAAACTTAGGATCAGGAACAATATTTTTCTTAGGTTGAGTTTTTTTTCTAGACATTTTTATTTACCTTTTTTTGTTCCGTAAAGAGATCTTCTTTTTTTTCTATTAGCGACTCCTTGGGTGTCTAAATTACCCCTTAAGATGTGGTACCTAACTCCAGGCAAATCTTTAACTCGACCACCTCTAATCAGCACAACAGAATGTTCTTGTAAGTTATGACCTTCTCCAGGAATGTAAGCTGTAACCTCAAAACCATTGGATAAACGCACTCTTGCAACTTTTCTTAGAGCTGAATTAGGTTTTTTAGGAGTCGTTGTATAAACCTTGACACAAACACCTCTTTTTAAAGGTTGTTTTTGTAGAGCAGGAACTTTATTCCTGTTTATTTGTTTAACTCTTTTTTTTCTTAACAACTGGTTAATTGTTGGCATAATATTTTTTCAATTAATTACAATTTTTGAGTGAAATAACTGACAGGTTATTTGTGGCAGCGTTTAGTACCATAAAGTACTACATTCCAACCAAAAACATGGCCAAATTACTTATTAATCAGTTTTTGTCAAACTAAAACTACTGATTTTAGCTGTTTTTTTTATTGATTTGCTTGAGAATCTGCAGGTTCAATTTTTTCCTGCTCTGATAAAAATTTATTATCATCATCGATAGCCTTTTTATTCCAATTATTCTTGATATTACCTGTCCCCGCAGGTACCAGTCTACCAACTATAACATTTTCTTTCAGGCCGTTTAATGGATCTATTTTCCCCTTTATCGCTGCATCCGTTAAAACCCTAGTGGTTTCTTGGAATGAAGCTGCCGAAATAAATGACTCGGTTTGTAAAGAGGCCTTAGTAATTCCCATTAACACTCTTTCTGCTGTTGCCTGAGTTTTACCTTCAGATTTTAATTTTTCGTTATTAGTATCAAATCTAATTCTATCAACTATTTCACCAGGTAAATAACTTGAGTCTCCTGTCGTTTTTACCTCAACTTTTTTTAACATCTGTCTTAAAATTGTTTCAATATGTTTATCATTTATAATGACTCCTTGTAATCTGTAAACTTCTTGAACCTGATTAACAAAGTACTCTGTCAAATCTTTAATACCCATAATACGCAAAATATCATGTGGTAATGGTTGTCCATCTAGAAGATACTCACCTTTTTTGATCGTTTCTCCTTGGTTAAAATTTATATGTTTACCTTTAGGAATTAAATAATTTGATGGTTCGGCTCCGTCAGTTGGAACAATTGAAACCCTTTGTTTTCCCCTAACTTCTTTTCCAAAAACTACTTGCCCATCATTTTCTGCAATTATAGCACTATCTTTAGCTTTTCTCGCCTCAAATAGTTCTGCTACCCTTGGTAACCCACCCGTAATATCTTTTGTTTTAGTCGTCTCTTTAGGTAGCCGAGCTATTACGTCTCCAGCTGAAACTTTTTGCCCATCTTTAACAGATAAAATTGAGTCTGGAACTAAATAGTATCTTGCTTCATTATCGTCAGCTTTTTTGATTACATTGCCTTTTTCATCTCTCAAAGTTATTCTAGGTTTTAAATCAGAACTTTTTGACTGTGATCTCCAATCAACAACTGATTTGGAAGAAATTCCTGTCGCATCATCAGTTGTTTCTTGTATTGAAATCCCATCAATTAAATCCACAAAGCCTGCTATACCACTTTTTTCAGCAATAACTGGTGTTGTGTAAGGATCCCATTCACAAATTTTTGTATTAGCTTTTATTTTATCACCATTATTAAAAAATAATCTTGAACCATAAGCTACTTTATAAACAGCAATCTGAACTCCATTATCATCCTCTATTGAAAGTTGAGTGTTTCTTCCCATGACAATCAAATTTTTCTTAGAGTCTTCTAAAATATTCGAGTTAATAATTTTTAGAATACCCTCTCCTTTACTTATAATTTGAGAGTCCTGTTTTACTGATGCTGTTCCACCTACGTGAAATGTTCTCATTGTCAATTGGGTACCAGGTTCACCAATTGATTGAGCAGAAATCATTCCGATAGCTTCGCCAACATGAACCATTTGTCCTCTGGACAAATCTCTTCCATATGAGGTGGCACAAACACCCTCTTTAGATCCACAAGTCATAACAGAATAAACTTTGACAGATTTTATTCCAGCAGCATCAATCTTATCACATCCAGCTTCATCGATCATTGTTGATTTTTTAATTATAACTTCACCAGTGATAGGATGTTTCACTTCATTAAAAGTAACTCTTCCTAAAGCTCTTTCTGATAAACTTACTACAACATTACCACCTTCTAAAATTTCTGAAAGTTCAATAAACCCTGGATTTTTACAATCACATTCTTTTTTAGTAACAGTTAAATCTTGAGCGACATCGCAAAGCCTTCTTGTTAAATAACCTGAACTAGCGGTTTTTAAAGCTGTATCTGCTAATCCTTTTCTAGCTCCATGAGTAGAGTTAAAATATTCTAGAGCAGTTAATCCCTCTTTAAAATTTGAAGTAATCGGACTTTCAATAATTTCTCCTGATGGTTTAGCAATCAAACCTCTCATTCCTGCTAATTGTTTCATCTGTGCCGCAGAGCCTCTAGCACCGCTATCAGCCATCATAAATACTGAGTTTATCTTGAGGCCATCGGATGTCTTCTCTGTTGCTGAAATACCTTTCATCATTTCTGAAGCTACCTGATCAGTACATTTTGACCATGCATCTACAACTTTATTGTATTTTTCTCCTCTTGTTATAAGTCCCTCGGAATATTGAGTTTCGTAGTCGGCTATGAGTTTTTTTGTATCATCAATAAGTTTGTTTTTACTCTCTGGAATAACTAAATCATCTTTTCCGAAAGAAATTCCTGCTTTAAACGCATGCTTAAAACCTAAATCTTTGAGTTTATCACAAAATATTACAGTTGTTTTTTGACCACAAAATCTAAAAACAATATCTATAATTTCTGAGACAGTTTTCTTGGGAAGTAGTCTATCTATTAATGAAAATTTAATATTAAAATTTTTTGGTAATAAATTTGCTAATAAGAATCTACCAGCAGTAGATGTATATTTTTCAAATTTTGTTTTGCCATTATTATCAACTGTTTCAAATCTTGAGATTATAGTACTGTGAACTTTAATTTGGCCTGAAGATAAAGCAAACTCAATTTGATCAGCATCTAGAAAGTATCCCATTGGTTTATCAGTGAGAGGTTCTTGTGATAGATAATAAATTCCTAAGATCATATCCTGACTTGGCACAATTATTGGTTTACCATTTGATGGAGATAAAATATTATTTGTTGATAGCATCAATATTCTAGCTTCTAACTGTGCTTCTAGACTTAAAGGAACATGAACCGCCATTTGATCACCATCAAAGTCAGCATTAAATGCTGCGCAGGTTAAAGGATGTAGTTCAATCGCATCACCCTCAATTAATTTTGGTTCAAATGCCTGAACTCCAAGTCTATGAAGTGTGGGCGCTCTGTTCAATAACACCGGATGTTCTCTTACAATCAATTCTAAAGCATCCCAAACAGCATTAGTCTCTTTTTCTACGAGTTTTTTGGCCTGTTTAATCGTTGAAGCTAATCCTAATTTGTTAAGCCTTGCATATAAAAAAGGTTTAAATAATTCTAATGCCATTTTTTTTGGCAACCCACATTCATGTAATTTAAGATCTGGACCAACGACGATTACAGATCGACCAGAATAATCAACTCTTTTTCCTAATAAATTTTGTCTAAATCTTCCCTGTTTTCCTTTTAACATCTCAGCTAAGGATTTTAAGGGTCTCTTTCCAGTTCCAGTTATTACTCTTCCACGTCTTCCATTATCAAACAATGCATCAACTGACTCTTGGAGCATACGCTTTTCATTTCTTACAATAATATCTGGAGCCTTAAGATCCATTAATCTTTTTAGACGATTGTTTCTATTAATTACTCTTCTATACAGGTCGTTAAGATCTGATGTAGCGAACCTTCCACCATCAAGTGGAACTAAAGGTCTTAATTCAGGAGGAATTACCGGCACAACAGTCATAATCATCCATTCTGGCTTTTGTCCAGTTTCAATAAATGACTCAATTAATTTTAATCTTTTAATTGCTCTTTCCTCGTTAACTTTTGATTTTGTTTCTTTAATATAACTTACTAAGTTTTTACGTTCTAATTCTAGATCTAGAGATTTTAGCATTTCTAAAACTGCTTCTGCTCCAATGCCTGCTGAGAATGCTTCTTCTCCAAATTCATCTTGATATTTAGCAAGCTCTTCCTCATTTAAAAGTTGATTCTTCTTCAAACCAGTTAATCCTGGTTCAATCACAATAAAATTTTCAAAATATAAAACTCTTTCAACCTCTTTTAGCTTCATATCAACAGCTAAGGCTATTCTACTAGGTAATGATTTTAGAAACCAAATATGAGCAACTGGTGTTGCTAAATTAATATGACCCATTCTTTCTCTTCTCACATTAGACTTAGTGACTTCGACACCACATTTTTCACATATAATTCCTCTAAACTTCATTCTTTTATACTTACCACAAAGACATTCATAATCTTTGATTGGACCAAATATTCTTGAACAAAATAGACCATCTTTCTCTGGTCTAAAAGTTCTGTAATTAATTGTTTCTGGTTTTTTTATTTCTCCATAGGTCCATGATTTTATTTTTTCAGGACTTGCTAAAGATATTTTAATACTATTAAAATTTTGTGCTTCTGAAATTTCAGAATTTTTAAATAAATCTGTTAATTCTTTTTTCATTAGTTTAGTTCCACATTTAATGCTAGTGATTTTATCTCTTTTACTAGAACGTTAAATGATTCAGGTATTCCTGACTCAAAATTCTCCTCACCTTTAACAATTGTCTCATAAACTTTTACTCTTCCTGCAACGTCATCAGATTTTACTGTTAAAATCTCTTGTAATGTATATGATGCGCCATAAGCTTCGAGAGCCCATACTTCCATTTCTCCAAATCTTTGTCCTCCCAACTGTGCTTTCCCACCTAAAGGTTGTTGAGTGACTAAACTATATGGACCAGTGGATCTAGCATGTATCTTGTCTTCAACGAGGTGATGTAATTTTAACATATAAATTATTCCAACTGTAACTGGCCGATCAAATTCTTCTCCTGTCCTTCCATCCCAAAGATATGTCTGACCTGAGCCTGGAAGATTTGCTAATTCCAGCATTTCAGTCACGTTTTTTTCTTTTGCTCCATCAAAAACGGGTGTTGATATCGCTACACCATTTTGAAGATTTTCACATAAATCCTTAAATTCTGTCTTACTTAACTTATCTACCTTCTCGTTAAAAATTTCTTCACCATAAACAGATTTTAGGAATTTTGAAATTTTTTCAGTTTTTTCTATTTTTTTCTGATTTTCATTTACTAATCTTTTTATTTCTTCACCAAATTCTTTACAAGCCCACCCTAAGTGTGTTTCTAAAATTTGACCAACATTCATCCTACTTGGGACACCAAGAGGATTAAGCACTATATCTACAGGTCTACCATCTTCTCTATAGGGCATATCTTCTACTGGAACTATTTTACTGACTACACCCTTATTACCATGTCTGCCTGACATTTTATCACCTGGTCTTAATCTTCTTTTAATTGCAACAAAAACTTTTACCATTTTCATTACACTTGGAAGTAGATCGTCTCCACTTCTAATCTTTAAAACCTTATCCTCAAATCTTTCGGTTATATCCTGATTTGCTTGAGTATACTGTTCTTTTAATTGCGCTAGCGTTGCCTCATGATTTGTATTTCCATTGGTTATCTTAAAAATATCATTTATTCCTATTTTATTAATTACATCTAAATTTAGTTCTGTTCCTTGATCTAAATCTTTTAATTTTTTACTTAGTTTAGAACCAGATAAAATTTGTGATGCTCGCTGCTTTATACTTCTTTCCAAAATTTCCTCCTCAACAATTTTATCTTGTTGTACTTGATCTATCTCAGCTCTTTCTATTGTTATTGATCTTTCGTCTTTTTCAATCCCATGTCTATTAAACACTCTTACATCTACGACCGTTCCACTGCTTCCTCTTGACATTCTTAGAGATGTATCAGTAACATCTATCGCCTTTTCTCCAAAAATAGATCTTAAAAGTTTTTCTTCAGGTCCAGATGCGGAGTCTCCTTTTGGAGTCACTTTTCCAACTAGTATATCACCTGCGTTAACCTCTGCTCCGATGTAAACAACACCTGATTCATCAAGATTTTTCAGCGCTTCCTCATTTACGTTTGGTATATCTCTCGTAATTTCCTCTTCTCCTAGTTTTGTGTCTCTAGCCATAATTTCGTATTCAACTATATGTACAGAGGTAAAAACATCATCAGTTACACATCTTTCAGAGATTAGAATAGAGTCTTCAAAGTTGTATCCTTGCCATGGCATAAACGCTACAGTAACGTTTTTACCTAAAGCTAACTCACCTAGTTTCGTTGATGGTCCATCAGCTATTATGTCGCCAACTTTAACTTTATCACCCACTCTGACTAAAGGTCTTTGGTTAATGCATGTATTTTGGTTTGACCTTTTAAATTTTTGCAGATTGTAAATATCAACACCTGATTTACTAAAATCTGTTTCTTCAGTTGCCTTAATTACAATTCTTTTACCATCAATTTTATCTACAACACCTTCTCTTTTTGCAACTATTGTTACACCAGAGTCCAAAGCAACATCGCTCTCAATCCCTGTGCCAACTAATGGTGACTCTGGTTTTAATAAAGGTACAGCTTGTCTCATCATGTTAGAACCCATCAAAGCCCTGTTAGCGTCATCGTTTTCTAAAAACGGTATTAATGAAGCTGCTACTGAAACCAATTGTTTTGGAGAAACGTCTATGTAATCAATAGTTTCAGGTTTAGACAACAAAAAATTTAAATTTTGACGGCAAGAAACAAGTTCCTCTACTATTTTCCCATTTTTATCTAGTTTTGTATTTGCTTGAGCAATAGTATATTTTGTTTCTTCCATTGCTGATAAATATTCTACCTTATTTTGGACTACCCCATCTTTTACTCTTTTGTAAGGGCTTTCAATAAATCCATACTTATTAATCTTTGCATAAGTAGATAGACTATTTATTAATCCAATGTTTGGACCTTCAGGAGTTTCTATTGGGCAAATTCTTCCATAATGAGTTGGATGAACGTCTCTTACTTCAAAACCAGCTCTTTCTCTAGTTAGTCCACCAGGACCTAAGGCAGAAACTCTTCTTTTATGAGTAATTTCAGATAACGGATTAGTTTGGTCCATAAATTGAGACAATTGTGAACTTGCAAAGAAATCTTTTAAAGAAACTGTTAAAGGTTTTGCATTTATCAAATCTTGTGGCATAGCTGACTCCACATCTAAAGTTGTCATCTTCTCTTTAATTGCTCTTTCCATTCTGTACACACCAATTCTCGCTTGATTTTCTACAAGTTCACCCACAGATCTCACTCTTCGATTACCTAAATGATCAATATCATCCACCTCATCTTTACCATCTCTAAGATCTAACATTTTATGGATTATTGAGATAATATCATCGTTTCTAAGAATTGTGATTTTATCTGAACACTCTAAATTCAATCTTGAATTCATTTTGACTCGTCCAACATCTGAAAGGTCGTATCTATCTGAGCTAAAGAATAAATTATTAAAAATCTGTGTTGCAATCTCGATAGTTGGTGGTTCACCTGGTCTTAACATTTTGTAAATTTCTGTGATAGCTTCATCCTTATTATTGTTCTTGTCATTCAAAATTGTATTTAATAAATAAGGACCTTTATTAATAGAATTTGTTGTAGAAATTTTAATTGTATTTATTTTTGCATCCAAAATCTTTTGGATTATTGTATCATTAATTTCTGTACCTATCTTAAATACTCCATCCTCTTCATCGCCAACTTTTAAGTCATCATGTAAAAACTTACCTAACAAAGAATCTGAAGTGACTAATATATCTTTTAAGCCGTCATTAGCTAATTTCTTAGCCTTTAGAAAATCAATTTTGTCACCAGTATTAATTATAATCTTACCAGTTTTTGCATCCACAACTTCTTCAGAAAAATTTTTTGCTTTATAGTTATCTGGATTAAATTTAGTTTTCCACTTTCCACTATTGTTATCAAAGGTATAATTTTCACTATCGTAAAATTCGTTTGCGATTTCTGATTTTTTATAACCAAGAGCTAACAATAATGTAGATGCTAAAATTTTCTTTTTTCTATCTATTTTGAAATACAAAAGGTCTTTTACATCAAATTCAAAATCAAGCCACGAGCCTCGATTGGGTATTACTCTACAATTAAATAAAAGTTTTCCACTTGCGTGTGTTTTGCCTTTATCATGATCAAAGAAAACACCTGGGCTTCTATGCATTTGGTTAACCACAACTCTTTGAACACCATTGGTAATAAACGTTCCACTGTTAGTCATCATTGGAACATCACCCATATAAACTTCTTGTTCTTTTGCAGATAAAATATCTTTAGTATTATTTTCTTGATCTATTTCATAAACTACTAATCTTAAAGTACATTTCAAAGCTGAGGAGTAAGTTAAACCTCTTGCTATGCATTCCTCCACATCAAATTTTGGTTTTTCTAATCTATAAGAAACATATTCTAGAGTAGCTTTGTCATTTAAATCTTCTATGGGAAAAATACTCTTAAAAACTCTATCAAAACCTTTAGTTAAGTTATCTTTTTGAATATTAATTTCAGTAAGCTCTTTATATGAGTTTTTTTGAACTTCAATCAAATTTGGTATTGAAAGTCCCTCTTTTAATTTACCAAAACTTTTTCTAATATTTTTCTTTTCAGTAAAAGATAATTGCATCAATTTCCAATAGCGCTGAACACTAAAACCAACGCTTAATTAATTCCTTGTTTATTTACTTAAGTTCTACTTTTGCGCCAGCAGCTTCTAGCTTAGCCTTAATTTCCTCAGCTTCTTTTTTTGGTACTCCCGCTTTAACTTCTTTAGGAGCTCCTTCCACTAAGTCTTTTGCTTCTTTTAATCCAAGAGAAGTAGCCGCTCTTACTTCTTTAATCACATTAATTTTTTTATCCCCTGCAGATACAAGTATGATTGAAAAATCATCCTTATCCTCAGCTACTGCTGCACCACCTGCTGCTGCTGGAGCTGCTGCTGCCATAGGGGTTACTCCCCATTTTTCTTCTAGTTGTTTTGATAAATCTGCTGCTTCTGCAACAGTTAATTTTGATAAGTCTTCAATAATTTTATTTAAATCAGGCATAATCTACTCTTTAGGTTTTGTTTCAGAATTTTCTGCAGGTAAACTACTCATTTTTTCCGATCGTGCAAGTAAAATACTCACTAATTTTGACGCTGAAGCATTAAGAATACCAATAATTTTTGCTCTAGCCTCATCCAGGGTTGGTAAATTTGCTACATTTTGAACACCAGCCTGATCTAAAATTTCATTATTCATAATTCCAGCAATCAGCTTCAAATTTTCATTATCTTTAGCAAATTTAGAAAGTATTCTGGCTGACATTATTGCATCTTCTCCAAACGCAACAGCTGTAGGACCATTAAAATACTTGGACAAATCCTTGCACTTAGTTTTTTCTAAAGCCAATTTAGTAATTCTATTTTTTGTAATCTTAAAAATGATACCATGCTCTCTCATCTTAGATCTTAATTCATCTAATTGCGGCATAGTAAGACCTTGATAGTGCGTAACCATAACAGCTTTACTATTTTCGAACTGTTTAGTCATTTCACTAATATAATTTTGTTTTTGTTCTTTATTCATCATAATTAAATATTTTTTTCTAGTTTAAGTTTATAAGAAACTCCCATAGTAGATGTAATAAAAGCAGATTTGATTAAATCGCCTTTAAGTATGTTACTTGACTTTTCTTTTTCTAAACTATCTAAAATAGCTTCAAAATTTTTAATTAACACATCATCATTAAAAGATTTTTTTCCGATACTTACACCAATATTTCCATCTTTATCATTTCTAATTTCAGCTTGACCCGATTTGGCATCTGATACTGCTTTTTTTAATTCATTTGTGACTGATCCAAGTTTTGGATTTGGCATTAAGCCTTTTGGTCCTAACACCTTTCCGAGTTTTGATAATTTTATCATCATACTAGGAGTACAAATCAATTTTTCAAAATTCATTTCACCTCCTTTTATCTTTTCGATTAAATCATCTCCTCCTACAAGATCAGCTCCCGAGCTTTTTGCCTCTGATGCTTTGGTATCCTCACAAACAACAGCCACTTTTACTTTTTTTCCTGTTCCACCCGGAAGATTAACAACTGTTCTTATGTTAATTTCACCTTTTTTTTGTTTGTTATTAATCTGAAAATTTAAGTCAACTGACTCATCAAATTTTGTAGTACAGTTTTTTTTAATTATAGGAAGTAATTTTTTAATAGTTTCAGAACTCAAATCTTTTGTTTTTTCTGGAAGTTTTTTGTATCTTTTTGATTTCATTATTCTTTAACCTCAATACCCATTGATCTAGCTGAGCCAGAAATTATTTTTACCGCTTGCTCAAGGTCCAGTGCGTTTAAATCTTTCATTTTTTGTTTAGCTATCTCCTCAGCTTGTTTTCTTGTAATTGAAGCAACTATATTTCTTCCCGGTTCTTGAGATCCACCTTTTAATTTAGCAGCTTCTTTAATATAATAAGATGCAGGGGGAGATTTAATTTTAAAATCAAATTTCTTGTCTTTGTAAACTGTAATCTCAACAGGAACAGGTTTGCCTGCTAAAGATTTTGTTTTATCATTAAAAGCTTTGCAAAATTCCATAATGTTTACACCTCTTTGACCTAAAGCTGGGCCAACAGGCGGAGCTGGATTTGCTTGTCCACCCTTAATTTGTAATTTTATAAAACCACTTATTTCTTTTTTTGCTGCCATTTAACTTACTTTCTCTACTTGGTTATATTCCAGATCAACAGGCGTTGGGCGACCAAATATTGAAACTGAAACTTTCAGTCTAGATTTCTCCTCATCAATACCTTCTACCATTCCACTAAATGATGCGAATGGACCATCAACGACCTGAACTTTTTCGCCAACATTGTACTCTATACCAGATTTTGGCTGAGCAACACCATCTTTAATTTGACCTAAAATTTTCTCTATTTCTTTATCTGAGACCGGTACGGGCATACCTTTAGTTCCTAAGAAACCACTAACTCTTTTAAGTTTTTTAATCATGTGATAAATATCATTATTCATTTCACTTTTTATTAAAACATATCCAGGAAAATACTTTTTTTTTCTTTGAACTCTTTTACCTCTTTTTACTTCTGTCACGTCGTGTGTAGGTACTATAATTTCCTCAAATTTCTCTGCTATCTTTGCTTTTTCAGCCTCTTCTTTAATAAGTCCTGCAACTTTATTTTCAAAACTTGAATGAGACTGAACAATGTACCAGTTTTTCATTACAAACTCACTTTCAAAAGTATTTCTAAAAAAAATTTTAATACCTGATCAATCAATAAAAAAAATAAGGACATAGCAAGAGCCATTAAAAAAACCATTATAGCACCTTGGAGTGTTTCCTTTCCTGTAGGCCATGAAACTTTAAAAGCTTCTTGTTTTACTTCTTGAATAAACTTAATTGGGTTTTTCATATTTATCTTACTCTATTGGCAGGAGCGGAGGGACTCGAACCCTCAGCCTCCGGTTTTGGAGACCGGCGCTCTACCAATTGAGCTACACTCCTATATAGAGTTTACTCTATAATTTTAGTTACTACTCCTGCTCCAACGGTTCTACCACCCTCACGAATTGCAAAGTTCAATTTCTCTGACATCGCTATAGGGGTAATTAATTTTACTGTAAATTTAGCATCATCTCCAGGCATAACCATTTCTGTACCAGCAGGAAGCTCTACTTCACCTGTTACATCTGTAGTTCTAAAGTAGAACTGCGGTCTATATTTTGTGAAGAATGGTGTGTGTCTTCCACCCTCTTCTTTTTTTAATACATAAGCCTGAGCTTCAAATTTAGTGTGTGGTGTTACAGACCCTGGTTTACAGAGAACTTGACCTCTTTCTATATCAGTTCTTTCAACACCTCTTAAAAGAACACCAACATTATCTCCAGCCTCACCTGAGTCTAAAAGTTTTCTAAACATTTCTACACCTGTACAAACTGATTTTTTAGTCTCTCTAATTCCAACAATTTCAAGTTCATCTCCAGTTTTTAAAACACCAGACTCAACTCTTCCAGTTGCAACTGTTCCTCTTCCAGAAATTGAAAAAACATCTTCTACGGGCATTAAGAAATCTTTATCTTTTGGTCTGTCAGGTTGAGGTATAAATTCATCAACGTTTTTCATAAGTTCTAAAATTGAATTCTTTCCAATCTCATCATCTCTCCCTTCTACTGCAGCAAGAGCTGAACCTTTAGCGATCGGAGTTTTGTCTCCAGGGAATTTATAAGAAGTTAGTAATTCTTTAATTTCTTCTTCAACAAGGTCTATCATTTCTTTATCATCTACTTGATCTACTTTATTTAAATAAACACAAATTGCTGGAACGCCTACTTGTCTTGCAAGAAGAATATGTTCTCTTGTTTGTGGCATAGGTCCATCAGCAGCGTTAACAACTAAGATTGCACCATCCATTTGAGCAGCACCCGTAATCATATTTTTTACATAGTCTGCGTGACCTGGACAGTCTACGTGTGCGTAGTGCCTTTTTTCTGTCTCGTATTCAACGTGTGCAGTTGAAATTGTTATACCCCTCTCTTTTTCCTCCGGAGCTTTATCAATTTGATCATACGCAACTGCTTGGGCACCTCCAGTTTCAGACAAAACCTTAGTGATAGCCGCAGTTAAAGTTGTTTTACCATGGTCGACATGACCTATTGTACCGATATTACAATGCGGTTTATTTCTAACAAATTTTTCTTTAGACATTACTTATATTCCTCACATTTCTTTTTATTTATAATTTTTAATCTTGGAGCGGGTAAAGGGAATCGAACCCTTACATCCAGCTTGGAAGGCTAGCGTTCTACCATTGAACTACACCCGCACAACCCCAAGAGTATCACTCCAGTGTTGTTTAAATTTTTATTGTGTGGTGGAGGGGGAAAGATTCGAACTTTCGAAGACCGAAGTCAACGGGTTTACAGCCCGCCCCATTTGACCGCTCTGGAACCCCTCCCTTAGGGGAAGTGTCCCCTTGTTCAATAAAGCTTCAAACAACATGCGTTTTATATATTTTATTTACCTAAATGCAATATGTGATTTAACAGGAAAATATGAAAAAAAACGTGTAAAAAGTGGTAAATTTTATGAATAAATCCTCTTTTTTTATAATAGGTCAACATGCAGTAATTGAAGCCCTTAAAAATCCAAAAAGAAAAGTTTTAAGGGTTTTTTTAACTGAAGAGAGTAAGAAGAATATTCATAGAAATAGTCCAAATTTAAATTTACTTGATGATGTAAAGGTTTATTTTAAAACCAAAAAAGAACTTGATAAATATAGTACTAAAGAAAATTTATTACACCAAGGTTATGTAGCTGAAGTAGAACACCTAGAGAGTAAAAGTCTTAAAGATTTTATTAGAGAAAACAAAAAACTCACTCTTGTATGTTTAGATGGTGTAACTGATCCAAGAAATATTGGAGCTTTAATTAGAAGTGCGGTATCTTTTAATTTAGATGGTGTGATTATAAAAGAAAGACACTTTCCAAGTGAAAGTAAATTAATGTATAAAGCTGCTAGTGGATCGATGGAGTATATAAATATTTTTACAGTATCTAATATAAATTCGACATTAAAAAATCTTAAAGATAAAAATTTTTGGGTTTATGGTTTTGATGGAAAGGGTGAAAAGGATTTTACTGATATTAAATGGGAAGGAAATAATATACTTTTATTTGGGTCAGAAGATTCAGGAATGCATCAACATACATCAAAATATGCAGATTTTTTGGTTAAAATAAAAATAAATGAAAAGATTGAAAGCCTAAACATATCAAATAGTGCCGCAATTGTATTTCATCATTTGAGTTATCTAAAAAAAAAGAGTTGATTAATTTATAAATAATTAATAATTATTGCGAAAGCCCTTGTAGCTCAGCTGGTAGAGCAATTGATTTGTAATCAATAGGTCCGCGGTTCGAATCCGTGCGGGGGCACCACTAAGATGTCTCTCTTCTTAGTTGCTCAATTTTGATTTTTTTTTGAAGACTTCTGTTTTTATCGTATAAGAGATTAAATTTTATTTTTTGATTTGTCTTAATAGTAATATTTTTTGCATTTCTCACCTCAATATTATCAGCTACTGCACTTATTGGTCTTTTTTTTGGATTTAAATTTTTAATTACTATTTTCGATCTGTCACTAACTATCTTCCCTTTCCATCTTCTTGGTCTAAAAGCGCTTATCGGTGAAATTGATAATTTTTTTGAATGAAGACTTAATATTGGACCATGAACAGATAGGTTATAAGCAGTGCTCCCTGCAGGAGTAGACACAAGAACACCATCTGAAACCAATTCTTTTATAATTTGTATAGATCCTTGACTGATCGACAATGAAGCTGCTTGTCTACTTTGTCTTAAAATTGATACCTCATTTATTGCAATATGTTTTTTTATATTATTTTTGTAATTTTTAACAACCATTTCTAAAGGTGAAATTGAAACTGTTTTAGATCTAATAAAATTTTTGAAAAAATTCTTTGATGAAAATTTATTCATTAAAAAACCATAGTTTCCTGAGTTAACTCCATAAAATAATCTTTTAGATTTTTTATTTTTTTTTAATGTTTGAAGCATAAAGCCATCTCCACCAATCACTATTGTTCTGTTTGTTTTTTTTGGTTTAGCTTTTGAGAGTATTTTTAATAAGGATTTTTTAATCCTTAATGATCTTAAATTTTTATCAGAAATAATTTGAAAATTTTTCATTTCAGTGGTGCCCTCGGCCAGACTCGAACTGGCACTCCGCAAGCGGCAAGGATTTTAAGTCCTTTGTGTCTACCAATTTCACCACGAGGGCATTAATGAATTTCATGAGTGTTTATGCCAATATTTATAATTGAACAAGATGAATAAGTAAATTTTTTTTATTTTATCTCCCTAGGTTCTAGTCTAGTTCTAGTTATCCCATATTATCCTATAGAGTTTTGGTTAAATTTACTAAAATGTATTTACAATTTCTAGGGTTGCACCATATTCAGGTATTTGACTCATTAAGCTATAATTCGAACTCATTCTGATATCGAAACCATTTAAATCTCTCTCATAACTCAAAGATGCTTTATCATTATCTAAAGTCATAGCATATTCGGTGTCATCTGTTCTTATATAACCAAATCCTAAATATAAAGTATCGCTATGAGAATTGTCACTTTGATTTCTTTCATAAATAGTTATTACAGAAAAACCGTTCTCAGTTACTAAATCAAATCCAATATTTGCCCTTAAATTTTTTGAATCTTGACCGATAGATTTTGTATATTCTGTAGTTTCCGATAGGTAACGGTATGTTGCATCTGAAGACGGACTAAAATCTACTCCTAGCTCTAATCCACCATTTGGTTTAAAAGTAAAAGAATTAAAATTTAAAATGTCACTGATGGTAAAACCAGTAGATATCATTCCAGTTTCAATTGTTTGAGCTTTGTAAACTAAGGCTGCAGGACCTTTTTCTCTATATTTGGACAATTCTGTATAGCTTAAATCAATTCTTAAATTAGGAGTAATATTAAAATCTTCTTTTTTATATGTTGTTAAGTAATTAAGTGAACCAAATATTTGTGCACCATCTCTCTCTCCTGTTCTAGTGCTACCTCCCCCTTTTCTAACATGATCAGTCTTTAAAGTGCTCACTCCAAGAATACCTTCAGTAAATTTTTCATCATCATGAGGAAAAGTTCCATAAACAGATAAACTAAAAGACTCAGTATCTAAATTAGTTCCAGAGGTACCTACATCAACATCATCATTACCAAATCTAAGAGCATAACCGTATAATCTATTTTTGCTTATCTTTTTATCCAAGCCAAGTGTAATACCTTTAGTATTAATTTTCTTTGATGATGAAGTAGATGTGTCACCTGTCTTACCAAAACTCACACTACCTTCGCTCCAAAATGACCAGCTGTCAGATAACTTGTTTAAAGTATTATTTGATTTTTCCGATATTGGAATAACTTTTGCTAAAGATGCTATTGTTTTATTTGGAAAGTTAAATTTAATGTTTTGATTACTTAATTGATCGCTTGTTCTATGTCTTCTTAACCAATACATACGGTTAAGAACTGGAGTACTTGCTTGAATAGCAATTTGTTTAGCAGTTGCAGTTTGGGACTCGATTGAGCTTAAAATATCTTTACCCTCATCAGTAGTAGTTATTGGATCATCACAAGCACCATCAATTACGCTCCAATTACAAGTTAAATCAAATTCATAAACTTCTGCATCCTGATCAATTACAAACATTTTACTTCCATCAGAATTAAATGCTGTTTCTCTTGCGGCTCCTAAGCCGCTGTAGTTAGATAAATCAAGAGTCCCTTCAAGTGATAGAGTGGCGATACTAAAAGCTGTTGTTAATTTATATTGCTTAATTTTATTATCTGCATGGGAAGTTATATACATTTTAGTGCCGTCATAATTAAAAACAATTCCGTCTATATAATCTGGTTGAGGATCAGGTTGTACTTCTACAACATGAGTAACGCCTGATGTAATGACAAATGGGTTATCGAGTGTGTATTCATGAATTGATTGAGGGTTTTCAGCATTGTGGTTTCCAGTAACAAACATTTTAGTTCCATCATTATTAAATGCAACTGAGGACGGTCTTTTTTGATTAGCGTTTGTACTATAACCTTGACCTGCATTATAAGTAGTACTTGCAGTATCAATGTCATATGGTGTAGTCAACGTCCATTCAATAATAGTTTTATGATGATCAGCAATAAATATTTTTGTACCATCGTTATTGAATGCAACTTGCATAGCTCCATGAATATGAGTTGTTGAACCAGTATATGTACCTACATCTAAGCTGGTACGTAAGGTTGCAGTAGAAATATTGTAAGCTGTTGTTAAATCATACTCGTAAACCATATCATCTTTTGCTGTTGACTCTGGGGTCACTGCTTTCATAGATGATGTATACATTTTGGTTCCATCGTTATTAAAAGTTAATGCCATTGTATGGTATCCAGTAGCTATAGTTACTTGTTCAACTGCTTTACTTCGCACAAGAGTTGGCTCCGCTATAGCTTTAGAAAAAAATATAGCTAAAAAAAATACAATGTAATGAATTTTATAAATATTTTTCACAAAAATTAATCATCAATACCTCATAAAAATTAGAGAAATGAGTGTTAAAATTTAAAACATTACTGTTGAAAAGTCTAGATAGGACAAAATTCATGATGAATAAGTAAATTTTTTTTTATTTTATCCCTCTAGATCCGAGTTATCTTATAAAATTCTATAATAATATGATATAAACTTTAGGTATTGCGCATGGCAACAGAACGTACCATTTAATCCAGTTGAGACTCTACAAACTCCCAATTGATTAATTTTTCGTAAAAATTCTCTAAATACTCAGGCCTTCTGTTTTTATAATCGACGTAATAAGAATGTTCCCACACGTCACAACCTAAAATAGGTTTCATATTTTGTATTAAAGTGTTTTCAGCGTTTGGAGTTTTACTAACTACTAACTTACCGTTGTTGATTGATAACCAACACCATCCAGAACCAAATTGAGTAATTCCTGCTTGAATAAACTGTTTTTTAAATTCATCTGTACTTCCAAAGTCTTTTTCAATTCTTTTTTTTAACTTTTCAGGCATTATACCTCCACCATTTGGCTTCATGCATTTCCAGAACATTATGTGGTTCCAATGTTGACTAGCATTATTAAAAATACCTGCTTTAGATTTATCTTCAGAAGAACTAATTATAATCTCCTCTAATGACATTTTAGACATATCAGTGTCTTTAATAAAATTATTTAAATTAGTTATATAAGTTTGGTGATGCTTACCATGATGAAGATCAAGAGTCTCCTCAGACATTATCGGAGCTAGTGCCGATTTTGAATAATCTAATTTTGGTAATTCAAATAACATGCGAGAAGATATAATTCTTTATTACTTTTTTAAATGACTATTATGACGCTGATATTTATAATTGAAATGTATAGGTAGGACAAAATTAATGATGAATAAATATCTTAAATAATTATGATAATACTTAATGAAAAAAAATATTGTTAAATCTCACTTAAAAAAAAAATTTCAGGCAAAACTTGCTTTATCAATCAGCCTATTTATTGTGCTTTTAACTTCAACTGGATACCTCTTTAATTCTAAAGAAATAATTTTTCTATTTTATATTTCTTGTTTTGTATTTTTCTATAATTTAGTAATCCAATTTTTATTAGAAAGGTTTGATATTAAATCATGATCAAAACACTTATTAAATTAAAGATATTAAAATTAATACTAATTGGTGGGGTATCAACAGCTTATGCTTTTAAAAAATACTGTGATCAAAAAAATGAAATGAAAAGTAAAAAAGATAAAAAACTTTTAAATTAAAAGAAACACCAAACAAATCATTTGAACAAAATTAATTACTACTGAGATAAAGTGTGAATATTTAAATTTTTTATCCTGTCTTTCATCTCTATATTTATTAATTAACGGCATTAATAAATAGTTTGATGTAGCGAATAAAATTGTGATTAATAAGATCAAATAAAAATCAACACCTAATTTACTTAAAAATAAAAATGTTAGTAGTACAACAAAACTAATCGCTAAATTAACATTATAATAAAAAGGAAATATTCTTCTAATAAACTTTCTAGCATTATCTTCATCTAGAGTAGTAAATACTACTGGAGCAATCACAAACGAGAAAAATAACATTATCCCTAGAATCATTGCTATTAAATAAATACTAACTTGTTCAATCATAATTTAATTTTCAATTAAATTTTCTTCCTTCATTAATATTGATCTTCCATCATCAACAGTATTAAATCTTTTAATCTCTATCATAAACTTTTTCTCTCCAAATAGATCTTTTTTCTTCGAGATGGATATTCTCATCTTTTTTCTTTGTATGTCTAATATTCGTTTCAAATGATAAAGAGGAAGGAGGAAACTGGTAATTTTTATCTATAAAATTTATTATTGACGAATAAGATGGATAAAAGTCTTTTTGTTCGTCAAAATTACTAAATTTCTTGTATTTTCTTGAAAATAAACCATTGCCATCATCATAAAATCTTTCTGTGGTTAAACCATATTTTTCATAAGGATAATAATTTAAATCATCTTTATTTATATGATTTACCCAACTGGCATAAGTCCAATATTCACCAAAAGAACCATATATATTTGCAGCTTTTATTACTAACTCAATCCAATTTTGATCTGATTTGAAATGATCTTTAAATTTTAACTTAAGACTTTTTAAATACTTTTTTTTAAAAACCATATGATGTGAAGTAAATGTTCCTCTTATATCTTCGACAGGATTTATTTCTAACACATTGGTAATTAAATTTTTCCACGAATTTAAAACATCCTGGTTTCCATGTGATTTATCCTGTAGTAAAGCAAACTTTTCCTTTTTTTCATCAAATATAGGCCATGATCTTACTGGTAATAAATCTGAATCCCATACTAAAAAAACATCGTCTAATTCGTCTATAACATCACTAGCTCCTAATTTAATAATCTGTTGGTATAACCATCCAGGAGTATAATTAGGTTTATTTTGTGTTATCCATGAAACAATATCAGTTTTTGTTAAACTGTATTTACTTAAAAAAAAATCATCCTCATCCAGCAATGTTAAATTTTCAATATCCCAAGAATTAGATTTGTCTTTTAAAATTTTTATCTCATGACTTGATGTTACGACATAAATTTGTTTTGGCTTATATTTTTGAGAAATTCCATCAAGAACTGCTCTTGTACTCCAATTCACATGGTGAATCGGAATTACAAACTGGTACATTCTATTAATTTAAATTTACTTCTTTTGTAATATTTTCATCTGCTTTAAAAACAGTAACTGGATCTTCAAGACCTGCATCTGAACAAAGAGGTTCAACTCCCAATCCTTTTCTAGGGTATTTTGAGACTATTATTTTATATTCTTGAATAATTTCTCTTAATTCAGACTTGGTTAAATCATTAATATATTTACACTTTCCAATAGCAATTGGAACAGGAATAGCTAAGTTGCCTCCTCTTTTTTGAAGAATTTTATCAAAACCTTCATTCATGCATTTCTCATCTAATAATATGTCATGCCATAAACTTAATTCGTATTCGCTAAATAACTTTAAAATTCTATGCAAATCTTTTTCACTTAACCAGCCTCTTTTGTAAGACATAAAAGAACTTAAAGTCATTTCAACACTTATGGCATGACCATGTAATAATCCCGCTTTAAGTTCAAAATTTGCACTTAATCCATGGCCAAATGCATGGTCTCTAATACTGTGAACTTCGTGTAAATTATCGTATTCACTCTCGACATAGCTCTTTAAAGACAGTCCGATAATTTTTTTCGATTTAGACACTATTTTATCTTGAGAATTACAATTAATTGTACCAAAGTGAGTTTTCATCAAATTAAGCCCAGTGTCCTCAAGTAAAGTAAACAATTCTTTATCTCTAATTGCTGCCATTTTATGAATTTCAGCAATCCCATGTCTAACCCAAGAAGTTTTCAAGCTTTTAAAAAATGATCGATCAGAAATATTAAGCACTGGAGCATGAAAAGAGCCTAATAGATTTTTAAATCCACCAGCATCACAACATGATCTTGGACTTGGTCCACTATCAATTGCACTCACAACTGATGTTGACAACATTATATAAGGAGTGCTTCGATGATAAATTGATGCAGCAAAAGCTCCTATATCTCCTATGACTCCACCACCAATTATTAAAATTGGTTCATTTCTATTTACACCTAATTTTCTAAAATCCTCTACAATCTTCTCAACATTTTTAATATGCTTATCAACTTCCATAGCTCTATAAACCAATTTCTCTAATATAATAGAATGATGATTAAAATAATTTTCAATATCTAATCCATAATTATCTTCAATATTTTGATCTATTAAACAAACACATCTTCCAAATGATTTGTAATTATCTCTTAAGAGGTGATTATCGACATTTAAGGTGTCCTCTTCCACTTTAATTGAAGTAAATGTATTTAAGTTCATTGTTGCTTCTATTTGTTGATAATCATTTGAGCTAACAACATGTCCATTTGAATTTCTATAACTGGAAGTTGGATACAAAGCTAAGGGATTTTTCTGCTCATAATCTAAAATAAGCTGTTTATAAAAATCATGTTTGGAGCTATTAAGTAAATTTGAAATTAATTTTGCTCTTCCAAAATTTGTGTTACTAACTTTTACAGACAAAGATTTTAATTCACCAGATAATTGCTTACTAAAAGGTAATACTAGATAGGAAAGTTCAAGAATAAACTTTTCAGTAGTCAAGTTTAATGAAGTTTTTAGTATTCTTAAATGAGGTAATGACGAAATTGCGTTTAATTCTAAAAATTCGTCAGATATTTTGAAGTCATAGGGATCTGCTTCAGCTAGACTTATTAATAAATCTTCAAAATAATTGTTATTTACAAAATATTCTAATAAATTTTGATCTTCAGAAATGTTTATTTTGTTTAGGGTAAAATTTTTGGAAAAATATATAATTTTTTTTGAAATCATAGTTTTTATTAAAATATTTTTTTTTTAAGTCAAAACGCACTATGTCTCATAATATATTTTAAACATTAAATTCATCCTCAAGTAGAAATTTTTTTAAGATCAAAAACGTTAAATTATTAGTTCAGATTTAAAAATTTGAGCAAAATATGTAAATTTTAGAAGTGTTTATAAAAATATTTATTGTAATTTGAGTAATGCAAAAAAAGTTTACATATATAGTGTTCACAGATCTAGATGGCTCACTTTTACATAGAGACACATTTAAATTTGATCCAATCAAGGATTTTATTAAAAGCCTTCTAAATGAAGGAATAATAATGGTTCCTAATTCAAGCAAAACTGAAAATGAAATAGAAAATTTTAAAAAAGAACTTGGTATCGCGGTACCATTTATCTCAGAGAATGGCTCAGCTATTCATGGACTAAATCTAATAAATCCAAACTTTCCGAATAAAATAATTCTTAGTAGAGAAAAAGAGGAATTACTGAAAATCTTTAATTCAAAAGTTCCTGAGGGGCTACTAAAAAAATGTATTCAGATTTTTAAACTTACTACTAAAGAGCAAGAAAAAATATTTGGACAAAAAGATGAAAAACTTAAAAATGTTTTAAAGAGAAAATATACTTTACCTTTGTTATTCAGTGGAGATAAAGTTGAAAAAAATAAGCTGGTAAAAATTTTAAATTCAAATTCATTAACTTTGCAAGAGGGTGGTCGAGTAATAAACTTATGTGATAATGTTAATAAAGTGAAATCGATGAATAGAGTGATAAAAATTTTGAAAAACGTTAAAAATGAGATTAAAACTATTGGAGTTGGTGATAATTTTAATGATTTAGAAATGTTGAAAAATTGTGATATTCCATGCTTGGTATTTAATGATCAGTTTAAACTTGATCAAATTAATATCAAGAATCTTATATTTTCAAATAAGCCATCACCTGAAGGCTGGGCTGATGTGATTAAAAAAGCTCTAGATAAATTAAGTTATAATGTCTAAAATTTGATATGAGCGAATTTTCTCAGAATGGAATTATTTCAACATTACATGATTTTGGAACAAGATCGACTGAAGAAATCGAAAAAGATTTATTAAAATTCTCTAAAGAAAGAAAAATGGAATTAATTTTACCATGTCTTTATTCTGAATTAGAAGGTTCAGCTTTACCAAATATAGTAGAAGAAATAAGTAAAACTAAATATTTAGATCACGTTATAGTGGGACTTGATAGAGCTAATGAAAATCAAGCAAAAAAAGCTTGGAAATTTTTTAAAAAATTGAAGTCTCCTTTTTCAATTTTATGGAATGATGGACCTGCTTTAAAAAAACTAGATAAAGAGTTAAAAAAAAAAGATCTTGCTCCTAACGAATTAGGCAAAGGAAGAAATGTTTGGTATTGTCTTGGAATGTCTATTGCAAGAGACACTGCTCGGTCCGTTGCTCTCCATGATTGCGATATCAAAACTTATGATCGAAGAATGCTAGCAAAACTTTTTTATCCTGTGGTTAATCCGCTTTTTAATTTTGAATTTTGTAAAGGTTATTATCCAAGAATTGCAAATAATAAAATGAATGGACGAGTTGCAAGATTGCTTGTTTTTCCTCTGTTAACTGCCTTAGAAAAAACAATTGGTACAAGTGATTATTTGGAGTTTATGAAGTCGTTTAAGTATCCCTTAGCAGGAGAATTTTCTTTTAGACGTAACGTTTTACCAGAATTAAGAATATCCTCAGATTGGGGAATTGAAGTCGGAATTTTGTCAGAAATGCAAAGAAGTTTTTCTCCTCAAAATATATGTCAAGTTGATTTAGCAGATACTTATGATCACAAACATCAAATTTTATCCTCTGATGATGAAACTAAGGGGTTGTCAAGAATGTCCATCGATATCATTAAAACATTCATAAAAAAATTAGCTACTCAAGGCAATTCATTTAGTAGAGAAAAATTTAGATCACTTAAAGCAACTTACTATAGATCTGCACTTGATTTGATAGATATATACAGAACTGATGCTGATATGAATGGACTTCAATTTGACTCACACACTGAGGAAAAAGCTGTTGAATTATTTGCAGAAAATATAATGAAAGCTGGAGAATCTTTTATACTAAACCCAATGGATACGCCCTTCATACCAACTTGGAGTAGAGTGAAAAGTGCAATTCCTAATTTTTTAAAAAGATTAGAGGAAGTAGTTAATGAAGATAATAAAAAATATAGCTAATGTTATCTACATCTGGTCAGAAGAAAATAGAAACAAAATTAAGAAATATATATCGCTCCTTATATTCAAAAATAGAAATCGAAATTTATTCTAAAGAAATCTCAGAAATAATTAAAAAATTTAACGAAAAAAATAAAAAAAAAAATAAGCTATTATCTGAAAAAACCTCAATTGTAATTTGCTATGGAGATAGTGTTTTTAACAGTAATCAAAAATATCAAATAAAAGGTTTTCAAAATTTTTACCAAAAAAAACTAAAAAATTATTTTAATACTGTTCATTTTTTACCATTTTACCCATCAAGTAGTGATAGTGGTTTTGCGGTAAAAGATCATTATAAAATTGATAACCGAATTGGAAGATGGTCTGATATTTCAAATTTTGCCAAAAAGAATGACGTAATGGCAGATATAGTAATTAATCATTCGTCTGCTAGAGGCTTATGGTTTAGAAACTTTTTGAAAAAAAAAAAACCTGGTAAAAACTATTTTTTAACAGTTAACTCTAAGTTCAATACTTCAAAAGTTGTAAGACCTAGAGATCATCAACTACTCAAAAAAATTAATATATTTAAGAAAAAAGAATACTTATGGAGAACTTTTAGTCCTGATCAGCTAGATTTAAATTTTAAAAATCCTGCAGTTTTATTACGATTTATTAAGATAATGATAAATCTTTTAAATCACGGCGTAACAATTTTTAGATTGGATGCAATTGCCTATCTTTGGAAGGAAAGTGGTTCTAAATGCATAAATTTGAAACAAACTCACGAAATTATAAAACTTTTAAGACTAATTTGTGGTTTTTTGAATGTGAAAACCATCTTAGTTACAGAAACTAATTTACCAGAGAAAGAAAATTTAAGTTATTTTGGAAAAAAAGATGAAGCTAATTGGATTTATAATTTTTCCTTATCTCCCTTATTAATTCATGCTTTTTTATTTGAAGATAGCTCTTATTTGACTAGATGGAGTAAAAAATTACCCGCCACAAAACAAGGCAATAATTATCTTAACTTTATTGCTTCTCATGATGGTATAGGAATGAGACCAGCTGAGGGAATTCTAAGTAAAAAAACAATTAGAAATTTGCTAAATAGATTAAAAAAAAATGGTTCAAAATTTTCTTTTAGAAAGATTAAAAATAAATCTAAAAAGGTTTATGAAGCAAATATAACAGTTTTTAACGCTTTAAAAAAGTCTGATGCTGATAAAAAAGGCAAATTTTACTTTGAAAGATACATTTCAGCTCATGCAATAATGATTTCCTTTGAGGGTGTTCCAGCAATATATTTTAATTCATTGTTTGGTACATCAAATGATGAGTCCAAATATATAATAACTGGAAATAATAGAGACGTAAATCGATACCGATGGAACCAAAAAGTTATTCTAAATCACCTTAAAAACTCAAAATCTAAACAAAGTATTTTCTATAAAAGCTTAACTAATCTTTTAAATATTAAATCAAAACAAAAAGCTTTCCATCCAAATGCTTCAAGAACAACTCTGAATATTGGTTCAAAAATATTTTGTTTTAAGAGAACAAGTATTGATAAAAAACAATCAATTATTTGTGTAACTAATCTGTCTTCCAAAAATCAAAAACCTAATTTAAAAAAATTAAGTAATTATAGGGACCTGATAAATCCGAATTTAAAATTAAAAAAAGAAACCTCATTAACATTAAAACCATTCCAAACGGTATGGTTAACAAATAACTAAAATTTTTTTAACTCACTAATGCCTTTTCGAGATGCTTTTTATCTAAATCACAATCCTTGTAACCACGCTTAACCACGTTCAAATATCTTTCTGTTGGAAACCTAAATGGGGTTTTTTCAACCATTGTATAGGTCATTACTTTTTTTCCATTATAATTAAAATAAAATTTTTTATATAGAATTGGAAAATCTTCATAAATATCTAATTTCTTTTCATCACTTTTAGAAATTTCAAATAATCCTCCTGGTACAACTGAATTTTTACTCGGTTCAATATCAGCTGCACGGTATTTGCTCCTAAAAGTCAATCTGAAATCTTTCAAATTTATCTTTTTAAGAAAGATGCTATCTTTACATCTTTTTTTCATTTGAGAATGATGAAGATTACTGCCGTAAGCAAAGTAAAGCATTTATTATCTTAGAATTTTAATTTTATTCATTATTGTCCCATAGCTTCTCTTGCTTGTTCAACAGAATAATTTGTACCATGAGCAGCGTTATATGCTTCAACTGCTGCTGCAAAACTATCATAACCAGCGCCAGCTGCTACTGCCTCTAAATCAACACTAACACCTGCTGCACTTGCTGCAGCAATTGTATCTGCTACCTCCTGTAAACTTGCACCAGCAGCCTGAGCAAGAGCACCAGCATCAAAAGAACTTATAGATCCATTTGAAAGAGCCTCAATCACATTTAAGTTATCTTGATAAGCCGATGCATATTCCTCAACAGACCAATTCGCACCATATTGAGCATTCGCAAGATCTGTTAAATCAGCATAATTATTAATATCTAAACCTCTAAAATCGCCCATAGCTCTTGCAAAATCATCTAGAGAGAAATTAAATTTAAAAGATTCTGATACTTGCGACACTGTTTTTGCAATATCATCAATTGACTCATCAGAAATTACATTTTTAAAATCCTCAATATCAATAATCTCCCTAAAATTTTGTAAAGCAAGTTGAGCCTTTATTTCTAGTATTTGCTCGTCAGATAACACGACTTCAATACCATTACTATCTTGTACTTTTGTTGGTATTGGATTTTTCCAAGCATTAGCCCAATCACTCAAGGCCCATTTGTTCATTTCTGCCGTTGAGGCTAATTGCATATTTAGTGAATCTAATTTAACATTTAAATCGTTTCTGTATAAATCTAGAAGCCTATTAACAGGTAGACCATTATTTTCAAGATTCAAAATATCTAATTGAATTTTGTTTGATTTAATATTTCTATTATTTTTTGTAAATTTTGTTATATCACCAAGAATTTTTAATTCTTCGTCCTTAAAATCACTAAAATTAGCTTCTGTCAAATCTTGCTCAAAACGTTTTGGGAGATTGTTCTTTTTAAGATCTTTTAATATAAAATCTGCTAGTCTATAACCACTTAAAGCGACTAAGGGATTTTTATTTGCTAAATCTGGTAATTCAATTATTAATGAATTTAATAACTCATACTCCCTAAAAATTTCAGCTTTTTTAAGAGATCTTTTCAATTTTTTAGAATTTTTTTGATTTTCTTTTAAATATTTTTTCTTTGTAAGTCTTTCTTCTGTCAATTTTTCAATTGATTTAATTGTTAAAGCTAAATGTTTATTGACTTCTTTGTGGATCTTTAATTTTTTCTTTTCTTCTTTAGATAGTTTAATTTCTTGAGTTTTAGCTTGGTTGAACAACTTATACATCGTGAAATAAACCTTGATTGCCTCCTCAGGAGAATTTTCTATAGTTAGCCCTACTGCTTCTCTCATTGTTTGTCTTGCTTGATTTAAATTATGAATTTTCTGCATTACCTTTTTACCACTATTTGGATATTTAATTTCAAATCTCTCTAAATCTTTTTCATGATCTTTTAATTGTTGCATATAAAAAAACTCAAAATAAGCCATACCCTTCATCATCTGGTGTGGATATTTATCTAACAGGCCTTTTTGATCCACGAAAATTCGTTTGACTTCCTCTTGTGACTTTTTAGAACGTGAAACAAAAGTTTTTAATTTTTCTGGAAATAATTCTTTTGGTACAGTTTTAATTTTTTTGAATTTACCTATAGCTTTTAAATCTTCCTTAAACACTCCTAATTTTTTCTCTTTTTCGGTTCTTTCTAGTCCAGCACTACTTGTAATTAAAAGAGAACTGATAAATAAAATCGATGTTAGAGTTTCTAGTATTTTTTTTAAATTTTTAAAAAACATTAACGATCTACAATTTCAATTTTTTTTTCTTTAATAAATTCTAAAATTTGAGAACTACAATTATCTATTTTGGATTGATTTTCAGATCTAAGAACAACCGACACTCCCAGCTTTCCTGCGTGAAAAAAAGGGTAGCTACCAATTTCAACATCTTGATTTTGATTTTGAACTTGTTTTAGTGATTTTGCAATTTCACTTTCTACTGTTTTAAAATTCAATGTGTGACTTAATATAGGTTCACCTCCAACGATTTTATTTGTTAAGCCGCCTAGCATAGATTTCATAATTGAGGGTACACCTGGCAAACAAAATACATTTTTTACACTAAATCCTGGAGCACCACTTGTTGGATTTAAGATCAACTCAGCATTTTCAGGCATCCAAGCCATTCTTTGTCTACCTTCATTAAATTCGCCAGGTTGATAGTAAGATTCTAAAATTTTAAATGCCTCTTTATGTATCTCATATTTTATCCCAAAAGTTTTAGCTACAGACTCAGCGGTAATATCATCATGAGTAGGTCCTATCCCACCAGTTGTAAAAACATAATTATTTTCATTTCTTAATACATTAAGGGTATCAATAATAATTTTTTCAACATCAGGTATAACTCTTACCTCGTTAACTTTTACTCCAATTGAATTTAACCAAGTTGCTAAAGTGCTAGTATTAGTATCTTGTGTTCGACCAGAAAGAATTTCATTACCAATAATTAGGATAGCAGCATTTACTTTTGTGTTTTTTGTCATTTTATATGTATAATTTGAAAATGAAATTTACCAAGTCTTTATTAAAAGGTAAACTAATCAAAAGATACAAGCGTTTTTTTGTTGATGTGCAATTAAATAAAGAAATTGTAACGGCTCATTGTCCAAATACTGGCTCTATGAAAGGCCTTCTTGATGAAGGTAATGAGGTTTATTTACTTAAAAATGACGATCCAAAAAGAAAATTAAAATACGGCTTAGAAATTATTAAAGCTAAAAATAATTTAGTTGGAGTTAATACTCATATGGCTAACAAGATTGTAAATCATGGATTATCGAATAATTTAATTAAAGAATTAAATAAAAATGACTCAATTAAATCTGAGGTTTCTTATAACAAAGAAACTAGGTTTGATTTCTTAGTCGAGAAAAATAAGCAAAAAAGCTTTATTGAAGTAAAAAATGTAACCCTTTTTAGAGATAAAAAAACTGCTGAATTTCCTGATGCAATTACAACAAGAGGCTCTAAACATCTTCTTACCCTTATTGATGCCATAAAAAAAGGGTATAAAACATATTTAATATTCCTGGTTCAAATTCAAAATATGGAATATTTTAAAATAGCTAAAGATATTGATGATAAGTATCATAAGAATTATTTGAAAGCTAAAAAAGCAGGTGTTAATTTTTTAGCTTATAGGTGTAAAATTAGTTCAAAAGAAATTTTAATAGAAAAGAAAATAAAAATTATTAATGGATGATTATTCAGAAAAGTTTGAAAAGATGAGAATTGCTGGAAAGCTTGCTGCCCAAACACTTGATATGCTTACAGAAAATATCAAAGAAGGTATTTCAACAGCCCATATTGATAAACTTGGATACGAGTTCATAAGAGACAACGGTGGTTACTCTGCTCCTCAATACTATCGAGGATTTACTAAATCTTTATGTACATCTCTTAATCATGTTGTTTGTCATGGTATACCTTCAGAAGATAGAATTTTAGAAGAAGGCGATGCAGTGAATGTTGATGTAACAGCTATAGTTAATGATTACTATGGGGATACAAGCAGAATGTTTTGCATTGGGAATATTTCTGTAAAGTTAAACAACCTTATTAATGCAACTTATGACTCAATGATGAAGGCTATTAAAATTTTAAAACCTGGAATTAAGATGGGAGACATAGGTTACGAAATTCAATCGAATGTTGAAGAAAAAGGTTTTTCTGTTGTAAGAGATTTTTGTGGACACGGAATTAGTTCTGTTTTTCATGAGCCACCAAATGTTTTACACTATGGCAAAAAAAACACTGGTATGGAATTAAAGCCTGGAATGACTTTTACAATAGAACCTATGATTAACGAAGGTAAATTTGATACAAAATTGCTCAATGATGGTTGGACTGCAGTTACTAAAGATAAATCTTTATCTGCACAATTTGAACATACAGTAGGAATTACAGAAAATGGTTATGAAATCTTTACAGAATCTGCTAAAGGTTATTCAAAGCCCCCATACTTATAATTAATGATAAAAAGATACTCAAGAAAAGAACTCACTGATATTTGGTCAGAGGAGAATAAATATAAGATCTGGTTAGATGTTGAGATTGCGGCAGCTCAAGCAATGGAAAAGCTAGGTCAAATACCAAAAGGTGTATCATCAGTTGTCAGGAAAAAAGCAAGAATTAATGTCAAAAGAATTCATCAAATTGAAAATCAAGTAAAACATGATGTAATTGCTTTTTTAACTTCGGTTACTGAAAAAGCAGGAATTAAAGCAAGATATCTTCATCAAGGCATGACTTCATCTGATGTTTTAGATACAAGTTATAATATTCAACTAGTCCAATCAGGAAAAATAATCCTTAAAAACCTAGATCAAATTTTAAAAGTTTTAAAAAAACAAGCAAAAAAATACAAATTCACACCTTGTATGGGAAGAAGTCATGGAATACATGCTGAACCAATTACATTTGGTTTAAAACTTGCATCTTTTTATGAGGAATTTAAAAGAAATAAAAAAAGATTAATAAGTGCAATAGATGAAGTATCAACATGTGCAATATCAGGGGCTGTAGGAACTTTTGCAAACATTCATCCAAATGTTGAAAAACATGTTGCCAAAAAACTTAATCTAAAAATTGAGCCGATTTCAACTCAAGTAATCCCCAGGGATAGACATGCTTTCTATTTCTCAGTTTTAGGAATTATCGCTGGTTCGATAGAGCGAGCTGCTACTGAAATAAGACATCTTCAAAGAACAGAAGTTTATGAGTTGCAAGAATTTTTTTCAAAAAATCAAAAAGGTTCTTCAGCTATGCCTCATAAAAAAAATCCAATCTTGAGTGAAAATTTAACTGGTCTTGCAAGAATGATTAGAAGCGCAGTTGTTCCTGCGTTAGAAAATATAGCTTTATGGCATGAAAGAGATATTTCTCACTCAAGTGTAGAGAGAAATATCGGCCCAGATGCAAACATTACTCTAGATTTTGCGTTGGTTAGATTAACAAATATTTTAGACAATATGGTTGTTTATCCAAATAAAATGCTTGAGAATTTGAATATCACAAAAGGTTTAATTTTTTCTCAAGAATTAATGCTTGAGCTTACGAAAACTGGTTTAACTAGAGAAAAATCTTATAAAATGGTTCAAACATATTCAAAAAGATGTTTTTCTGAAAATCTCAATTTGTATGAAGCTATTCAATCCGATAAATATATAACAAGTAAAATCTCATCAAAAAGATTAAGATCTATTTTTAGTTACTCTAAGCATTTTAAGAATGTAAATTTAATTTTTAGAAGAGTTTTTAAATAATGAAAAAAGGAAAAAAATTATATGAGGGTAAAGCAAAGATTATTTATGCAACACAAGATAAGAATTTGGTAATACAATATTTTAAAGATGATGCTACAGCGTTTAATAACCAAAAAAAATCTACAATTGAGGGAAAAGGAGTTTTAAATAATAGAATTTCAGAACACATTCTCTCAAATCTGTCCCAAATAGGAATTAAAAATCACCTAGTCAAAAGATTAAATATGCGTGAACAAGTAATAAAGTTGGTTGATATTTTACCAATCGAATTTGTTGTCAGAAATGTTGCTACTGGTTCGTTAACCAAAAGACTTGGTATAGAAGACGGAACTGTTCTTAAAGAACCTTTAATTGAGTATTGCTTGAAAGACGACAAACTTGGAGATCCATTGATAGCTGAAGAGCATATTTATGCTTTTGAATGGGCAACAAAAAAAGAGATAGATAAAATTAAAAAGATGATACTAAGAATTAACGATTTCATGATTGGTATGTTTAGAGGGGTTGGCATCAACCTTATTGATTTTAAATTAGAATTTGGAAGAATAAAAATTAGTGGAAAAAATGAAATAATTTTAGCCGATGAAATAAGTCCAGATACTTGCAGATTGTGGGACTCAATAACTGATAAAAAACTTGATAAAGATAGATTTAGAAAAGATTTAGGAGGATTGATACCTGCTTACACTGAAGTTGCTAAGAGATTAGGGATATTACATGAACAGTCTAATATATCTGCAGTGAATGTAACAAAATTGTCATCCGTAAAGAAAAAAAATAAATGAAAATATCAGCAATAATAACATTAAAAAAAGATGTTTTAGATCCTCAAGGAAAAGTAATACACCAAACTTTAGAAGGTATGAATTTTAAAAATGTTAATGAGGTTAGACAAGGAAAATATTTTGAAATTGATGTTAACGAAAACGATCCAAAAAAAGCTAAAGAGATTGTGGAAGATATGTGTGAGAAACTTTTGGCTAATCTTGTCATTGAAAATTATAAAATTATTGAGATACAATAATTAATGAAATCATCAGTAATTACCTTTCCTGGTTCAAATTGCGATAGAGACATGGACGTTGCTTTAAAAAAGTTTGGTTTCAAGAATAAAATGGTTTGGCATAATGATCCTGAATTACCTAAGAGTGATTTGGTTGTTTTACCAGGTGGCTTCTCGTATGGAGATTACCTGCGTTGTGGTAGTGTTGCTTCTAAATCTAAAATTATGCAATCAGTAATTAATTTTGCTAAATCAGGAGGTTTAGTAATGGGTATTTGCAACGGTTTTCAAATATTAGTTGAAACTGGTCTGGTCCCAGGAGTTTTATTAAGAAATAAATATTTAGAATTTATTTGTAAGAACGTATTTGTAAAAATTGACAATAAAGACAATCCTTACTTCAAAAATCTTGAAAAAGATATTTTTGAACTTCACATTGCACACAACGAGGGAAACTATTTTTGTACCGAAGACCAATTAAAAGAAATTAAAGATAATAATCAGGTAGCAATCTATTATTGTAACAATGATGGCAAAATAGAGGAAGAATTTAATCCAAATGGTTCAATTAAAAATATTGCTGGAATTTTAAATAAAGAAAAAAATGTATTAGGAATGATGCCTCACCCTGAGCGAATGATTGATAGTTGTTTGTCTGGTGAAGATGGTTCCTTATTTTTTAAAAACCTTCTTAATAATATTAAATAATGCAAGTAAATGAGAAATTAGCGGTAGAACATGGACTTAAAGTTGAAGAATACAAACTTATTTGTAAATTACTTAAAAGAACTCCCAATCTTACAGAGCTTGGCATATTTTCAGCCATGTGGAACGAGCATTGCTCCTATAAATCCTCTAGACTTCATTTAAAGAAATTACCCACTAAAGGAAAAAAAGTTATTCAGGGACCTGGTGAAAACGCTGGGGTAATTGATATTGAAGATGGGGATGCAATTGTTTTCAAAATTGAAAGTCATAATCATCCCTCTTTCATTGAGCCTTATCAAGGAGCAGCAACTGGAGTAGGTGGAATAATGAGAGATGTATTTACAATGGGAGCAAGACCAATAGCAAACTTAAACTCTATTCATTTTGGATCTACACAACATAAAAAAACTAAAAATTTATTGAGAGGTGTGGTTCATGGTATTGGAGGGTACGGAAATTGTATGGGTGTTCCTACTATTGGAGGTCAAACTTGTTTTGATAGATCTTATAATGGAAACATTTTAGTTAATGCAATGACTTTAGGATTAGTTAAAAAAAATAAAATTTTTTATTCTAAGGCAGCAGGGCTTAATAAGCCTGTCATATATGTTGGTTCTAAAACTGGAAGAGATGGCATCCACGGTGCTAGTATGGCATCAGCAAGCTTTGATGATAAAATTGAGGAAAAAAAACCTACCGTGCAAGTGGGAGACCCTTTCACAGAAAAACTTTTATTAGAGGCTTGCTTAGAACTAATGGCGGGAGACTCTATAATAGCTATTCAAGACATGGGAGCTGCTGGATTGACATCATCTAGTATTGAAATGGCGTCTAAGGGTAAATTAGGAATTGAAATTAATTTAGATAAAGTTCCGTGCAGAGAAACCAAAATGACACCATATGAAATCATGTTATCTGAAAGCCAGGAAAGAATGCTAATTGTATTAGAAAATGGAAAAGAAAATTTAGCCAAAAAAATATTTGATAAATGGGGTTTAGATTTTGCAGTTATTGGAAAAACCACAAATACAAAAAATATAGAACTATTTTTTAACTCAGAACAAGTGGCAAAAATACCTATTAATATACTAGTAGAAAATTCCCCAATGTATGATCGTAAATGGAAAAAAACAAAATTACCAAAAAAAAATAAAATTCAAAAAAAAGACCTTAAAAATTTAAAAATTTTAGACATTTTAAAAAAGATGATATCAAATCCAAATGTATGTAGCAAAAAATGGATATGGGAACAATATGATCACACTGTAATGGGTGATACAATTCAAAAACCTGGGGGTAATTCTGGTGTTGTTAGGGTTCATGGAACAAACAAAGCCATAGCCGCAGCTGTAGACTCTTCTGCAGTTTATTGTTGGGCTCATCCACTTACTGGTGGAAAACAAATAGTGTGCGAAAGTTGGAGAAACTTAATTTCTGTTGGCGCTAAACCTGTGGCAATTACAAATTGTCTTAATTTTGGAAGCCCTGAAAAAGAGGAAAATATGGGTGAGTTTGTTGAATGCGTTGAAGGTATTGGCGAGGCTTCAAAGTACTTAGCTTTTCCTGTGGTCTCAGGAAATGTTTCTTTTTACAATCAAACTAAGGAAATTGGAATTAAACCAACTCCTGTAATAGGTGGAGTGGGATTAATAAAAGATTACACTAAAATGATCACGATGAATTTTAAGAGTGAGGGAAACCTGGTTTTGGTCATAGGTAAAACAGAGGGTCATTTAGATCAAAGTTTATTTGCTAGAACAATTTTAGATGAAAAAAATGGTCCACCTCCTGAGATAAACTTGTTTAATGAAAAAAATAATGGCGAAACTATTTTAAAATTAATTGAGGATAACTATATAAAAAGTGCGCATGATGTATCTTTAGGAGGAATTTTAATGGGAGTTTCAAAAATGTGTATTGAGGGAAATATAGGGATTGAGATAAAAAAACCTAATTCGTTATTAAATGAATTTGAATACTTTTTTAGCGAAGACCAAGGAAGATACATTATAGAAATTTCAAAATCTGATATAAAAAAGGTAACCAGTATTTTAGAAAAAAACGCAGTTCATTATGATGAAATTGGAACATTAGTTGGAAAATCAGTAAGTTTTAATGAAAAGACAATTGTTCCAGTTGACGAATTAAAGTCATACAATAATAATTGGTTAAAAGATTATATGAGATAATAAAATGGCGATGGATTTAAAAGAAATTGAAAGGTTAATAAAGGAAGCATTTTCGGATGCCACTGTTGAAATACAAGATTTAGCTGGTGATGGTAATCATTATTCAGCAACAGTTACTTCGTCAAAATTTTCTGGTAAAAGTAAGATTGAACAACACAAAATGGTATATAACTCTCTTAAAGGTAAAATGGGAAATGAGTTGCATGCTTTAGCTCTTAAAACAAAGGAACAATAATGGATGAACAAGTAAAATCTTTAATACAAAATCACATAGACAATAATGAGGTTTGTTTGTTTATGAAAGGAACCCCTGATGCTCCTCAATGTGGATTTTCGATGGCAGTTGCAAATATACTCAAAATTCTTGAAGTAAATTACAAAGGTATTAATGTTTTGGAAGATCAATCTTTAAGGGATGGTATAAAAACTTTTAGTGATTGGCCAACAATACCGCAGCTCTATATTAAAAAAGAATTTGTCGGTGGTTGTGACATTGTTAAAGAAATGTATGCAAGCGGAGAACTTGCAAAGCTCTTTGGGGACAAAAATATTCAGTATAAAAAGTCTTAAAACTTGTTAACAACTTCTATTTTTGCACCGTAATTATCTATTTCGCTTAATAAATCATAGTTTGAACTTAATTTTATATCAAAACCGTTTATGACTCGATTATAATTAATCTGTGCAGTTTCATTTTCCAACTCTAAAACAAACTCTTCATTCCTATGAGTAACATATCCAGTTAACAAATATAAAGTATCACTATGACTATTCTTAGTTTGAAATCTCTCATAAAAAAACATCATTGAAAGACCTGTATCATTTAATATATCAAAACCAATTTTGCCTTTAATACTCTCATCGTCTTCTTGATCAATAGATTTAGTATATTTTGTGTTAGGATCTGACACATAATTTAAAGAAACATCGGAACTTGGACTAAGATCATAACCAAGGTCTAAAGCCATAGAGGGTCTTAAAATGTAATCCTCTTTTAAAATTTCATTACTTATAATAAAACCTCCAGATATTCCTAACGTTTCAACAGTTTGTTTGTCGTACTGAAGAGCATTAATTCCTTTTTCACTATAATCATCTAAAGTTGTATGACTAATATCTAGTTTAAAGTTTGGGGATATATCTCTATTTTTTTTTTTGAAAGTATTTATATAATGCAAAGACCCAAAAACTTGATTTCCGTTTCTATCACCATTTAAAGTATTGTTGCCATCTTTTCTTATATTTTTGAAATCGAGTCTACTTAATCCTAAAATTCCTTCTAAATATTTATTTTTTCCAATGTTGAGTGTTCTATAAGTTGAAAAACTGTATGCATCAATATCTGTAGATGTACCCTTATTACCCACATCTACATCCTCGTCGGTATAAGTAATAGTGTAACCTTGTACAGTTTTTTCGTCAGTTTTCTTATCAAATCCTAATGTTATTGCTTTTGAAGAAATATCCTTTCTTGATGAATTTTTAGTGCTACCAACTCCTCCAACACTCACACTACCCTCACTCCAAAATAACCATCTTTCTTTTATATTTTTTTGAGGTTTGTTATAATTGACTGACTGAAAAAGTATTTCTGAAATTTTTTCTAATTTAGGATCAACAAAATTTAGATTAATACTTTGAGGTTTTAAATCTTCTTCCAAGCTATAACCTCTTATCCAATTAAGTCTGTTGAAAATTGGGCTGATTACATGTGAAAGTATTTTTTTAGGTGCACTAGTTTGAGCTTCGATCAATCCTACTACATCTTTATTATTCAATGGATTTGATCTTGTGGTTCCAGTTGAAAAATTATATGTGGTTGTATCGTCACTTGGTATCCCAGCGTAATTATTTCTTGAAATATCTATGATTGCAGTTGCATCTATCTGAACGTAATAATCTGAATTTATCTCTAAATCAGATGATGGGTTTAAAGTTATTTGAGTATTGCTTGATAAAGTTGCATCAGTTGCAACATTAAAAATTTGCACAACGCTGTTATCACTAGCTTTTTTTAAAGTAATATTTCCACTTCCAATTTTAATAATTTCACTGAAATTCAAAACTATATTTGTAGAACAATCTACATCTGTTTCATTATCACTTGGTGAAGATGAACTTAATGTTGGGGCAGTTCCTGGAAAATCATCTTTATCCCAAGTAGGGCTATTAATAAGTGTTCCATCATTATTATTTACCTCTCCAAATAATGTGGATGAGCCTGTTCCATTATTTTCACCATTTACTTCGTCATCCATTGACCAATACTCACTTAAAGATCCTGATGAGGTATAATCACCATAGTTCTCACCTGCATACAAAGTTTCTCCTCCATTATACAATTGTACTATTTCTGCTGCAGAGAGTGTTGAACTCCATATAGCCACCTCATCTATTTTGCCGTTAAAATGATATTTTACTCTATTGTCAGCATCATTTGGAATGTGAGGATATTTGTTAGTTCTACCAGCACCTATGTACAATCTTTGATTTGTATTTTCAACAATTGGAACTTTACCATTATTGTCAGCAACTAATGCAACACCATCAACATAAAGTTTCATTACGTTAGTAGATTCTTGAAATGTAACGGTCTGCATTTGCCAGGTTCCTATATTTATGTCTGTGCTGGAATTCACTTGTGCCCAGGTATCATCATCAGCTCCATCACCTGCCCAAAAAGACCATTCTTCATCAGCTGCTATATAAACCATAAAGCCACCTCCTTCATCTCCATTAATCGTGTCTGTTCGAGATGTCACTGATGACTGAAAATCACTTGAAGCTCCTGTTTTAACCCAAACGTTTACTGAAAAATCTCCAGTTGGGTTCATTGACGCGTCAAAAGGAAAGTCTACATAATTTGTTGAGCCATCAAAACTTAATGAATAATCAGCAGAAAAAGTATGATTTTGTAAATCAAAAAAAGAAAATAAAAGTAAAATTACAAAATTTTTTTTATATTTTTGAAAATAAGCTAAAAATAAATTTGAAAAAAATTTCATTTTGTTCAAACATAAACTAAAAATATAGAATATTAATCAATATTTTTTTAACAATCTATCTAGAATAATACTCGATTACCAAATTAGGTTCCATAACGATTGGATAAGGGACCTCTTCGAATTTAGGAACTCTTACAAATTTAAGTTTTTTATTTTTTTCATCCATTTGAATATATTCAGGGATTTCTCTCTCTTTATTTGCCATAGCTATATCTATAATAGCTAGCTGTTTTGATTTGTCCTTAATCTCAATTGAGTCTTCCTCTTTTACTAAGTAACTAGAAATGTTTACTCTTTTACCATTAACCTTAACATGTCCGTGATTAATTAATTGTCTTGCAGAAAAAATAGTAGTTGCAAATTTTGCTCTATAAATAATTGCATCTAATCTTCTTTCTAATAAACCTATTAAATTTTCACCGGTATCACCTCTTTGCATACTTGCTTTTTTATAAATATTTCTAAATTGTCTCTCGTTAATATTACCATAATAAGCTTTGAGTTTTTGTTTAGCTTGTAATTGAATTCCATAATCTGAGGGCTTAGAAGTTTTTGTTTGACCATGTTGACCCGGGCCATATGCTCTTGTGTTAAATGGACTTTTGGGCCTTCCCCATAAGTTAACTTTTAATCTTCTATCAATTTTATGTTTAGAGTTTAATCTTTTTGTCATTTAGTAAAGGGTCTTATAAACTTACTCATTATTTTGTCAATCAGCGTTTTTTACCAAGACTTGCAAATACACTTGATAAAATACGAGTTTCTTTATCTGAAAGTTCCATTCTATAAAAAATATTTCTTAAATTCTCAAGCATTATAGGTTTTTTCTCTTTTGGTTTAAAAAAGTTTATTTCGTTGAGATTATTTAGACATAAATTAATCATAGATTGAATTTCTTTTTTTGAGGCTTTCTTTACCTTTTTGGATTTTTTAAACTTGTTTGATTTAAAGCTTAATAAACTTGATATAAATTGTGCAATAATAATAAGGCTATGAGATAAATTCAAAGATTTAAAATTAATATTTGTTGGAATTTGTAAAGTGTAATTTGCATAACTAACTTCTTTATTTGATAAACCTGATGCTTCTGAGCCAAATAAAAATCCAATTTTTTTTCTAAAATCTATTTTTTTTAAACCCTCAAGATTAATATGTTTCACATTTTTGTTTCTAAATCTTGCAGATGTAGCAATCAATATATCAATATCTCCCAAGGAACTTTCTAAATTATTAAATACTTTACTTTTTTTTATAATATCTTTTGCCCCAACGGATGTCGCTAATATCTTATCATTAGGAAAAATAGGTTTTGGATCAATCAGATAGAGCTTTTGAAAATTAAAATTCTTTAATGCTCTAGCACATGCACCAATATTTTCTGAAAGCTGAGGTTTGTGTAAAATAAATGTAACTTTGTTTTTGTTCATTTATTTGATGCCGTGATTTCTATTATAATTTGACAATTTAGATGGATTAATTCCTTGAAGAAATTTTTGGTCAACATCCCATATAGAAACCTTTAAAGGATAACATTTTGCAACATCAGATGAATGTTCTGATCCACAGTCTCCACCTGGACAAGCAGATAAGGCTCCTAATAAATCTGTTTCTGCAAAAAATTCTAAATAATCACCAGGTCTTACTGGGCTAGATTTCATAAAGTATTGTTTAGTATCATTGGTAAAACCAGTAAGCATAAATACATTTAAGACATCGTGTACAACTTTTTCTGCATCATCTAATTTAACATGTTTTTCCTTAACT
>CACPQC010000002.1 GCA_902635975.1 uncultured Pelagibacteraceae bacterium
CACACATAAGTCTTTATTCGATAACAGTATAGAAGGAATAAGATTAAAGAATAAACCTGTGTTCTCAGTTCAGTATCATCCTGAATCAAACCCAGGACCACAAGACAGCGTTTATTTATTTCAAGAATTTATTAACAACATGAGAAAGAATGCCAAAAAGAAAAGATCTTAAGAAAATATTAGTAGTTGGTGCTGGACCAATTATAATTGGTCAAGCCTGCGAATTTGATTATTCTGGTACACAGGCTTGTAAGGCATTAAAGGATGAAGGTTATAAAGTTGTTTTAATTAACTCAAATCCAGCAACAATTATGACAGATCCAGATGTTGCTGACAGTACTTATATTGAGCCCATTACTCTAGAGGTTTTAGAAAAAATTTTAAAGAAAGAAAAACCAAATGCAATTCTTCCAACAATGGGTGGTCAAACTGCTCTCAACCTTGCAATGGAGGCTGAGAAAAAAGGAATTTTAAAAAAATATAAAATCGAATTAATTGGTGCAAATTCAAGAGCTATCGCAAATGCCGAAGATAGAAAAAGGTTTAGAAAAAATATGATTGATATTGGTTTAGATCTTCCTAAATCTGAAATCGTAAACAATATAAAACAAGCCTCAAAAGTTTTAAAGAAAATAGGGTTACCTACAATAATTAGACCAGCTTTTACACTTGGGGGTTTAGGAGGAGGAATAGCAAAGAATAAAAAGGACTACTTTAAAATTGTCAAAAACGGTTTGCATGAGTCTCCTGTGAGCCAAGTTCTTGTAGAGGAATGTTTAGAGGGCTGGAAAGAATTTGAAATGGAAGTTGTAAGGGATAAAAAAGATAATTGTATAATTATTTGTTCAATAGAGAATATTGATCCCATGGGAATACATACTGGAGACTCGGTGACAGTCGCTCCTGCACTCACCTTAACTGATAAAGAATATCAAGTAATGCGAAATGCCTCTATTGCATGTTTAAGAAAAATTGGAGTCGAGACAGGTGGTTCAAATGTCCAATTTGCAATTAATCCTAAAAATGGACGAATGGTTATAATCGAGATGAATCCCAGAGTATCAAGGTCATCTGCTCTTGCATCAAAAGCAACTGGGTTTCCTATTGCAAAAGTAGCTGCAAAACTTGCTGTCGGTTATACATTGGATGAATTAAAAAATGAAATAACCAAAGTAACTCCAGCATCATTTGAACCAAGTATAGATTATGTTGTAACAAAAATTCCAAGATTTACTTTTGAAAAATTTTCAACTTCTCCTGAGGTTCTGGGCACGTCAATGAAATCTGTTGGAGAAGCAATGGCAATTGGAAGAAATTTCAAAGAGTCTCTTCAAAAAGCATTGGTCTCTCTTGAAACTGGTTTTTCAGGATTAGACAGAATATTTAATTTAGATAAAAAACAAATTGAGAAAAAACTTAAAGATAATATTCCTAATAAAATCCTGCTTGTTGCAGAAGCACTAAGAAAAAAAATAAATTTGAAAAAAATCTATAATTTATCAAAAATTGATCCATGGTTCTTAAACCAAATTAAAGAAATAATAGATAGTGAATTTAAGATTAAGAGTAATGGATTACCAAAAAATTTTGATGATTTTAATCTAATTAAATCAATGGGTTTTTCTGATAAAAAACTTTCTGAGCTGTCAAATTTATCTGAGGATATTGTAAGAAAAAAAAGAACTGCACTTAAAATTTTACCAGTATTTAAAAAAGTTGATACTTGTGCAGCAGAATTTAGATCTTTTACACCATATATGTACTCAACATATCAGAGAAATTTCTCAATAAATTCAGAGTGTGAGGCTAATCCGTCTGCTAAAAAAAAGATTATTATATTAGGAGGAGGGCCTAATAGAATAGGACAAGGAATAGAATTTGATTACTGTTGTTGTCAGGCTAGTTTCGCACTAAAATCAGCAGGTTTTGAGACTATTATGGTAAACTGCAATCCTGAAACAGTCTCAACAGATTATGACACTAGTGATAGATTATATTTTGAACCGCTAAAAGAAGAGTATGTTTTTAATATTATTAAAAGGGAAAAAGATAAAGGAAATTTAGTTGGTATCATCACTCAGTTTGGTGGTCAAACTCCAATCAAATTAGCTAAATTTTTATATATTAATAATCTTCCTATTTTAGGAACTCAATACTCATCTATTGACCTAGCAGAAGATAGGGACAGATTCAGAAACCTATTAGAAAAATTAAATTTAAATCAAGCCAAAAGTGGAATTGCTAAAACTTTTAAACAAGCAATTGAGATATCCGAAAAAATAGGCTTACCTTTAATGGTAAGACCTTCTTATGTTCTTGGAGGAAGAGCCATGGAAATAGTTTATGAGAAAAGTCAGTTGAAAAATTTTGTGGAAGAGGCTTTTAAAGCTGCTGAAAAAAATCCAATTCTTATCGATAAATTCATAGATCATGCAATGGAAGTTGATGTGGATGCTATATCCGATGGTAATCAAGTGCATGTTGCTGGGATCATGCAGCATATCGAGGAAGCGGGAATTCATTCCGGTGACTCTGCGTGTAGCCTGCCTCCTGTTTCCATCAAGCCCTTTTTGATTAAAGAAATAGAGAGACAAACAAAAAATTTAGCTCTAGCTCTAAAAGTGAAAGGTTTCATGAACGTTCAATTTGCAATTAAAAAAGATGAAATTTTTGTAATTGAAGTAAACCCAAGAGCAAGCCGAACAGTTCCTTTCGTATCAAAAGCAAAAGGGCTGCCGTTAGCAAAAATAGCCTCGAGAGTTATGGCTGGTGAGAAACTCTCAAAATTTAATTTGAAAGATAAATCTAAAGGTATGTTTGCAGTAAAGGAGGCAGTTTTTCCATTTAATAAATTTCCTAACAGTGACCTATTATTAGGTCCAGAAATGAAATCAACCGGAGAAGTAATGGGATTTGACAAAAATTTTGGAATGGCGTATGCAAAAAGCCAAATAGCATCCTCTAATTCATTGCCTACTAAAGGACTAGCTTTTTTATCATTAAAAAATTCTCATAAAGATGAAGGTATTGGACTTGCAAAAGAACTTATTAAACTAGAATTTGCTTTATGTGCAACAAAAGGAACCGCAGAATATATCCAAAAACATGGCATGAAGTGTAAAATTATAAATAAAGTAAGTAGCGGATCACCTCATATAGTTGATGTTCTAGACTCAAAAAAAATAGCCTTAGTTATTAATACTGGTGGAGGCAATACAGAGCACAGATTAAATGATGCCATTGCTTTAAGAAGAGCGACACTTAAAAATAAAGTGCCTTACTGCACAAATATGTCAACTGCTCTAGCATGTATTGAGGGTATCAAATCACTTAAAACAAAAAAATTAGAAGTTACATCGCTGCAAAATGTTTAGTCAACTTTCCAATCGGTCTTAAATGTGACATAGTTAACTTGAATACATCTTCTTTCTTTAATAATTTTTTTCTTTTCCATACCATGCCATGTGTTTGGACCGCTTGTAAATAAGTAACCGTAATTATGCTTGTAGGGAACAGTCTTAACCTTTTCTAGTTTTTCATTGTAAAAATCAGTCCCTAAATCCTCAGACTCGTTTGCATTGTTCACAAAAATAAGTCCTGACATTAATTTTTCTTTAATATCGCAATGTGGCTTTAACCAAAAACCTTCACGATCACATATAACTTCAAGTCTTACATATGAACCAGATAAATCTTTGTTAATCATTTTTGAAATAGCTTGGCATGTTTCTTTAGATTGAAGTTCATTAATGAATTTTACTAAATTTGGAAAATGTGATGCATTTTCTTTTGTAACAAAACATCTAAATTTTATCGCCTTACCACCCGAAGCTATACCTTCTCTAAATTCTGCAGCACCACCGTCTATTGCCCTTGTGCCATCGTAATTAAGGTTATGCTTACTTACGTCGGGAATATCTGCGCCTTCAATTTCTTTAATTGCTGCTTCACTTAAAGCGTTGTTGTATTCCCAGTGATTGAATGGAAATTCATACTTTTTTGAATTTTTTAATATAGAATTAAGAAAAGTCATAATCTTTAAATTGTTTCTCTATATATCCCGATATTCTATGAGTTTCATTAAGTTTTTTATAACTCCACTCTTCTACTTTATCCTCTAGGTTTTTAATTATATCTAATGATTTAAAAAGCTCAAAAAATTTTTGAAATCGTATATTTTTTTTTATAGATGGCATTTGAGCCACATATATAGGTCTTCCTGTCATAGCTGCCTCTGATATCATAGAAGTAGAGTCACATGTTACAATAATATGATCAGCTAGACTAAGTGCTGACAAATAAGCTTTTTTATCGATATCTGAAATTATAATCTGATCATCATCAAAAAAGTTTTGTGCTTTATCTACTGTTTCTTTTGGTGTTCTCATTGAAGGTATAAAAATTAATTGATAACCCTGATTGATAAAATTTTTTTTAGTTTGAATAAAAATTTTTTCAATTATTTCATCGTTAAAATCGTAATATTTATTAGGACCTCCAGCAATAAACACTATAACTTTTTTTTTCTTAATTCGGGGTTTAAGATAATTAGCATTTTCTAATAATTCTGCTTCAGTAAGATAATGAATTGCACCTTTAGTTTTTAAAACATTTATACCCTCAAGACCATCATGCTCTGGTGCTACGACATAATCAAAATTATTTAATGATACTTTTGGATCCTGAATATGAATATTCATTATTTTATTTCCAAATTTATTTTTTAAAAAAATTGATGGAACTACACTTTTTCTTCCACATGAAATTACTATATTAAATTTCTTTGAAATATCATTTTTAAAAACAAAATCTTTTACAGGGGTTAATTTTGGAGGAATCATTTTCCAAAAACTATTTAGCTCAATTTTCTCGTGTATAAATTCAAGATTGAGAGCTTTGGCAAGCCCCTCTACTTGGCTAATCATACCATGCATTCCCTCGGTCAATAATAAACCTTTTAATTTAGTCATTAATCACTATATAGCTGTCATATGAATCAAAATCCAACTAAACACACAAAAGTGTTAATAATTGGATCCGGTCCTGCTGGATATACAGCTGCAGTTTATGCTGCTAGAGCAATGTTAAATCCAATTTTAGTTTATGGATCGGAACCTGGAGGTCAATTAACCACAACAACGGATGTTGAAAATTTTCCTGGATTTGCTGATGTGATTCAAGGTCCGTGGCTTATGGATCAAATGAAAGAACAAGCAAAAGCAGTTGGAACAGAAATGATTCAAGATCATATAAGTTCAGTAAATTTAAAAACATCGCCTTTTGAAGCTATCGGTGACACTGGTCAAAAATATACTGCTGATAGTATAATTATCTCTACAGGAGCCCAGGCTAGGTGGTTGAATATTAAATCTGAACAAGATTTTAGAGGATTTGGTGTATCAGCGTGTGCGACGTGTGATGGTTTTTTCTTTAAAGATAAAGAAGTTGCTGTTGTAGGTGGGGGTAATGCTGCTGTTGAGGAAGCTATGTTTCTCACAAAATTTGCATCAAAAGTAAAATTAATTCATAGAAGAGATAGTTTAAGAGCTGAAAAAATGCTCCAAAAAAAACTTATGGAAAATAAAAAAATTGAAATTATTTGGGATACTGTCGTTGAGGATGTAATTGGAGACAAAGATCCGAAAAATGTTAAAGGCATCAAAGTTAAAAATGTAAAAACAAATGAAATTGATGAAATAAAATTAGATGGTGTATTCATTGCTATTGGTCATGACCCTGCAACCCAGTTATTTAAAGATCAACTTAATATGGATAAAGAAGGTTACTTAATAACAAAACCAGACTCTACGGAGACAAATATACCAGGTGTTTATGCAGCTGGAGATGTGAAAGATAAAACATTTAGGCAGGCAGTTACTGCTGCTGGCATGGGATGTATGGCAGCGCTAGAGGCTGAGAAGTTTTTATCTCATTAAAGTGAAAAATAATCTCCATGTATTCTTAGGGGCTACAGTAGCGGATGCAGCAGCAAGACCATTGCATTGGGTATATAATCAAAAAAAACTGCTAGAGTATATTAGAGGTAAGAAAGACTTTACTTTCTTAAAAAAAAATAAAAGTCCTTTTTATAATATTAAAACTGGAAAAGTCTCTGGATATAATGATGTTGGCCAAGTGATGTTTAAAACATTGCTTGATGGAGATGAAAATTTAGAAAAAAATTTTAGAAAGAATATCCTTAAAAATTTTGGTCCTGGAAGCAAATATTGGAAAAATTTGAGACTAAGGTCGAGGTATAAAAAAGTTAAAGATTGGCGTGGCTTAATAAAAGGACCGTGGATACATCAAAATATAATAGAGACTGTAAACAATATTAAATCAAAAAAAAAAATTTCTGGTGGAATGAAAGTAAATGAGTCAGACGGTTTTTGTGCAATGCTGCCTTTTTTTCTTTACGGCCATAATTTAAAAAGTTTAGAAAAAACCATGAAAATTGTTACTGTTTCAAAAATCAGCATAAAGTATGCACTCGCAAAATTTTATCTAATTGATCTTGCATTAAAGGGAGCGAAAGATCCCATTAATAAATTTATAAAAAAATTCAATGGTAATTTATTATTTAAAGAAATTGTCAAAGATATAAAAAAGATCAAAAAATTTAAATCAAAATTTGATACTAATACAATCAAAAAACTAGGAATGGCCTGCAGTTATCCAGGAACTTTTAACAGTTCAATATATACAATTATAAATTCAAAAAATTATAAAGATGCGATATTAAAAACTATCAAGGCCGGCGGTTGTAATTGTTCTAGGGCAAATTTTGTTGGAGCATACTTTGCTTCACTAAAGGGTATTAATTCCATTCCAAAATCTTGGATTAAAAAGACTATTCCTGCAAAAAAGATTCTAAATCAAAAATAATTATTTATTTATAGACTCACAGAAAGATTTAATTCTTGACATGGCTTTTTTTAAATTTTTCATCGATGTTGCATAAGAAATTCTAAAATAACCGTCTAAACCAAATGCTGAACCTTGAACAACTGCAACATTTTCTTTTTCAAGCAATCTTTGTACAAAGTTTGTATCAGTTTTTAATTTTGTTTTTTTATTTAGTAGTCCTTTGCAACTTGGAAATACATAAAATGCGCCATTAGGAGTCAAACAGTGAATTCCCTCAATATTATTTAGACTTTTTACAACAAAATTTCTTCTATATCTAAACGCTTTAGCTCTAGTTTTTATGAAACCTTGTTTTCCATTCAATGCCTCTACAGCAGCAGCCTGACTTATTGAAGACGGATTTGAGGTAGATTGTGATTGAATTTTTCCAACAGCTTTGATTATATCTTTTGGACCAGCAGCATAACCTATTCTCCAGCCAGTCATGGCATACGATTTACTTACTCCATTCATTGTGAGCGTCCTGTCTTTTAATTTTGGAATTTGTGCAATGGTAAAAAAATTGAAATTGTCGTATCTCACGTGCTCGTAAATATCATCACTTAAAATTAAAACTTTCTTTTTTTTTATAAGAACATTAGCTAAATTTTGAATTTCTCTTTTTGTATAACCTGCACCAGTGGGGTTTGATGGTGAATTAAGTATCAACCATTTTGTTTTTTTGGTAATAGCTTTTTTTAATTTTTTGGCAGTAAGCTTAAAACCCTCTTGCTCGGTACATTTAATTATTTTTGGTTTTCCACCAGCTAACAAAACCATATCTGGATACGAAACCCAAAATGGTGCTGGGATGATAACCTCATCTCCCTTATTTAAGGTAGCCATAAAAGTATTATAAAGAACTTGCTTTCCACCAGTTCCAACAGTTATTTGGTCTAAAGTATATTTTAATTTGTTTTCTCTTTTGAATTTACTAATAATAGCTTTTTTTAAAGCAGGTGTACCATCTACTGCTGTATATTTAGTGTCTCCACTTCTAATAGCTTTTATGGCAGCATTTTTTATATTATCAGGAGTATCAAAATCTGGCTCTCCAGCCCCTAAACCAATTACATCTTTTCCTGCCGCTCTTAATTCTCTTGCCTTTTGAGTTACGGCAATAGTAGGTGATGGTTTAATTCTTTTTAAACTGTTAGATATTATGCTCATTGAAATATAAATTAATTCTAATACGTTCTTAATATATGGAAAATACTTATCAAGATTTAATTACAGATATTCAGAGTAAAAATACAAAAATCAGTGGAAAACTAGAAGGTGGTAAAAAATTCAAAATTAAATCTGATTTTAAACCTGCGGGGGATCAACCTGAGGCTATTAAAAAATTAGTTAATGGAGCAAATAAAGAGGAATTTAATCAAGTTTTACTTGGGGTAACTGGTTCTGGAAAAACTTTTACAATGGCTAAGGTTATAGAAGCAACAAATAGACCAGCTTTGATTTTAGCTCCTAATAAAACTTTGGCAGCTCAACTTTATGGAGAAATGAAAACTTTTTTTCCTGACAACGCTGTTGAGTATTTTGTTTCATATTACGATTATTATACCCCAGAAGCTTATGTACCGAGATCAGATACTTACATTGAAAAAGAAGCATCAATTAATGAACAAATAGACAGGATGAGACATTCAGCAACAAGGTCTCTTTTAGAAAGAGATGATGTTTTAATTGTCGCCAGTGTTTCTTGTATATATGGTCTAGGGTCAGTTGAAGCATATAGTAAAATGACTTTAACTCTTCAAAAAAACTACGATTATAACAGAGAGCAGATTATTAAATCTTTAGTGGCCTTACAATACAAGCGTAATGATCAAAACTTTTATAGGGGCACATTTAGAGCTCGTGGAGAGTATTTGGAAATCTTTCCTTCTCATTTAGAGGATAGAGCATGGAGATTAAATTTATTTGGAGATAAATTGGAAAAAATAGAAGAATTTGATCCTCTTACTGGAGATCAAGTAAGAGAGCTAAGCTTAGTTAAGGTTTATGCAAACAGTCACTACATAACTCCAAAACCAACAGTAGAACAGGCAATTATAAATATAAAAAGAGAATTAGAAATAACGCTAAAAAAACATAGAGCAGAAAATAAATTACTTGAAGCTCAAAGACTTGAGGAAAGAACTAAATTTGATCTTGAAATGATTGAGGCTACAGGGTCTTGTGCTGGAATTGAAAATTACTCTAGATTTTTATCTGGAAGAAAACCAGGCGAACCACCTCCCACGCTTTTTGAATATTTTCCAGACAACACTCTTATTTTTGTTGATGAGTGTCACGTGACAGTTCCACAACTTAACGGAATGTATAAAGGAGATAGATCAAGAAAAAGTACATTAGCTGAATATGGTTTTAGACTTCCCTCCTGTATGGATAATAGACCATTAAAATTTGAAGAATGGGATTTAATGAGAACACAAACTGTTTTTGTTTCAGCAACTCCTGGTCCTTGGGAATTAGAACAAACAAAAGGTAAGTTTATAGATCAAGTTATAAGACCAACAGGATTAATTGATCCACCTGTTGAAATAAGACCAGCAAAAAATCAAGTAGATGATTTAATGCATGAGTGTAAAAAAGTAATTGAAAATAATCATAGAGTTTTAGTTACTACTCTTACAAAAAAGATGGCTGAAGATTTAACAGAATACCTTCATGAAAATGGAGTAAAAGTAAGGTACCTCCATTCAGATATAGACACACTTGAAAGAATAGAAATCATGAGAGATTTAAGAATGGGTGTCTTTGATGTTTTAGTCGGAATTAATTTATTGAGGGAGGGATTAGACATACCTGAATGTGCATTAGTTGGAATTTTAGATGCTGACAAAGAAGGATTTTTGAGATCTGAGACTTCATTAATTCAAACTATAGGAAGGGCCGCTAGAAATGTAGATGGAAAAGTTATTCTTTATGCTGATAAAGAAACGAAAAGTATTAAAAAGGCAATCCAAGAAACTGAGAGAAGAAGAAAAATTCAATTAGCATATAACAAAAAAAACAAAATTGATGCTAAGACAGTTAAAAAAGAAATTAATGATATTTTAGAGAGTGTTTACGAAAAAGATTATGTAAAAATCAGTGAAGGATCTAATGTTGGAGGAAATCTTAAGAAGCACTTAAAAGCTCTCGACAAAAAAATGAAAGAAGCAGCCTCTAACTTGGAGTTTGAAGAAGCAGCCAAAATAAGAGATGAGATAAGAAAATTAGAAAGTACTGAATTAGAAATCACCTTAAACCCAAAAATAAGACAATATGACGTGAAAAATAAACTTTATCCAAAAGGTAGATCGACAATGGGTATGCCAGGAACTAAGGTTACCAAAAAAAGAGATAAAAAATGGAAGCACAGAGGATAATTATTACTGGTGGAGCAACAAGAATTGGTGCTGCAATAGCTGAAAAATTATCAGGTCCAAATAAGCAAATTGTAATTCAATACAATAAATCTAAGTCAAAAGCTGAAAATCTAAAAAAAAAACTTCAAAATTATGGAACAAAAATTTATTTAGTTAAAGGAGATCTTAGTAGGGAAAAAGATATCATTAAAGTTGTTAAATTTTCAAAATCAAAATTGAAATTTTTTGACTGCTTAGTAAACAATGCTTCAATATTTGAAAATGACAAATTAGAAAATTTTAACTCTAAGAGTTGGGAAAAACATATTTCTACAAATCTTAAAGCGCCTGCTCTTTTATCAAAAGAGTTTTCAAAGAATATTAGGAGCAAAAATAACAATATTATCAATATAATCGATCAAAGAGTATTTAAGCTTACCCCATATTTCTTCTCGTACACATTAAGTAAAACAGGCCTTTATACCTTAACCAAAACAAGCGCGATGAGTTTATCACCAAACATAAGAGTTAATGGAATAGCCCCTGGACCAACAATTAAAAACAAAAGACAATCGGAAAAACATTTTAAAAATCAATATTTAGCTACACCACTAAAACAGCAAGTTGATGTTAATGAGATTTGTAATGCAGTTGACTTTTTTATTAAAAACAGTTCTATTACAGGACAAGTTTTAGCAATAGATAGTGGTCAAAGCTTAAATTGGCAGACACCAGATATAATGAAAGGCAAAGAATGAAAAGAGTAATACTAGTAATACTTGCTATTTTTTTTACAACAAATCTTTTAGCACATTCAACAAATATAAATTTTGACTCTAAGGCAAATTGTACTAAAAAAAAATCAATGTTGAATGGTATTGCTAAATTAAAGACTCACAAAGGTGGAGAGATAATAAAATTTAATTCATATACTGGATTTGATCAAAGAACAGTATTAATAGATGGACATCTCAGAAATCCAATTGAGATTACAGGATATTTACAATTACCAAAAGGAACTGATAAAGTTCCGATAGTAATTTATACTCATAGCAGTGGCGGCCCAGGCGATTATGTATGGAATGACTTTGTGTATCATGCTGCACAAAATCTTTTAAAAGAAGGTATAGGTGTTATGTATATAGATAATTTTTGTCCTAGAGGTGCAAGAGAAACTTGGAGAGATCAATCTAAAGTTCCTCTTATTAATGGTGCCATTGATGCTATGATGGCGTTAAAAGTTTTACAATCACATCCAAGATCAAATGGAAAATTTGGTACCACCGGTCACTCTAGAGGTGGAACAAACTCCTTGTTTTTAGCTGATGTAAAATTTACTTCAAAATTTCTTGAAGGCACGAAAGGTTTTGATGCAATTCTACCAGAAGCAGCTGAATGTAGAATGGCTGGTTTTTTTGCGGAACCAGAATTAACGTCTAACACGACTTTACTTGTGGTACACGGAGGTGCAGATGATTGGACTTTAGCTAAGTTTTGTAAAGAACACGCAGAGAGAATTAAAGCTCCTCCAGGAAAAGTAAAAATTGATATTAAAGAAGGTTGGTATCATGTATGGCATGCAGGTAAAAAACCTTGGAGAGAAAAAATGGCGATGACTCTTCATGATTGTCCAGATGTATATGTTGATAATAACGGCATTGTTACTAATCCAATATGGAAAGAATGGCTAATAGATAAATATAAGATTTATCCAAGTGAAGAGGCATGGTATGAAGCTGCTCAAAATGAACCAAGAAAAACTTTTAAAAAAATTTTTAAAGCTATGAAAAAAGAAAAGTGTCTCTCTAGAGGTGTAACAATAGGTGGAGATAATATGAATTTATATATGCCTCAATTTATCAATTTCTTTAAGGAAAATTTACTCTAAATGAAAAAAAATAATCTAAAGGTTGTAAAAATAGATAAAAACAAAAGCTTATTTAATTATGAGAAAAAAATTCTCATTAATGAACTTATTCTAGATTTGAAGCTTGGTTATTATGATTTTGAAAAAGAGAAAGCACAAAAAGTAAAATTTAGTCTTGAAATTGATTATCTAGATAAAAAACCCTCTAATGATAAAGATCTCAGATCGATAGTTAATTATGCAACCATTGTTAAATTAATTAAAAAACTTATTAAAAAGAAGCATTATAATTTTCTAGAAACTCTAGCTGAAGCTGTTTTTGATGAACTATTTAAAGATAAAAGAATTGCAAAGATAATGTTGAAAATTGAAAAATTAGAAATTCTTAAAGAATGTTCATCTGTTGGTATACAAATTACCAAAAAAAGAAGTCATGATAAGTTCTAAAGTTGGTAAAGAAGTAATAAAAAAGGAACTACCTCTAATTCCTAAACTTCCTGGTGTGTACAGAATGTTAAATGATAAAGGGGATATTCTCTATGTGGGTAAAGCAAAAAATTTGCCTAACAGACTAAAAAGTTATGTAGCTGAAAAAAATCATATCATAAGAACTGAAAGAATGTTATCTCAAACAAGAAAGCTTGAGATAACAACTACATCAAATGAAAGTGAGGCTTTACTTCTTGAAGCGAATTTAATCAAAAAACATAAACCAAAATTTAATATTCTTTTAAGGGATGATAAGTCTTTTCCTTTTATTTTTATTGGTAATAAAGATAAATGGCCACAAATAAAAAGACATAGAGGAAAAAAAACAAAAGAAGGTTTTTATTTTGGACCTTTCGCATCAGCAGGCTCAGCTAATTGGACAATAAAAATGATTCAGAAAATTTTCCACTTAAGAGTTTGTGATGATACTGTCTTTAAAAACAGACAACGTCCTTGTATCCTTTATCAGATTAAAAGATGCTCTGGACCTTGTGTCGGATACATAAATGATGATGAATATAAAAAAACTGTGGATGATGCTATCGAATTTGTTTCTGGTAAATCAAGAAAAATACAGAAAAGTCTCTCAAATCAAATGGAAAACGCTAGTGAGGATTTAGATTTTGAAAAAGCAGTAATTTTAAGAGATAGAATAAAATCTTTAAATATTATTCAATCGTCGCAAAGAATTAATGAGGCAAATTTAATTGAAGCTGATGTAATCGCTGGCTATAAAGAGTCTGGTAAAACTTGCATTCAGGTTTTTTTTTATAGATCAAAACAAAATTGGGGGAATCAAGCTTTTTTTCCAAAGCATGATCCTGACGAAAAATTAAGTGACATATTAAATTCTTTTGTTTCTCAATTTTATGAAAATAAAAGTGTTCCTTCATCAATTATATTATCTGAAGAAATCAAAGAAAAAATTTTAATTGAAAAAACTCTATCTCAAAAGGAAGAGAAACAAATCGATATATCCATTGCAAAAAAAGGATCAAAATTAAAAGTAATTAATCAGGCAATTGAAAATGCAAAAGATAGCCTAACTAGAAAACTTTACGAAAGCCAAAATAATAGAGAATTATTTGATGCAGTAGCAAATAAATTTAATTTAGAGACTAATATTAATTTGATAGAGGTTTATGATAATAGTCATATCCAAGGAACTAATAGTGTTGGTGCGTTAATCGCTTATGGAGATGAAGGATTTATTAAAAAAAGATATAGAAAATTTAACATAAAGATCCAAAAGAATGAACAAGATGACTATGGTATGATGCGAGAAGTGCTAAATCGAAGATTTAAAAGAGCTATACAAGAGAAAGATAACTACCTAACTTTTCCCGATCTAGTTCTGATTGATGGTGGAAAAGGCCAGTACTCGGTTGCAAGAGAAACTCTAAATGAGCTAGGCCTTCATGACTTACCAATAGTTGCAATAGCAAAAGGGAAACTAAGAAACAGTGGTAACGAAACCTTTTTTCATAATGGTAAAGAGTTTAAATTTGCCAAAAATGACCCTACTCTATTTTTTCTTCAGAGAGTAAGGGATGAGTCTCATCGGTTTGCGATCAGTGCTCATAGAGCTAAAAGGAAAAAAGGATTAAGTAAATCACTCTTAGATCAGATCGAAGGTATTGGTTCTATTAGAAAAAGAGCTTTATTAAACCACTTTGGCTCTGCTAGAGCAGTAGAATCTGCAAGTCTTGATGAAATAAAATCAGTTGAGGGCGTAGAGGCAAAAGTTGCTAAAAAGATATATAATTTTTTCCATGAGTAAAAATAAATATGCTTAGAAAGATACCAAATATATTAACTGTGGGCAGAATTTTAATTGTGCCATTTTTTGTTTTAGCTTTTTATCTTCCTGGTTTTTATGGAGACCTTACTGCGTTAATATTATTTATTGTTGCCTCTTTCACAGACTTTTTAGATGGCATGCTAGCAAGATTTCTTGGTGAAGAGTCCAAACTTGGAGAATTACTAGATCCAATAGCTGACAAAATTATTGTTGCAGCTGCTCTTATTTTGTTAGTGATGGATGGCACTATTCGAAATTATGAGGTAATTGCTGCAATAATAATTCTTACACGAGAAATTCTGATTTCTGGTCTTAGAGAGTTCTTGGCAAAAGGGGAAATTAAACTTCCAGTCTCCAGTCTAGCTAAATTGAAAACCGTTTTGCAAATGGTTTCTATTGCACTTTTGCTTTCAGGTGAAACTGGAAACAAAATAATTAATTTTCAAGATTATAATGCCCAGACTATTGGTATCATTCTTTTATGGCTTTCTGCAGCATTAACACTTTTTACTGGTTATGACTACATGCGAAAAGGTATCGACCATGCTATTTCTGAAGATAATAAGGATTAAGCTGCCTTTTTTTTTCTAACAACCAGCTGATAGCTCTCGTTTAAATCTATAATCATTTCACAAACTTTGAATTGATTATTTGCGATACAAGAAACTGGTGTAACTTCAGCAGCAGTGCCTGTTAAAAAGCAACCAACAAAATCTTTTAACTCTGAAGGACTTATTTTTCTTTCATGAACTTTTATATTTTTCGATTTTGCTATCCCAATTACTGTTCTACGGGTAATACCATCTAAAAATGAGTCAGGTATTGGCGTATGCAATTCTCCTTTTTTGTCTTTAAAAAAAACATTAGCACCTGTTGCTTCAGCAATATTTCCCTCATGGTCTAACATCAAAGAGTCGGTGTAACCCTCTTTTTCTGCTTCATGTTTTGACAAAGTGCAAATCATATAAAGACCAGATGCTTTCGTGTCCCAGGGAATTGTGTTAGGGGCAGGTCTTCGCCAATTTGAAATGTTTAATTTTATGCCCTCGATTTTCAATTTTGGATCAAAATAAGAACCCCATTCCCATGTTGCAATAGCGACATGAATCTTTGTCTGCTGAGCAGATATAGCCATCATTTCACTTCCTCGCCATGCTACAGGTCTAACGTAACCATTTTCCACATTCTGAACAGCTATAATTTTTTTTGAGGCCTCATTAATTTCTCTCTCGGTGTAAGGAATCTCAAAACCCATTCTTTTTGCTGAGTAAAAAAATCTTGAAGTATGTTCCTCTAGTTTAAATATTGAACCATCGTAAACTCTTTCGCCTTCAAATACACAGCTTGCATAATGTAAGCCATGACTTAATACGTGAACTTTAACATCTGACCAATCCACAAAGTCATTGTTGTACCAAATTTTACCGTTTCTTTTATCGTATGGTATCATTTTGAAAATTTTTTTTAATTATTCAAAAAAATATCTTTGTATCTTGAATATGTCAATATAACTTACCTATTATGAAAGATTTACTTTATCTTAAAGATGAGCAATTAAAAGATTTAATTGAAAAACTTTTTATAGTTTATAGAGACACTTTCACCGACCCAAAAAAAATTCTAAATAAATATTCAATAGGCACTGCTCATCACAAAGTAATCCACCTTATTTCGACATACGAGGGTATCTCAATTTCTGAACTTTTAAAAAAATTAAAGATAACAAAACAAAGTTTAAATAGAGTTTTAAAAGATTTAACAAAGCTGGATATTATCAAATTCGAAAAAGATGAACAAGACACAAGGATAAAACATGTATATCTCAATGAAAAAGGAGAAAAAATTTTTCTTGAAATTTTTGAAACGCAAAAAAAAAGGATCTATAACGCTTTATTAAACTCAAGTTCCGATGAGGTCGTAAACTTTGATAAGGTTCTAAAAAAAATTATAAATGGATAAATTTTTAGCACATATATTAGTAGTAGACGATGACGAGGGTATAAGATCCTTGGTGAAAAAATATTTAAATGAAAATAATTTTTTAGTTACAACCGCAAAAAATGCTGAGGATGCAACTGAAAAAATTGAAATAATCAATTTTGATATGATTATTTTAGACATAATGATGCCGGGTAAAAGTGGTCTTCAATTTATTAAAGATAATATGAATAAAATTTTGACACCTATAATATTACTAACTGCAAAGGGTACTGCAGACGAGAGAGTTGAGGGGTTAGAAACAGGTGCAGATGACTATTTGCCAAAACCATTTGAACCTAGAGAACTTTTGCTTCGAATCAAAAATATTCTAAAAAAAACTAATGATAAAAATTTAAAAAAAGTAGTTCATTTCTCAAATATTGAAATTGATTTGAATAAATTAATAATTCTTAAAAACAAGGAAGAATTTAAAATTAATGTTACAGAAAAAATAATTTTAGAAAAAATGATAAACAATCCTGGTAAAACATTTTCTAGGGTTGATATAGGTAAACTTATAAATTTAGATAAAGAGAGATCTGTAGATGTAATTATAACTCGTTTGAGAAAAAAAATTGAAATAGATCCAAAAAATCCAAAATTTTTACAAACTTTAAGAGGTAGTGGTTATGTTTTATGGATTGAATAAATTTGTAAAAAATTTATTACCAAAAAGATTATTTTATAGAGCGTTACTGATTGTTGCAATTCCAGTTATTTTACTTCAACTTTTAGTTACAATTGTTTTTTTTGATAGCCTTTGGATAAAAACTAACAAAGGAATGACAAGGGCCTTGGTTGGGGAAATTGATACTTTTATTGTTGCATTTGATAATGAGAATAATGACAAAGATTATATCATTGATTTATTTTCAATTCATTTAGATTTAAATATAAAATACATTCAAGACAAAGAATTCAATTTCAAGTTAAAAGAAAGATGGTTTAGCCCTATAGATAGATCCTTAAGAAGAGAACTAAAGTCTAGTATTGGTATCAATAAATTTTGGTTCAGCACTACTGATTATTTGGAATTAATAAACATTAGAATTAAATATAAAAAAGGATATTTTGAATTTTTAGTTCCAAGAGATAGAGTTACTGCCTCTTCAGCAAGACTATTTGCTTTATGGATATCCGTTCCTGCAATTTTTTTAATTCTTGTTGCAATATTATTTTTAAAAAACCAAACTCGACCAATAACTAATTTAGCAAAAGCAGCAGAAAAATTTGGTAGGGGTGAAGAGGTTGATGATTATAGACCATCAGGTTCACTTGAAATCAGACAGGCAGGTTATGAATTTGATAAAATGAGAAAAAGAATACTTAGACATTTAAATCAAAGATCTGAGATGTTATCCGGAATTAGTCATGATTTACGAACACCTTTAACCAGAATGAAATTGCAACTTTCTTTTGTCAAAGACAAAGAGATTTCCTCAAAATTAAACGAAGACATAAGTGAAATGGAAAAAATGCTCAATGAGTATTTACAATTCACCAGCTCATCTCAATCAGAAAAAAATGAAATATTTGATCTCTCAAAATTGTTAAATGAGACAATAGAAAGATATGAAAATACATACATTACTAGAGATCTCGCTCAAAATATTTTGATAAATGGAAGAAAAAATTTATTAAAAAGAAGCTTTAATAATATTATTGATAACGGTCTTAAGTACGGGAAAAAACTTAATGTTCAGTTGAACAAAAATGGAAAAAATATATTTATTCTTATCGAAGATAATGGACCAGGTATTCCAAAGGAAGAATATGAGAATGTTTTTAAACCGTTTTATAAAATTGACAAAGGTAGAGGTGAAACTAAATCTAGTGTTGGTTTAGGATTATCAATTGCCTCAGATATTATTAGATCTCATGGAGGATACGTTAAACTTGACAAATCATCAATGAATGGACTTGGTGTTAAGATTTTCTTGCCCGCTTAGTTTTTTTATTATTTGTTTTTTGTAGTGATGAAATTTTTTTTTCAATATTTTCTACTCTTTTTGATAAAACTTCAAATTCTTCTTTACTTGTAAGTTTCATTCTAAAAACTATTTCATCTCTTTTAGATTTTAAAATGCTTAAAATTTCTGATCCTAGATCTTTTGATGTAATAAGGCCTTGTTCAAATATTTTAGACAATTTATCGAAAACAAATTTTGAATTTTTCATATTTTTATCTCAATATCTGATATAACTTATAATTATTTATCAAAATGTTCATTAATAATTTTGACCCAGTAGCAATAAATTTTTTTTCATTAGAAATAAGATGGTACTCGCTAGCTTATATTTTTGGAATACTAGCGGGGTGGGTCTTAGCTAAAAGATTTTTTATTAACAACCAGGGAATTAAAATAAAATTTGATGATTACGTTACTTATCTTATTTTTGGTATTATTATAGGTGGAAGATTAGGGTATGTACTTTTTTATAATTTAGATTATTATTTCAAAAATCCTTTAGATATTTTTAAAATCTGGCAAGGTGGGATGTCTTTTCATGGTGGGGTTATAGGAATAATAATTATAAGTGTTTGGTTTGCAAATAAAAACAAACATATCGTTTTTAATTATTTAGATGTTATCTCGTTGGTTGCTCCAATTGGAATTTTTTTTGGAAGAATTTCAAATTTTATAAACTCTGAATTATATGGAACTCAGACGAGTCTACCCTGGGGTGTAAAATTTATTAAAGTAGATAATTTGTATAGACATCCATCACAGTTATATGAAGCACTTTTTGAGGGTCTGATTCTTTTTTTAATTTTGATCTATTTTCATAAGAAAATAATTAATAAAAAGCCAGGTTTTATCTCTGGACTGTTTCTAGTTTTTTACTCAATTTTTAGATTTGTAATAGAATTTTTTAGAGTACCAGATGATCAATTAGGTTATTTATTATTCAATCTCACTATGGGACAAATTATAAGTTTTGTGTTTTTATTATTTGGATCATATTTAGTTATTCAAAAATATGAAAATAAAAAAGAGTGGTGAAATTCCTTTAGATAAATTTATTGATTTATCTCTATATAATAAAAAAATTGGTTACTATATGAAAAAGAATCCCTTTGGTAAAAAGGGTGATTTTATAACAGCACCAAATATTTCAAGACTTTTTTCAGAAATGATAGCTATTTGGATTATTAGTTTTTGGAAAAACCTTGGGAGTCCTAGAAATTTTAATTTGATTGAACTAGGCGCAGGAGATGGTGAGATGATGAAAGTGCTTCTAGAGAGTTTTCAAAATTTTCCGTCTTTTCTAGAGTCTTGTAATATCATTATCCATGAAAAGAGCCCAATCTTGATAAGGATACAAAAAGAAAAATTATCAAAATCTAAAATTATTTGGGTTTCTCAAATAAATAAGATTAAAAAAAATCCAAGTATATTTATTGCGAATGAATTTTTTGATGCAATGCCAATAAAGCAATTCAGAAAACAGAGAAATATTTGGTACGAAAAATTTGTTAATTTTGAAAATTACTCTAAAGCATCATTTATTGAGAAAAAAACTGATATAAAAAAGATTGAGAAAAGACTTAATTTTAAGATTTCACAAAATCAGAACTTTATCGAATATTCTGAATTTGGTTTTGATTATTTAAAAAATATTTCAGATATAATCAAAAAAAATACTGGGGGGTTGTTAATAATAGATTACGGGTATCTTGAAAAAAAAATGAAAAATACTTTACAGGCAGTTTCTAATCATAAATTTGCCAATATTTTAGACAATATTGGAGGAGTAGATATTACACACAATATAAATTTTGAATTATTTAAAAAATTTACTCAAAAATTAGGTGGATTAGATAACAATTTGAACACTCAAAAAAACTTTTTGATTAAAATGGGAATAAAAGAAAGAGCAGAGATATTATCTAGAAATAAAAACTTTTCAAAAAAAGCTGATATCTTTTATAGATTAAATAGACTTATTGATGAAAAACAAATGGGCACTTTATTCAAAGTAATGTTTATTAAGAGTAAAAAAATTAAATTCAACCTTGGTTTTTAAAATTGATTACTTCTAAAATATTATCGAAACAAAAAAAGATTAAACATGGCTTCTTTAATAGAATAGGAGGTAAGTCAAGTGGAATTTATAAAAGCTTAAATTGTGGACCTGGGTCTAATGATTTTAAATCAAAGATTAAAGAAAATTTGAAAATTGTTAAAAATAGAATTAACAAAAAATCTAAAAATATTTTTTTAATGCATCAAATGCATAGTAACAAAATCTTTTATATAAATAAAAATTTTAAATTTAGCAAAAAAAAAATTCAAGCTGATGCTGTTATTACTGATCAAAAAAAAATACCCATAGCAATATTAACGGCAGATTGTGCGCCAATACTGTTATATGACAAAAAAAAGATCATGATAGCTGCAATTCATGCTGGATGGAAAGGTGCCTACAAAGACATAATTACTAAAGTAATCAAGTTTATGTTAAATAAAGGGTGCAAAGAAAAAAATATTATTGCAACAATTGGTCCGTGTATTCAAGTTGAAAGCTATAACGTAAAAGTTGATTTTCTAAAAAAATTCTTAAAAAAAGATAAAAAAAACAAAGTCTTCTTTAAAGATATAAAAAATAGTCTTCATTTTAATCTACCTAATTTTATTAAATCCCGACTTAAATCAAACAAAATTTCAAATATTGAAGCCATTAAAATTGATACTTTTAATGATAAAAATAATTTTTTTAGCGCACGAAGATCATTAAGATTAAAACATGCTGATTATGGTAGAAATATTTCAATAATTATGATTAATTAAACTTTTCAATGAAACTGTTAACCGGAAATAGCAATAAAATACTCAGTAAAAATATCGCAAAGTATTTGAAGACTAAACTGGTGAACTCAAGTATTAGAAAATTTGCAGATGGTGAAATATACATCGAAATAAATGAAAATATTAGAGGTAATAGTATTTTTATTGTTCAGTCTATATCGTCTCCAGCAAATGATAACTTAATGGAATTATTGTTGTGTATAGACGCCCTTAAGAGATCTTCAGCAAAAAACATTACAGCTGTAATTCCATATTTTGGATATGCAAGACAGGATAGAAAGGTTATCCCAAGAACTTCTATATCAGCTAAATTGGTTTCAAATTTAATTACTAAAGCAGGTGCAGATAGAGTTGTAACAGTTGATCTGCATGCTGGTCAAATTCAGGGTTTTTTTGATATACCTGTAGATAATCTTTTTTCAACACCAATATTTGCAAGACATGTTAGGAAAAGAATTAAAAGTAAAAAGATTATTTGTGTAGCACCTGATGTAGGTGGTACCGAAAGAGCGAGAGCCCTTGGCAAACTTCTTAATGTTGGATTGGCAATTGTTGATAAAAGGAGACCAAAACCTGGCCAATCGCAAGTGATGAATGTTATCGGAGATGTAAAAAATCAAACATGTGTAATAGTTGACGACATAATTGATTCTGGTGGTACTATTGTCAATGCTGCTAAGGCTTTAAAGCAACGAGGAGCAAAAGAAGTTTATGTTTACATTACACATGGAGTTCTTAGTGGAGAGGCTGTTAAAAAAATTAAAAATTCAGTTATAAAAAACTTGGTAATTACCGACACAATTGATAACAGTCAAAAAACTAAAAATGTTAAAAATATAGAAGTTTTACCCATTTCAAGCCTCATGGGTGAGGCAATTAAAAGAATATCTAATTCTACTTCAGTATCCGATTTATTTAAATAATTACCTTGATTATTTACAAACATGGTTTAAAAAACTCTTTTTTATGAATTCATTAGAGGCTAGTATCAGAAATAATACGACCAAAGGTCAACTAAATTCCATTAGAAATAGCGGAAATGTCCCTGGTATTATTTATGGAGGAAAAGAAGATAATCAAAAAGTATCTGTTTCAAAAAAATTACTAAAAAGTTTAATTGATAAAGAAAACTTTTTGTCAAACATAATTACATTAAAAATAGATGGGAAATCACAAAATGTTTTACCGAGAGAGATCAAATACCACATTTTAAGTGATGAGCCCATTCATGTGGATTTTTTAAGGATATTGCCTGGAGTAAAAATAAAGATTGAGGTTCCAGTTAATTTTATTAATCATGAAATGTCACCAGGTCTTAAAAGAGGTGGGGTATTAAATATAGTAAGAAGAAAAGTAGAATTAAATTGTCCAAGTGAAAAAATACCAGAAAATTTAACAATAGATCTTGAAGGAGTTGACATCGGGGAAAGTTTTAAAATTTCATCTATCAAATTAGACCCTGAAGTAACACCAACCATTCAAGGTAGAGACTTTGTTATAGCAACCCTTGCAGCCCCAACAGTAATTAAAGAACCAGAAAAACCAGCAGAGGCTGAAGCAACAGAGGGTGAAGAAGGAGTTGAAGCTTCAGCAGATGGTGAAAAAACTTCTGCAGATTCACCTAAAGGAGACAAACAAGAAGGTAGTAATAAAAAACCTGATGAAAAAAAATCTGCTGAAAAAAAACCTCCTGAAGAAAAAAAATAAATAATAAAAATTGAAATTAAGCTTAGTTAACTCATGATTTTATTTGTAGGATTAGGTAATCCAACTCCTGACAGTGAAAATAATAGACACAATGTTGGTTTCAAAATTATAGATTGTATTAATAAAAAATTTAATTTGTCTAAACAAAAACCTAAATTTAAAGGTCTTCTTACAACTGGAAATATAGCCAGTAAAAAGGTTTATGCTATTAAACCATTGACATTTATGAACAACTCGGGGATTTGTATAAGAGAGTTAATTGAGTATTTTAAGATTGATGCACAAGATGTAATTGTTTTTCATGACGATTTAGATGTAGAATTTGGAAAGATCAAAGCTAAATTTGGGGGATCAAGCGCAGGTCATAACGGAGTTGCCTCCATTGATAAATTTATTGGTAAAGATTATTCAAGGGTTAGAATAGGAATTGGTAAACCAAAAAACTCAATGGAAGTTGCAGATTATGTTCTACAAAATTTTAATGATGATGAAACTATTGGTATAGACAAAATTACTGAAAACATTACTGAATCAATTTCTATTCTTGTTGATAAGAAATTAGACCTGTTTTCTAGTACAGTTAATAATAAATAATGAGTTTTAAATGTGGAATAGTTGGAATGCCAAATGTTGGTAAATCAACTTTATTTAATGCATTGACAAATTCAAGCAAAGCACAAGCTGCAAATTTTCCATTTTGCACAATAGAACCAAATGTTGGTGTCGTTCCTGTTCCAGATATTAGACTGAAAAATTTAGCGAAAATTTCAAATTCAAAAAAAATTATCAACACAACTATTTCATTTGTTGATATTGCTGGTTTAGTAAAAGGAGCATCAAAAGGTGAAGGTTTAGGAAATAAATTCCTCTCTCACATAAGAGAGGTTGATGCAATCATACATCTTATAAGATGCTTCGACTCTAGTGATATCCAAAATGTAAATCCAAATGTAAATCCAGTTAGAGACTTGGAGATAATTGAGACTGAAATGATGTTAGCTGATCTTGAGTCCATACAAAAAAGATTAGAGAAAAATAATAAAAAAAACTTAGAGAGCGTTCAATTAAAAATTCTTGAAACAAGTCTAGACTGTATAAATAATGATAAAGATATCTCAAGTTTGAGGTCTCAGTTTGAAAAAAAACAGATTAATCAAAGTGGACTATTATCTTTAAAACCTAAAATATTTGTATGTAATGTTGATGAGAAAAGTATTCAAAATGGAAACGATTATACTAAAAAATTTATCTCAAAATTTGGAAGTGATAATACGTTAATTATTTCAGCAGATATAGAAAATCAAATTAATAATTTAGACGTACACGAAAAAAAAAATTATATGGAAATGATTGGATTAAAAGAGACAGGGTTAAATATGTTAATTAAAAAAGGGTATCAAATTCTTGAACTTGACACTTATTTCACCTCTGGCCCTGAAGAAACCAGAGCGTGGACAATAGAAAAAAATTGCAAGGCTCCTCAAGCTGCTGGAGAAATTCATACAGATTTTGAGAAAGGTTTTATTAGAGCAGAAACTATTTCATATGATGATTTTATTTCAAATGATGGCTGGTTGAATGCAAAATCAAACGGCAAAATGAGACTTGAAGGAAAAGACTATATTGTGAAAGATGGCGACGTTTTAAACTTCCGATTCAACACGTGACCATATCTTTTTCATACTAAAATAAACCAAAATTGTTAAAATAATTAAATAAACTATCGCCTTGAAGCCCATCTGGTGACGTGACTCAAGATGTGGCTCTGCTGCCCACATTAAGAATGTAGTAACATCTTTTGACATTTGTTCGACTGATGCTGTTGTACCATCTCCATACTCAACGAGCCCATCAGAGAGCTGATTGGCCATTTTTATTTTGTTACCATACATATATTTATTATAATAAACTCCATCATCTAAACTCATTCCCACTGGTGGATCTTCATAACCTTGAAGTAAAGAGTAGATGTAATCGACCCCACCTCCTCTTGCTTTGACGAGCACTGACATATCTGGTGGATATGCACCACCATTTGCGGCTTGAGCTGCTTTAATATTATCATAAGGCATTACAAATTTGTCAGATAATTTACCTGGTCTTGTAAACATTTCTCCATCATCATTAGGCCCATCAGTGACCTCAAAAGATGCAGCTATCGCTTTAGCTTCTGCTATCGAAAATTCTGGTCCACCCTTTTCGGCTAAATTCCTATAACTTAGATATTTCATAGAGTGACAAGACGAACATACCTCAGTATAAACTTGATAACCTCTTTGTAATGCTCCCCTATCAAATTTTCCAAAAAGACCTTTAAAACTCCAATCAGTTGTTAAGTATTCGATCTTTTCAGCTGAATTAGATTTTACAGAAATTCCAAAAACTAAACTCGTGATTAAAAATATTCTTAAAAAATTTTTCACTAATCTTTAAAATTTTCCTTGTTCTTAGCCAAAGCTAAATTAGGGGATCCACCTAGCACAGGCTCTGTAATACTTAATGGAACAGGCAAAGTTTTCTCCTTATAACCTAAAATTGGTAGAACAACTAAAAAATGTAGAAAATAGTAGGCCGTAGCCACTCTTGCAACTAATAAATACAATCCTTCAGCTGGCATAGCACCTACATAACCTAAAATCAAAACGTCAGCGACCAAGATCCAATAAAATTGTCTGTATAATGGCCTAAAGACTGCAGATCTAATTTTAGATGTATCAAGCCAAGGTAAAGCCGCTAGAATAAGAATTGCTGACAACATCGCAACTACACCCAAAAGTTTATCTGGAACAGATCTTAATATCGCATAAAATGGTAAAAGGTACCATTCTGGGACTATATGCGCAGGAGTTACCAATGGATTTGCTTCAATGTAATTGTCTGCATGTCCTAGAATATTTGGGGTGTAAAAAACAAAGAATGCAAAAACAATCATAAACATGAGTAGAGCAAAACCATCTTTGATTACTATGTAAGGATGAAATGGAACAGTATCTTTAGACGGTTTTTTAATATCAATCCCAACAGGATTATTGTTACCTGGAACATGCAAGGCCCATATATGCAACACTACTAAACCTAATATTAAGAAGGGAATTAAGTAGTGCAGTGTAAAAAATCTAGTTAATGTTGGATTGTCAACCGAATAACCTCCCCATAACCAGGTTACTATACCTTCGCCAACAAGTGGAATAGCACTAAATAAATTAGTTATAACAGTTGCTCCCCAAAAACTCATTTGCCCCCATGGAAGAACATAACCTAAGAAAGCTGCTGCCATCATGAGTAAATATATTATTATACCTATGATCCAAATAATCTCCCGGGGAGATTTATAAGATCCATAAAATAAAGATCTAAATATATGAATATATACTGCTAAGAAAAACATTGAAGCTCCATTTGCGTGAATGTACCTTATTAACCATCCGTAGTTTACATTTCTCATGATGTGCTCTACGCTGTCGAATGCCATATCTGCATGAGCAATGTAATGCATTGCCAAGACTAATCCCGTTACGATTTGAGTTATTAAACAGAAAGTAAGTATTCCACCAAACGTCCACCAATAGTTTAAGTTTTTCGGCGTTGGATAATCAGTCAGATGGCTCGCTAATGTGAGCAAAGGTAATCTATCATTAAACCACTTTCCAAATTTTGACTTAGGGGTATATTCGTGATCACTCATAAAGTTTATCCAATTTTAATTGTATTAGTGTTTACAAACTTATATTCAGGTATTTCCATATTTGTTGGTGCTGGACCTTTTCTTATTCTGCCTGATATATCATAATGTGATCCATGACAAGGACAGAACCAGCCGTTATAATCTCCTTTTTGATCTAAGGGCACACAACCTAAATGTGTGCAGACACCAAGCATTACAAGCCACTCAGGATTTTTAGCTCGATCTTCATCTTTTTCAGGATGTTTTAAATCTTTTAAGTTAACAGCTTTTGCTTCAGCAATTTCTTGTTGTGTTCTTCTTCTAATAAAAACTGGCTTACCTCTCCATAATACAGTTATAGTTTTTCCAGGGTCCATTGAGCTAATATCAACTTCAGTGCTAGCCAATGCCTTAACCGAGGCATCTGGATTCATCTGGTCTATCATAGGCCAGACCACAGCCCCAGCACCTACTGCTCCAACAGCATATGTAGCTGTAAATAAAAAATCTCTTCTTTTAGTTTTTTTTTCTGACATTAATAATTATTAAATATACTCAATATTGATTTTTTCTACTTAAATATAAGAATTCATATAATATAAAATACTGAATTTACTACTGATAGAATGACACAGAAATCAATAGATCTTGGGCCAAAAATTGCATTATTTGAACCAGATATACCTCAAAATACAGCTGCCATAATAAGAACTTGTGCATGTTTGGGGGCAAATTTAGAAATTATAGAACCTTGTGGTTTTTTATTGAGTGACAAGAGGTTTAAAAGGGTAGTAATGGATTATATTGAAGAGAAAAACATAAAATTTCACAAAAGTTTTAATGAATTTCTTAAATCTAAAGAGAATCAAAGAATTGTATTGATGACGACTAAAGCATCTATATCTTATACAAAATTTAAATTTGAGGAAAATGATACAATTTTATTTGGAAGAGAAAGTGCGGGAGTTCCTGAAAGAATTCATAAATTAATTAAAAATCGTTTGAAGATACCTATGAAAAATAATAAACGTTCATTAAATCTTGCATCTGCTGTGGCTATTGTCTTGGCTGAAAGTTTAAAACAAACAAAATTTTTTTAATATGAACTTAGAGATTAAAAGAGATCTTGTTAGTAATTGGTTTAAGATACTTCAGAACGCTTTTTGTAAAGACATAATAAGAATTGAGAATAATAAATCAAAATTCATATCTACAAGTTGGAAGAGGAATTATAGAAAAGATGAAGGTGGAGGTGAATATAGAATACTTCAAAATGGAAAGGTGTTTGAAAAAGTTGGAGTGAATTTTTCAAAAGTTTATGGGAAATTTCCAAAAGAGTTTCAAAAAAATATACCTGGTGCCAAAAAAGATCCAAGATTCTGGGCATCAGGAATCTCAGTTGTTATGCACATGAAAAATCCTTTAATTCCAGCTATGCATTTCAATACTAGATACATTAATACAACATATGGTTGGTTTGGTGGAGGAATGGATGTGACACCATCAAAGTTTGATAAAAAAGAAAAGGAAAAATTTCATAAAGTATTAAAAAATATGTGTGATCGACATAATAAAAATTTTTATAAAAGATATAAAAAATGGTGCGATGAATACTTTTATTTACCTCATAGGAAAGAGCCTAGAGGTATAGGAGGAATTTTTTTTGATTATAAAAAGGATAATTTTGAGCAAGATTTTAAATTTGTAAGAGATGTTGGGGTAACATTTCAATTAATTTTCAATGATATAATATCTAAAAAAGTAAAAAAAAAATGGGCAGCCAAAGATAAAGAGGCTCAATATATTAAAAGAGGTAGATATGCTGAGTTTAACTTACTTTATGATAGAGGAACTAAATTTGGATTACAAACTGGAGGGAATACTGAGGGTATTTTAATGTCGCTTCCTCCACTAGCTAAATGGAAATGATATGAATAAAGAACCAATTACTTTAAATGGATTAGAAAAATTAAAAGAGGAATTAGTGTTTCTAAAAGAAAAAAAACGACCTGAAATAGTTGCTGCAATTGCAGAAGCAAGATCGCATGGCGACTTAAAAGAAAACGCAGAATATCATGCAGCCAAAGAGGAGCAATCTCATAATGAGGGTCGAATTACTGAAATAAACGATATAATTGCTCGAGCAAATGTAATCGATGTCACAAAATTAACCAATGATGGTAAAGTGATTTTTGGCTCAACGGTTTATTTAGAAAATTTAGATACTGGAGATAAAATAAATTATAAAATTGTGGGAAAAGATGAGGCTAATTTAAAAGAAAAATTAATTTATTTTCAGTCACCTATTGGAAAAGGTTTGATTGGAAAAAATAAAAATGATTTAGTTGAAATCATTACCCCTGCAGGCAAAAAAAATTTTGAAATTAAAGATGTAAAATATATTTAATCTTTGACAATTTTTTCCACTTGGTGATCAGAGATTTTAAAGTTATTTTTAATCCATAACTCCTCGATTAACTTTAGTTTTAAACCAAGTTGTTTGCCTTCTGGAATTTTATATTTTTCCATTAATTCAGATGCTCCAATTGGTATAATTGGTTTAATTTTATTTATGTAAGTTTTACTTAATTTAATTAAACTATTATCAATTTTTTTTGATTTGATAATTTTAAAGTTTAAAATATCCAAAACTGCTTGTTTTCCATCATAATAAAAAATTTCATTAATGTCTTTCTCATTAAATTTTTTGAAACCTCCTTTTTCTTTGTAAAAATTGCTGATTTTTTTAATTCTTTTCTCATCTTTTTTAGAAATATTAAATTTATACAAAAAATAATCAGAATTATCAGTGTCATCAATTACCATCAAAGATATTAAAAAAATAAAATCAGAGTTTTCGACTATCTGTCTTTTAAGAGAATTTAATTTAGAAAATCTATTTATATTTTTTAACTCAGGAAAAATTAGTGAAATCAATTCCAAGCATATTTTATCTTTAGATAGCTTCTCCAAATTTTCTGCATTGATGAGCTTTTTTAATTCATCTAATAATCTATCTTTTGAGAGCTTTGAAACGCCGTTAAGGTTTAATTTTAATTTACTTATAAGATCTTTATCGTGAGACTTTTTAGAATAAGATAGAAAAAATCTTAAATATCTTAAAATTCTTAGATAATCTTCTTTAATTCTTTTATCTGGATCACCTATAAAATTTACAAAACCCTTTTTAAGGTCATCCTTGCCATTATAAGGATCAAATAAATTACCTTTAACATCTGAATAAATAGAATTAATTGTAAAGTCTCTTCTTGAAGCATCTTTTTTCCAGCTTTTAGAAAATTTTACATTTGCATGCCTTCCATCAGTTGATACATCCTCTCTCAAGGAAGTAATTTCAAATTTATATTCATCTATTACTGCTGTGATTGTACCATGGTCTATACCGGTTTTGTAAAAATTTATATTATTAATATTTAAAACATCACAAACTACGTTTGGCTCTAAATTTGTCGCCATGTCAATGTCGTCAACTTTTTCATTATTCAATATTTTTCTAATACATCCGCCTACATATCTAACTTCACTATCCGTGGAGTAATTATTTATCGCTTTGAAGATTTTATTAACAGGGGTTTTTTTAGAAATTTCTATAATACTTTGGCTTATGTTTTCTAGGTTATTAGAACTAATAAAAATTTTTTTTAAAAAGTTTTTCATAATTGGCTGGGGCGCTAGGATTCGAACCTAGGATGCAGGTACCAAAAACCCGTGCCTTACCGCTTGGCTACGCCCCAGTATTAAGTTCATATAACACAAAAATTTATGATTTATATAGTTTTTGAAGATATACACCAGTAATTTTTGTATTTTTTATTAAAATGCCTTTTAGCTTTATCGCAATTTTCTTTAGAATAAAAGTATGCAACTATTGCAGAACCCGATCCAGTCATTCTTACAAATTCCGCACAGGTGTATCTTTCTAAAAAAAATTTGATGGTTTTTAACTTTCTGTGCATAGAAAAAACAATAGGTTCTAACGAATTAGTCATTTTTTTTAAAAATTGTAAATTAAACATCTGTTTATTGGGCTTAGTGAATTTTGGTTTATCGAATTTTCTTACTTTAGCGTATACTCGTTTTGTAGAACACCCAATAGTTGGTTTGATGATTAAAGTATAAATTTTTTGCTTATTATTAAAACGTTTGATTTCATTCTTGTAATTAATAACAGTATTGGTTGAATTGAGACCCAAAAGCACATCTGAACCCACCAATTTACAAATAGACTCAATTTGTCTTTGATTAATCTTTATGATTTTTTTTTTAATTAAATAATTTAAAATACTAGCAGCATTCATAGAACCACCTCCCAATCCGGCTTGAACTGGGATATTTTTCTTAATCTTAATCTTAAACTTATTATTTTTAAGTAATTTTTTGTTATCCAAAATATTCAGTAAATTAGAAACAGTATTAATTTTGCCAATATTTTTCGAAAATTTGCCAGTAAAAGAAATGATGTGTTTTTTTGATTTAATTTTCTTGATCAATATTTCATCATGTAAAGAGATAAATGAAACAATGCTTTCGATTTTATGAAAATTCGAAATTTTTTTGATTACATTTAAAGCTAAATTTATCTTTGCATAGGATCTGATATTGGCTTGCATTTTAAGAATTCTTTATGCCCTCAACCAGTTTTATATTTATTTTGTTAATCATTTCCTCTTCTGCATCATCCATTTTAAGAACATTTGACCAAAAATATCTTGCTTGAATTTTACGATTTAGTTTCCATAGAATATCTCCATAATGATCATTAACTATGGGATCATCTGGCATCAACTCCACTGCTCTCTTTAAAAATTTTTCAGCCTTGATGAAATCATTAATCAAATAATAAGCCCATCCAATAGAGTCAATTATATAAGGATCATCAGTAGTAGCCTCATAGGCTATCTTAAGCATATCAATTGCTTCATAAATTTTATAATCTCGTTCTAGCCATGAATAAGCAAGATAATTTAAAATATATGCATCGTCTGGAGTGATTTCTAAGGCTTGCAGCAAATCTTCGTCTGCTTTTTGAAATTTATTTAATCTTTCATAACTACCTCCCCTTCTATATAGAAGATCTGATTTCATCTCAGAACTTATATCAAAAGACTCTAACAGTTTTGTATAATACTTTATTGCTTGCTCGTATTCTTTCGAATTTTTATAAAAGTTTGCTATATCAAATAATATTTTTTTATTTGGTTCATCAATTTTATCAAACTCAGCTGTAATATAATTCAAAGCCTCTTTTTTGTTTCTTTGCTTCTCAATTATTTGAGCCTCCTTTTTAACTCTAAACCAGTAATAAAAATTATCTTCTTTTTTAAAGACTTTTAGAGTTTTTTTAGATTTCAAGTACTCTTGATTAAAATATTGATTTTCTGCTACTAGAGCTAAATTAAATTTGAATTTGGGATTTAAATAATTAGATAAATTTAAATAGAAATTAGATTTATTAAAATTGTCCTGTGAAGAATACAGATTTGAAACTAAAAATAGAAATTCACTAATTACATCATTAGAATTTTTACAAGAAAAAACTTGTGTCAATTTTTCTGAATTTCCTTTCTCAATCCAACTTTTACTCTGGGACAATAACAAAGTAGAATTAATGTACTCAATATCATCAGTGAGTATTTTTGCATCCTTTAATCTGTTGGTCTGTATCAAATGACTTAGATAAAAAAATATGTATCTTGTATAATCGCCTTCAGTATCATTAATAAGTTTTAGAAAATAAGAGTCTGTATTTTTATCATTTAAATAACATCTTTGAAACGCTTCAGAAATAATAGTTAATTTTCCAAAATTTTGTTTTTCATCTAAAAATTTTTTTTCTTTAAAAAGATAAATATACTGTTTCAAACTCTCACTAATAGCTGAATTAAATCCATTTTGTTCATCAAATTCTTTTAGTTTATTTACATACCTATATGCTCTGTCTAAATCATTTTTTTTCAAACCATCTACAATTAACAATAAATAAGCATCAAAAAATATTTGGTTTTTATTTTGATTATTTTTAATCAAATTTATAGCTTGAGAAATTTTATTTTCTAAAACTAAAGAATTAACATATCTTTTTAAATAAGGTTCGTGAGCATTAAGTAAAATCTTCGATGAATTAAAAAATTCTAGTGCTGAAGAATTATCTTTATTATCAAAAGCTACTATCCCTGAAAAATATTTTGATATGTTTTTGGAATTTAGTCTATCGAAACTAGCACTTTGAGAATTGAATGAAATTTGATAAATTATCAAAATAATAAATAGAAATTTTAATTTTTTAAAGAGCATATCTGCAGTGTATGACTAAAAAAGGCTTAAATCAAAATGCTAAATATGTACAAGAATTTATTGAGAAAATTGAGCCTAATTTTATTTTTGAAAATAAACCCATAAATAGATTTAAAATTGTTAAGCATAGTGAGAAAAAAGTCGTCCAAAATAATTTAAATAAAAAAACAAAACTCCAGGAACTGAAAAGAAAAATTAATTCAATTGATGATTGTAATTTAAAAGATAATGCAAAAAATCTTATTTTAGGAGATGGAAACATTGATAGTCCAATTATGTTAATTGGTGAAACACCTGGATATTTAGAGGATAACTCTGGTTATTCCTTTCAGGGAAATGTCGGCGAATTGTTAAAAAAAATGTTAATAGCCATAAATATTGAAAAAGAAAAAATATATACAGCATACTCAATAAATTTTAGACCTCCTGATGATAGAAAACCGACAAGTAAAGAAATAAAGAGATACTCAATTTTTATAAAAGAGCATATCACTATTATTGATCCAAAAATTATCATTTTAATGGGAAGCACTGCCATGGAGGCAGTAACGGGTATTAATGACAAAATTTCTTTAGAACGAGGAAATTGGAAAGAGATAATTCTTAACAACAAAACCTACCCTCTCATTATTTCTTTTAGTCCGTCTTACTTAATTAGATTCCCTGAAAATAAAAAATATTCATGGGAAGATTTAAAGAAAATAAAAACAAAAATTGAGGATTTAAATATTAAAGTATAATGAGATTGATTGCAGGAGTAGATGAGGTCGGACGAGGTAGTTTAATTGGTCCAGTTTATGCAGCTGCAGTAATATTAAATAGGACTATTGATAAAAAATTATTAAAGGACTCTAAAAGTTTAAATAAATCTAATAGAGAAGTATTATCTAAGTATATCAAAAAAAATTCAATCTGGGCAGTAGGTAGAGCAACAGTTGCGGAAATTGAAAAAAAAAATATTTTACAAGCAAGTTTACTTGCAATGAAAAGGGCAATAAAAAAGCTCAAAAAAAAACCTCACTTAATTTTTATCGATGGTAATAAATTGCCAAAAATTAAAAATTATCATCTTAAAGCTGTAATAAAGGGAGACCAAAAAATACCATCTATATCTGCGGCCTCAATTATTGCCAAGGTTTCTCGAGATAAAATGATAACAAATTTGTCAAAAAAGTTTGATGGTTATTGTTGGGATCAAAATTTTGGTTATGGGACTAAGCAACATTTAAAAGCCATAAAAAAACTTGGTATTACAAGACATCATAGAGTCACTTTTAATCCAATTATCAGTTATAAATAAGTTTCACGTAGAAACACAATATCTTGTGATCTTAAAAAAAAACCACACATATCAAGTTCAAATAATTCAATCCTAGGTTGACCCAAGAATCTTTTTGGAGTCTAATTTATTTTTATAAAATGAATTTAAACTTAAAAAATAAATTAATTAATGGTGATAGTTTAAAAGAACTAAAAAAAATTCCTGATGAAACTTTTGATTTAATCTTTGCCGACCCCCCTTACAACCTACAATTAAAAGGTGAACTTACAAGACCAGATAGATCTAAAGTTAGCGCAGTAAATGATAAATGGGATCAATTTGAAAATTTCAAAAAATATGATGACTTCACTTATTCATGGTTAAGCGAATGTAAAAGAATTTTAAAAAAAGATGGAGCTATTTGGGTAATTGGTAGTTATCACAATATATTTAGAGTTGGTACAGCTATTCAAAATTTAGGTTTTTGGATTTTAAATGACGTCATTTGGAATAAAAAAAATCCAATGCCAAATTTTAGAGGAACTCGTTTCACCAATGCCCACGAAACTTTAATTTGGGCATCTAAGTCTGAAAAATCAAAATATACTTTTAATTATCAATCCTTAAAATGTTTAAATGATGATCTTCAAATGAGATCTAACTGGGAATTGCCGATTTGTAATGGTTCTGAAAGACTAAAAAAGAATGGAAAAAAAGTACATTCTACTCAAAAACCTGAGGCTCTACTTCACAGAATTTTATTAGCAACCTCAAATAAAAATGATTTAGTTTTAGACCCTTTTTTAGGATCAGGAACAACAGCAACAGTTGCAAAAAAATTGGGTAGAAATTATTACGGAATTGAAAAAGAAAAAACTTATTTCAAAGCTGCCGAACAAAGATTAAAGAAAGCAAAACCTATAGAAGATGATTATTTAGACACTTTGCAAAATGGTAGATCTAAGCCAAGAGTACCATTTGGGTCATTAGTTGAATTAGGAATAATTAAACCAGGCACTACTATTTTCGATAATAAAAAGAAAATCAATGCAAAAATTATGGCTGATGGCAGTATCAAACATGCTCAAACTGAAGGCTCAATCCATAAAGTAGCAGCTACAATTTTAGGTGCTGAAAGCTGTAATGGATGGACCTATTGGCATTATAACTTAAATGGAAACGCAGTTCCTATCGATCATTTGAGACAAAGGTTGATTTCTAATAGTTAGTTTTTATATATTTTCCCAAGGTAGACCTCTAAAAACTTTTTGTTTTTTACTAATCTTTTCAAAAAAATATTTCTTAAAAATGTAGTTAAAGGATTAGATAAATGAAAAGCAAATTGATTAAATTTTGAGCGATTATTTACCATCTTTATTTTATCAACTCTATTTCTAAAAAAATTACTCTTAGTATTATTCTCTATATTCTCAAATAATTCATATGCACCTTCTATTGATTGTGATGCACCTTGAGCAAATGATGGTGAAAAAGCAAAAAAAGCATCTCCTATTAGATGAATGTTATTATTATTAACCTCAAAAAAATCATGACTTACAAATACTGGATATATCTTTAAATCATTAATACTATCAAAAAATTCCTTATTTAAGTGCGGAACTTTATCTAAAATTTTTCTGATAAAATTATCATCTTTAAACAAAGAAAAATCTTTTTGCTCATCCCTTGAAAGTTTGAATTTCATTATAGCTATATAGTTTAAATCACCATTAGGAGAGACCGGATAAATAACACAGTGAAAATTTGAACCTAAAAACAATGAGATATTTTTTTTATCAGCCATGTTTGAAGAACTTGGTATAATTCCTCTAATAGCTAAAGTGTCATTAAATTTTGGTTCAATTTGATTTTTTGATAACAGATATTTACTCTTTGAAAAGACTCCATCTGAAATAATTAAGTAATCAAATTCATAAATTTCATTATTTTCAAAAGAGATTTTAACAATTTGATCTTGTTGTTCTATCTTTGAAATAGTGTGGTCAAATTTTATCTCTTTTTCTAAATCCTTTTTTAAAAAATTAATGAGTGATGATCTTTTAAGAGTAGTATATTTACAATTTTCAGTATTAAAATCTGATATATTTAATTCAGATATCTTATTAAAATTCTTAATTGAGTAAAAATTAATTTTATCTGGATTAAATTTTTCACTGTTTTCTAATTTATCAAACTGGATTTTATTTAATAGTTTAATGCTGTTGACAGATAATTGAATACCGTAACCTTCTTTCAAATTGATTGAGCTATTTCTCTCAAAGATAGTTACTTGATACTTTTTATTTCTCTTAAATAAATTAGCAATGAATAGTCCTGAAATACCAGCGCCAATTACAGCTATTTTTTTCATTAATTTTTTTCTAAATATTTAACCACTTTTTTAGTGAATGTTGGAAGCATATAATTATCTAATTTTTTTTTATCAAACCAATATGATGAGGAAAATCTTTTTGCATTTTTGAGATATTGAATTTTTATATTCATATTCATGTTTGACATTTTAAAATTAAGATTTTTATTAAAATTTTTTGGGTTAGATAATTCTTCCATCGGAAAAATTGATAAATTTTTAAGAAAGTTAAATTTTGTATTTTTGACTAATAAATATTTTTGATTTTTTTTATAAACTTTAAGAATAAAATATTTTTCTTTATTCTTTTTTGTAATTTTAGCTAAATCAAAATCTTTCTTTTTAAAAGACTTGCATTTTTTTGGAATAGGACACCCGCTACATTCAGGATTTTTTGGTTTACATATCATTGCTCCTAATTCCATTAATGCTTGGGCATAATCACTTGCTCTTGATGAAATTCCAAAAATAGATTTTTTTTCTATTAGATTGTCTTTTTGTATTTCCTTATCTTTTTTTAAATAAAGATATCTTTTTAAGACCCTTTCGATGTTTCCATCTAAAGGAATGTAGGATTTGTTAAAGGCAATTGCTAAGATTGCATTAGCAGTGTAATTGCCAATACCAGGTAAAGATATTAAATCACCATAATTATTTGGAATTTTTCCATTATATTTACTAATTATAATTTTAGCAGTTTTTTTTAGATTTCTTGCTCTAGAATAATATCCAAGGCCCTCCCAAAGTTTTATTAATTTTTTATCATTAACTTTTGCAAGAGAATTTATGGAAGGTAAATTTTTAATAAATCTTTCAAAAAAAGGAATTACAGTCGTAACTTGAGTTTGTTGCAACATAAATTCACTTATTAGTGTGTAATATTGTTTTTTTTCTAAAGAAACTTTTTTTCTCCAAGGTAGAGATCTTTTATTTAAATCGTACCATTTAAGAATTTTTTTTGTTATTATCTTTTCCTTCATATGCAATATAAAAATAATACTAAGCAGAGATTCAATACCATTCAAGGTTTAAGATCCTTAAAAGACACTTTGCCGAAAAATATTAAAAAAGTAATAAATAATAGAGGTCAAGTCTACTCAGAAGTACTCAATAACTGGAAGATTATAGCTGGAGAAAGTCTTTTTAAATTTTGTTATCCAAAATCATTTAAAAATTCAAATAAATTTGGAGTTAGTACTTTATTAGTAATGGTTCAAAGAGGTAAAGAAGTAGATTTAGAATATTCCAAAAAAGAAATTGTAGATAGAATGAATAACTTTTTTGGAAAGACAGTTGTAGAAAAGATTAAATTTACAAGCTTTGATGATGATAAAAGAATTGTCAGTAGAGAAGAAAAATCAAATTCTAGTGTGACAAAAGATAAATTTAATAAAAAAATTAAAAATATTAAAAATGATAAAATTAAAAAATCTCTAATAAAATTAACTAAGGTATTCAGAGAAAAATGAGGAAGCTTTTATTTATTTTTATTGCAATTTTTGGATTGTTTAACAGTTCAAGTGCTGAAACTATAAGAATTACCTCGGGAAAAGAAAATGCCAAGATTACAATTATTGCATATGAGTCTTTGACTTGTAGCCATTGTGCTGATTTTCATAAAAAAATTTATCCTCAACTTAAAAAAGATTTTATTGATCCAGGTCTAGTAAAAATTGAATTTAGACACTTCCCTTTAGATGCTGCAGCTTTTAATGCCTCAAAAATTGCCCAATGTAATCAACTACAAAGTTTAGAAATTTTAGAGAGTTTATATGCTAATCAACAAGAATGGGTTAAAGGCAAAACTGTTATTGAATTAAACGAAAATCTGAAAAAATTCATTAACAAAGAGGGTTATAAAATTGATTTCGAAAAGTGCATTAACGATAAAAAAATCGAAGATTTTGTTTTAAATGATCGAGTCGAAGGAGCTAAAAAATATAAAGTAAATTCTACTCCTACGATAATAATAAATAACAAAAAGTTTGATAAATCTCTTAATTACAAAAATTTAAAAAAATCACTGGAAAAACTGATATAAGTTGATCCATGGACTTTAAAAAAATTCAACTCAATGGATTTAAATCATTTGCTGATAAAACGAATTTTACGATTGAGGATGGTTTAACTGGAATAGTCGGGCCAAACGGTTGTGGAAAATCTAATATTGTTGAGTCTCTAAGATGGGTTATGGGTGAAACTTCAGCAAAAAGTATGCGTGGCTCAGGAATGGAGGATGTTATATTTTCTGGTACCTCAAACAAACCCTCTAAAAATATTGCAGAGGTCTCGGTTACTGTCTCGAAACAAGTCAACGAAGGCTCTGTGCAATATAAAGATTTAGATGAAATAAATGTTCGAAGAAAAATTGAAAAAGATAAAGGCTCAAAATTTTATATCAACGATAAAGAAGTAAGAGCAAGAGATGCGCAAATGTTTTTTGCTGACTTATCAACCGGAGCACATTCGCCTTCAATGATTAGCCAAGGCCGTATAGGTTCCCTGGTGACAGCAAAACCAACCGATAGAAGGGCAATTCTAGAGGAGGCGGCAGGAATATCTGGCTTACATGTTCGACGACATGAGGCTGAATTAAGATTAAATGCTGCAGAAAACAATCTAAAAAGAGCTGATGAATTAAGAAGACAACAGGAAAAACAACTTTTAAATCTAAAAAAACAAGCTGAAGAGGCAACCAAATACAAAAGTATTACTAGTGAAATTAAAAAAATAGAAGCTGGGCTATATTACTTAAAATTAATAGAAATTGATAAAGAAATCCGTATCGAAAAAGAAATTAATTCAGAAGCTGAAAGTGAAGTAAGTGGCTTCAATGATAAAATTTTAAAAATTGAAAATATAATAAAGCTTGAAACGGATAAAGTAACCCCTTTAAGAGAAAAAAATATTGAGAGTTTATCTAGAATTCAAAGACTTAATCTTGAACTTCAAGGTTTAGATAAAGAGAATACAAGAATTCAAGATGAAATAGAAAATATAAAAAAAACAATAAAGACATTAGACGATGACATTAGCAGAGAAAAAGGGATTATCATTGATGCAAACTCAAATGAAAAAAGATTAAAAGAAGAAAAAACTGATCTTATTGAGATTGACTCAAAATATTACGAAACTGAAAAAAAATCTAATAAAGATTTAAATAATACTAAAAACAACTTGTATCAAGAAATCGAAAATATAAAAAAATTAATAAACTCCAGTAACAAAGAAAAAGCAGTTAGTGTACTAGAAAATTCTAAATTATTAATAGATGAATATGCGAACAGTTTCAGCATGAACCAAAACATCAAAAAGGACTCTATAAAAAGAAACGAAAGAATAAGTATTATTGAAAAAGAAATTGAAAGTTGGAAAAATCTTTTATCTAATTCTGAAAAAATGGTAAAAGAATTAACTGGAAGAAAAGATAAATTAAATAATCAACTAGATAATTTAGATAGTCAACCAAAACTACAGGCTGAAAAAAAAGGTCAAATCTCTGAAAATTTAAGAATTTCTGAAAATGAAAAAAATGAGAATGAAGCGATTATAAATAGTACTGATGAAAAAATTAAAACACTTAGAAAACAATTAGATGAAATACAAGAACAATCTATTCAGATTAGAGAACATAAAGCAAGTTCAAGCGCAACAATTGAAGGTTTAAATAAAAGAAAAGATGATTTAATAGATAGAATAAACTCAGAGCTCAGTTTAACAGAGGAGAATATTTTAGAGAACTCTAATTTGTTTGGAGTAGAGGAATTACCAGATGCTGTCATTCAGGAAGATTTGTTAGACAAAAAAAAGCAGGAGAGAGAGAAATTTGGTTCTGTTAATTTAAAAGCAGACGAAGAAACAAGTAAATATGAGTCTGAAATTAAAAAGATGGAAGAGGATAGATCTGATTTGGTCACTGCAATTTCAAAATTAAAGGAAAGTATTCAAGAACTTAATCAAAAGGGAAGAGAGAGATTGTTAGAAGCTTTTGAAAAAGTTAATCGTAAATTTAATGACGTTTATACTAAGCTGTTTAATGGCGGTAATGCAAAACTAGAGCTTGTTGACTCCGATGATCCTCTTGAGGCTGGACTTGAGATGTTAGTTAGTCCACCTGGAAAAAGACTCCAATCGATTACCTTGTTGTCTGGTGGAGAGCAAGCTTTAACTGCTTTGTCACTTATTTTTGCAGTTTTTTTGACAAACCCATCTCCAATCTGTGTGCTTGATGAGGTGGACGCACCCTTAGACGATGCAAATGTAACTAGATTTTGTAACCTATTAGAGGAGTTGATAAATATCACCAATACAAAATTTATAATTGTAACTCATCATGCTTTAACAATGTCTAAAATGAATAGGCTTTATGGTGTTACTATGCCTGAAAAAGGTATAAGCCAATTAGTTGCTGTTGATTTACAAAAAGCAGAGAGTATGGTTGCTTAATAAAATTATCTATATGTCCCAGGATCCTTTTAAAACTCGCTTAGAGATTGCAAAAAAGAAGGTTGATAAAAGAAATTTAAACAAGAAAAATCATAATCAGTCACCTATTGGTAATGCTTTTAAGCTAAGTACAGAACTGGTGTCTGCAGTAGCAGTAGGGACAATTATTGGGTTTATTTTAGACAAGACCTTTGGTACTAAACCATGGTTAATTTTAATATTTTTTTTTGTAGGGGTAATTGCTGGAATAGCTAATGTAATTAGGTCTGCAAAGAATATGCAAAAGTAGAGATAAATTTATGGCGGCAAATCCAATGAATCAATTTGAGGTCTATAGAATTGGTCCTGAAATAAAAATAGGAACTTTTGATATTTCATTTACTAATGCAAGTTTATTCATGATTGTTAGTTCCTTTGCAATTCTTTTTATTTTTAATCTGGGTTCAAAAAAAAAATCCGTGATACCAAACAAAATTCAGCTCTTAGCTGAACTCAGTTACTCTTTTGTAGCTAAGATGATAAGCGATACTGCTGGATCTAAAGCTAGACCTTATTTTGCTTTTATATTTTCATTATTTATGTTTGTTCTTTTTTGTAATATGTTTGGAATGATCCCTTATACATTTACAGTTACGAGCCACATTATCGTAACTTTTATGCTTGCTGCATTCATCTTTATAGGCGTAACAATTATCGGTTTTATAAAACATGGTTTTGGATACTTAAAGCTATTTGTACCAAGTGGAGTGCCTATTGTATTACTTCCATTAATAGTCGTTATTGAAATTATCTCTTATTTAAGCAGACCTATAAGTTTATCAGTTAGATTATTTGCCAATATGATGGCAGGTCACACTATGATGAAAGTTTTCGGAGGCTTTGTAGTAAGTCTCGGGATAGTCGGTGGATGGCTTCCACTGAGTTTTTCGGTTGCATTAACTGGCTTGGAGATCTTAGTTGCTTTTCTTCAAGCATATGTTTTTGCAATTTTAACATGCATTTATTTAAATGATGCATTAAATTTACACCATTAATTAACATAGGAGGATATAATGGAATTAGAAGCAGCAAAAATGATTGGAGCAGGTCTAGCGGCAATTGCATTAGCTGGAGCCGGAGTCGGTATTGGAATAATTTTTGGTAACTATTTATCAGGAGCAATGAGAAATCCGTCTGCTGCTCAAAAACAGTTTCCAAATTTGCTTTTAGGTTTTGCACTTGCAGAAGCTACAGGATTATTTGGATTGGTAGTTGCGTTAATCATTTTATTTGCATTTTAGATTAATGATTAAAAAAATATTTTTTCAGTCGATATTTTTTAATTTCTTTTTTTTGAGGGAAGTTTTTGCAGCTGAAAGCGGAGGTATGCCTCAACTTAATCCTGAATTTTGGGTTTCACAAATATTTTGGCTTATAATTACTTTTGGTATTTTGTACATAGTTTTATCAAAATTTATTTTACCAAAAATAAGTTCAAATCTTGAGCTCAGAAAATCTCAAATACAAGAAAACATAGAAACTGCTGAAAAGCAAAGAGAAATTAGTGAGGTTAAGTTAAAAGAATACGATGAAATAATTTTAAAAAGTAAATCAGAGGCAAAAAATATTTTTAAAAACGCTAGGGAAAAAATAATTAAAGATATAAATTTAAAAAAAGAAACTTTAGATAAACAAATAGACGAAGAAATTAGTAATGCTGAAGAGGAAATAAAAACATTAAAAAAAGATGCTACAGATAAAATTAACAAAATTGCAATAGAAACATCTTCGGACCTTTTAAAAAAACTAATTGGAACAGAAATTAATAATAGCAGTATCTCAGCGATTGTTGATGATCTTTCTAAGAAGAATAAGGATAAATACTATGGCTCTTGATGCAACATTTTGGGTAGCAGTTTCATTTATTATATTCTTTGGGGGTCTCGTTTATTTAAAAGTACCCCAAAAAATAAATGAAATGTTAAACAAGATAATTTTGGGTATTAAAAATGAGATAGATGAAAGTGAAAAATTAAGAACTGAGGCTAAAATATTGCTAGATAATGCTCAAAAAAAACTTAACACTGCACAGTCAGTAAGCAAAGAAATTTTAGACCAAGCCAAAAAAGATAGCGATAGATTAATAATTGAATTAAATGATAAGTTTCATAAATCTTCAGAAATTAAAAAAAATTCTGCTCAAACAAAAATTACTCTAATGAAAGACTCAGCTCTAAAGGAAATTAAGAATACATCTATAAAAATTGCCATGGATTCTGTAAAAAAAATACTTACTACCTCTGTAGATAAATCCAAATTAGATAACCTGTTTGAAAAAAATTTGAATGAAACTAAAGCAGAGTTAAAAAAGATTAATTTATAATCTTCTTACATTTTTTGAAAAAAATTATAAATTATTGGAATGAATTCTATTGTAATTGGTTCTGGATTTGGAGGAATAGCAGCCGCTCTTCGCATTAGAGCAAAAGGTAACAATGTAACTTTAATTGAAAAGCACCCTGATCTTGGAGGGAGAGCTCGAGTTTTTAAAAAAAATGGCTTCACATATGATGGTGGTCCAACAGTAATTACCGCACCGTATCTAATTAATGAGTTATTTGAATTATTTAAAAAAAATCCAAAAGATTACATAGAACTTGCTCCATTAAAGATTTGGTATCAATTTATCTTCGAGGATAAAACTAGGTTTAATTACTCTGGTGATGAAGAAGATATGAAAAAACAAATTGAGAAGATCAATCCAGAGGACGTACTAGGTTATGAAAAATTAGTGAATTTCACAAAAAAAATATTTGATAAAGGTTTCATTGAACTTGCGGACATTCCGTTTGATAGGCCATTTGTGATGATGCAACAATTGCCAGCTTTATTAAAATTAAAAAGTTACAAATCAGTTTACTCATTAGTTTCCTCTTATGTAAAAAATGAAAAATTAAGGAGAATGCTTAGTATGCATCCATTACTAGTTGGTGGTAACCCGTTTACAACTACATCAATTTATGGACTAATTTTATACTTAGAGAAAAAATGGGGAATCCATTACTCTATGGGAGGAACAGGAAATATCATTAAAGGTCTTGAGAAATTAATGAATGAAGTTGGAATTAAAGTAATAAAAGGACATGAGGTTAAAAAAATTATTTCCAATAAAAAAAAAATTACTGGTGTTGAATTAGATAATCAAACAGTATTAAAATCCGACAATGTAATCTGTAATGCAGACCCACCTGCAGTATATGAAAAAATGCTAAATGGAGATGCTAATAACTCATTTCTTTTTAAATGGAAAAAGAGACGAATGGAATACTCGATGGGATTATTTGTTTATTATTTTGGTACAAAAGAAAAATATGAAAATGTAGAACATCATACAATTAAATTTGGTAACAAATATGAAGAACATCTAAATGATATTTTTAATAATAAAAAATTAAATGAAGATATCAGTTACTATCTTCATAGGCCATCTTCAACAGATAAGTCTATAGCGCCAGAGGGAAATGATTGTTTTTATGTTTTGGTTCCGGTACCAAATAATCAATCAAAAATTGATTGGTCTGTTGAGGGTGAAAAAATGAAAAATTTAGTAATAGATAAAATGGAAAAGGACTTGATGCCAAATCTTAGAAAAAATATTGTGGAAGACTTTTACTTGACACCAGATTACTTTGAGAGAGATTTAAATACTAAATATGGTTCAGGTTTCTCAATACAGCCAAAATTTTCTCAGTCAGCTTATTTTAGATTTCATAATAAATCCGAAATATACGATGGACTTTATTTTGTAGGAGCTGGCACTCATCCAGGCGCTGGTGTGCCGGGAGTGCTTTCATCTGCAAAAGTGTTAGATAGAATTTTATAATGCTTAACAAAAGTTATTTATCTATTTATGCAAAATCATTCAGTTGGGCTGGTTTTTTTTTACCGAAAAAGACACTAAAAAAATGCTCAACTTTATACGATTTTTGTAGAGTAGCAGATAATATCGCAGACGATCTTGAGGAATTAGTAAAGAAAGAAAAGAAATTCAATCAATTCGAGAATGATTTTAACAACAAAAAGCTTAATGATCCAGTCATCAAAAATATGTGGGGTCTAATGGAGGAGTTCAACATCTCTGTAAAAATTGTTCAGGATTTATTAATTGGAATTAAATCAGATATCAAAGTTAAAGTTAAATTAAATTCGAGAAAAGATTTGTTAATTTACTCATACAGAGTAGCTGGAACTGTTGGATTAATGATGGCAAAGATCTTAAAAGTCAATAAAAAAAGTTCACTTAGATCTGCTATTGATCTTGGGATTGCAATGCAACTTACAAACATATCAAGAGATGTAATTGAAGACTCAAAAAATAATCGTTTTTACATAGATAAAAATTTTGAAGAAATTTCATCAACTATCAATCTTGCTGATACTTTTTACGAAAATTCGTTTTATTCGATTAAGGAAATACCGTTTAGTTTTCGTTTTTCAATTTTAGTTGCAAGAAGAATATACAGAAAAATCGGTTATAAAATATTAAATAAAAAAAACTTAGAAAACTATCAAAATGCTGGAAAAATATATGTTTCAAATTTAGAAAAAGGACTAGAAACCTTTCTAGCGATTTTGGATTTAATTAAACTATCATTGACATCCAAAAAAGATGATCAAATCAGACACGATCATATTTTGATTAATGAGGAAATTAATTTAAATGAGAGATTTTGACTACATCATTATTGGAGGCGGTTGTGCTGGTTTATCTCTTGCTTATGAGTTAGATGTACATGAGAAGTTAAGAGACAAAACCTTGGCAATTATTGAACCAAGAGCACAATATAAAAGAGACAAAACATGGTCTTTCTGGAAAGTAAATCCTCATAATTTTGATGATTGTGTTAAAAAAAGTTGGGAACATTTTACAATAAATATTCCTGGTAAAACAAATCATCTTCAATGTAGAGATTACCCTTATCAAAGCATAGATAGTGGTTTATTTTATGAAAAAATAAATAATAAATTAAAAGAAAATAATAATATTTCTTTCTTCAAAAATATAGATGAAGTAAATACTAAAAACTCATTCATTTTTAATAGTGTTCCAAACATTAAAAAAAAATATTTTAATCTTTGGCAACATTTTTGCGGCGTAGAAATTGAAACAAAAAAAAATTCTTTTGATGAGGAAATTTTTAATCTTATGGATTTTGACTGCGAACAAAGAGAAAGTGTACATTTTTTTTACACACTTCCTTACTCAAAAAATAAAGCTTTAGTTGAAACAACCTGGCTATCCAGAGTGAACGACAATTCTCAAAAAGATTATGATCAGCAAATTAAAGATTACATTGATAAGCATCTTAAAATAAAAGATTACAAAATTACCTATAAAGAAGAAGGTGCAATTCCTATGTTCTACCCTGTATACGAAAAAGAAAAAAATAAAATTAATATTGGAACGGCTGGTGGAATGACTAGACTAAGTACTGGTTATACTTTTTTAAACATTCAAGAGCACAGTAAATTTATAAGAGAAAATATTGAAAATATTTCCAAATGTAAAAAATTTGAGATAAACAAAAAATATCAATTTTTAGATGATATATTTTTACGCGTTCTTAATAAACATCCTGAAAAAATGGCAGATATATTCTTTAATATGTTTAAGGCGTCACCAAAGACTGTAATTAAATTTTTATCAAACAAAAGTAGTTTTTGGGAAGATTTTAATGTAATTCTTAAAATGCCAAAGTTTACATTTATAAAAGCCTTGTTTTACTAGTGAATGATGAAGCTAAAAATTAAAAAAATTTGTTTTAATCATTCTTTTATATTTTTTTTATTTTGTAATATTTTTTCATTATTATTTTTGAAAATTGACAATTCAATTATATCACCACTAATTTGCTTATTACTAATTCTTGTAATTGGTGTATCTCATGGATCTTTAGATCATGTAAAAGGAAAGAAGCTTCTTAAAAGATTTAACATAAATAATATTTTAATTTTTTATTTTACCTATTTATTATTAGCAATCTCAATAGCTATATTGTGGATATTATTTCCAGCTACATCTTTAATAATATTTTTAATTGTTGCCTCTTATCATTTTGGAAAAGAAGACACTCAATTTCTATTAGATGAAAAGTCATTTGTTAATCAATTGCTATTATTCTTCAAAGGTGCCTTGATTGTTTTAGCCCCATTATTTTTTCATTTCGATGAAACAATATTGATTTTCAAGTTATTATTAATTCAAAATGAAAGTTTTTATTCAAGTATGACTTTCATCGAAAGCAACCGACTTTTAAGTATTGGAATTTTTATAAGTACTCTATCAAGTATTTTTTTATTTCTTAAAAAGTTTGAATATAGAAATTTCACGATATTTTTAGATTTTTTTTCAATAATTATCATTAATTTCTATTTTTCACCTTTAATAGCATTTACAATTTATTTCTGTTTTCTGCACTCAATTCGACATAGTATTTTGTTAATGATTGAGCTTGATCATGAAAACATAAAAAATGGTCTTTTTATTTTTATTAAAAAAGCTCTTCCTTTAACAATCCTCACTGCTATCTTTTTTTTAATTGGTATGTATTTTTTGAATAATAATTATAGTTTTGATAGTTCAATTCTTAAATTAATATTTATAGGTTTGGCATCTCTAACCTTTCCGCATATATTGCTCGAATATTTAATAGAAAAAAATGAAAAATAAAGAAATTAAGATTTTGCTTTCTGCACCACGAGGTTTTTGTGCTGGCGTTGAAAGAGCGATCGAGATTGTGGAAAAAGCCTTAATTAAATTTGGATCACCAGTGTATGTTAGACATGAGATAGTCCATAATAAATTTGTTGTGGACGATTTAAGAAAGAAAGGCGCAATATTTGTAGAAGAACTTGAGGAGATAGAGGATAAAACAAGACCTGTTATCTTTTCAGCTCACGGTGTACCAAAAAAAATTCCCCTAGATGCTGAAAAATATAAAATGACATACATTGATGCAACTTGCCCGCTTGTTTCAAAAGTTCATCGAGAAGCTGAAAATCTCCATAAGTCTAATTACCATTTAATTTTAATTGGACATGAAAATCACCCAGAAGTTATTGGAACGATGGGTCAATTACCTAAAGGAACAATTGATTTGATTCAAAATGAAGATGAAGCAAAAAATTACAAATTCGATAGCAAAAAAAATTTAGCTTTTGTCACTCAAACTACATTATCAGTTGATGATACTAAGGATATTATAAACATTTTAAAAGAAAGATTTCCAAATATTAAAGAACCACATAAAGAGGATATCTGTTATGCAACAACAAATAGGCAAATGGCAGTTAAAAATATTGCAAAAGATTGTGATTTATTTCTTGTTATAGGAAGTAGGAATTCCTCAAATTCAGTAAGATTGGTTGAAGTAGCTAAAAAGTCTGGGTGTGATAATGCACAATTGATACATTCACAAAGTGAGATACCATATGAATTAATTGAAAATTGTAGTACGATAGGAATTTCTTCTGGCGCATCTGCACCTGAAATATTAGTAAAAGATTTTATAAAAAATTTAAGGAAGAGGTTTAAAGTTTCAATAGATGAAATTGAAATTATTAAAGAAGATGTGGTTTTTAAAGTTCCAAATAAATTAAATTAAATGGCTGTTTACACTAAGATTAGTAAAAAGGATATTTCCTTAATTAATAAGAAATTTAACGTTGAAAATTTCAAAAGTTTTAAAGGTATTAAGCAAGGCATAGAAAACACAAATTATTTATTAAAATCAAAAAAAAATAAATTCATTCTCACAATTTTTGAAAAAAGAGTTTTAAAAAAAGAGATACCCTTTTTTATGAAGCTGATGGATCAATTAAGTTCTCTTAATATTATTTGCCCCAAACCTTTAAAAAATAGGAATGGGCATTTTTTAATTAAGCTTAAAAATAAAACTGCTTGTATTGTCTCGTTTTTAACGGGAAAAAGCAAAAAAAGTTTATCTCTCAAAAATTGTCACGATGTAGGAAAAACTGTTGCTTTAATGCACTTATCAACAAGAAAAATAAAGCTTTTTAGGAGTAATTCAATGGGTATTAAAAAACTTAAACCATTAATTAATAAAATTGAATTTAAATCAGAATTTAAAAACTTAGAAAAATTTTTAAAAATTAACCTGCGAGAAATTAACAAAAATTGGCCTAAAAAATTGCCCCATGGAATTATTCATGGAGATTTATTTATTGATAATATATTCTTTAAAAAAAATAATTTATCTGGAATTATTGATTTTTACTTTGCTGCAAATGACTACTTTATGTATGAGATAGCTATATGTGTAAATGCGTTATGTTTTGATCAACTAAATTCAAAGTTTTATCTTAATAAAAAAAAAGTAAAAAGTCTCATCAAAGGATATGAAAAAATAAGAAAGCTATCAAACAAGGAAAAAAAATCATTGAATATTTTATGTCGAGGCGCTGCATTAAGATACTTTCTTACTAGACTTTATGATTATACTAACACACCAAAAACTGCGCTGATAAAAATTAAAAATCCTAGGGAATATTATCAAAAACTATTAATACACAACAAATTAAAAACTTATAAGGATTATTTATAATTTATGATTAAAATATATACTGATGGTTCATGTATTGGTAATCCAGGTAAAGGTGGTTGGGCAGCAATAATATTAAACGATGGGAAAAAAACTAAAATTAAAGGCAAAAAAAATGACACTACTAACAATCAGATGGAATTGCTTGCTCCAATAAAAGCTCTTAACGAAATTCCAAAAGGTAGCAAGGTTCAAATTTTTACAGACTCTAAATATGTTAAGTCTGGAATTACAGAATGGATACATAATTGGAAAAAAAATGGATGGAAAACTGCAAACAAAAAAGAGGTTCGTAATAAGGAGCTTTGGATAGAATTGGATCTTCTAAATAATGAATTTGAAATAAGTTGGAATTGGGTGAAAGCACATTCAACAAATGATTTAAATAATGAAGTAGATTTAATAGCTAAAGATGCTGCCAACCTATAGTTGGGGCACCTGGCAACAGAACGCCCCTTAAAATCCTAAATCATCACTAAATTTTTTACGATTTTTGGATTATTGGCGTTTAGGTGGCGTTATTATTTTTGTACAAGAACTTATAAAGATAAGTATCTTTAAATTTTATTTTTACTTTTTTTTTTGGATATTTCTTTAAAATCTCTAATATAAATTTTTCCATAAAATCATTTCTCCTTTATAATTTGAATGTGGAAAGATATTTGCTATTTTTTTTTGCTCCAAGGCCAATCTCCTATTTCACCCTTGTCTTCTTTTTCCATTCTTTTAGAACCAGAAATTAACAATATAATACCCACAACAAAACATATAACACCAAAATATGCCGGTATATCAAACATAACTTTAAGCAAATAAAAAATAATACATACCGCAATAAAGAAACCTGCGTAAATAACTTCACCCATTTTCATGGATAAACATTATCAAATTTTTTATTAAATAACGACTAGATTTTGGCGTTCTAGTGGCGTTATTTAAGTGAAAAATTTATACTTTTAATTTAAATGATTCACGAATAATGTTACAAAGTTCGGGGCACCTGGCAACAGAACGGCCCTACCTAGATTAGATTGTTTAATAAGTTCTCTGCTGAAGTTAAACCACATTCTTTAGTTTCTTTTTCAACATGAATATTAACAATTGTAAAATTTTCAATCACCATTAAATAACGATTTGATCTAATACCCATCCCTTTTGCATTTCGATCAACTTCTGCTCCAATTGCTTTAGTAAATAACAAATACGGATCAGATAACATTTTTATTTTATCTCCAGTATTATTAATCTCTCCCCAGCCATGCATCACATAAGGATCATTTACTGATAAACAAAATATATTTTTTATTCCTTTTGCTTTAATTTTATCTGCATTTGCAACAAAACCTGGCAGGTGGAGTTTGGAGCAAGTTGATGTAAATGCACCAGGTAAACCAAACAAAACAATTTTACCATTACCAATAGTTTCTCTTAGTTTACTTTTTTGAGGTTCTCCATCAACAAGTTGAAAAATCTCTGTATCTGGCAGTTGATCTTTTATTTTAATTTTCATATCGAATTCATTATATATTTTTTAACTTCTGTAATATCGTTAGAAAGAAGTTTAAATTTTTCTTTTCTGTCATTAACATACTTTAGACTATTTGGTAAATTTTCGGTTTTTGATATCGCATCCTCTATTGCTTTTGGAAATTTGCATGGGTGTGCAGTTGATAATACGACACAATTTTTTTCTAATCCTAGTTTTCTCACAGCGCCAATGCCTACTGCAGTATGTGGATCTACTACCACCTGATGCTCATCATTAATTATCTTTATCATTTCAACAGTCTCATTTTCATCAAGCATTTCGGATACAAAATTCTTTTTAATTTTATCTAGATCGTTTTTATCGATTTTATAAGTATTATTTTTTATTTCAGCCATTACATCTTTTGTAACTTCTGAGTTACAATTTTTTACGTCATATAAAAGCCTTTCGAAATTACTTGCTATTTGTATATCCATACTTGGTGTATTTGTTTCCTCAACTTTCTTTTGATTGTAATCACCATCAGAAATAGCTCTGTGAAGTATGTCATTTTTATTTGTTGCTACGATTAATCTATCAATTGGAAGACCTAGTTTTTTTGCCAAGTAACCTGCGTAAATATCACCAAAGTTTCCTGTTGGAACAGAAAAAGACAAAGGTTGACCATTTCCAACTTTAAAGTAAGCATAAAAATAATATACTGATTGAGCAACAATTCTTGCCCAATTAATTGAATTTACACCAGACATATTTATTGATTTAGAAAATTTTTCGTCGCTAAACATTGATTTTACTAAATTTTGGCAATCATCAAAATTTCCCTCAACTGCAATATTAAATACATTGCTCTCTTCATGTATGGTCATAAGTTTTCTTTGCACTGGTGAGATTTTATTATTTGGATGTAATACAAATACATTCAAATTTGCTTTTCCTTTTAAGGCGTCTATAGCAGCTGCACCAGTGTCGCCTGAAGTTGCCACTATTATATTAATTTTTTTTTGATCACGTGTTAAATGATATTGGTAAAAATTACCTATTAGTTGCATAGCTATATCTTTGAAAGCGAGTGTAGGGCCATGAAATAGCTCTAAAACTTTTAAATTTCCCAAATCTGATATTTTTACAACATCTTTAGATCTGAAATTTGTGTATGATTTTGAAATCATAGAGATTAAGATATCTTTTGACATGAAATCCCCTATGAACGGATAAATTATTTCAACTGCCAAATCATTGTAACTAAGGTTTTTTAAATTATCTAATTCCTCTTTTTTAAATTTTTTAATTGATTGAGGTACGAATAGCCCACCGTCATCCGCTAAACCTTTAAGAAAAACGTCCCTAAAAGTAAAACTTTTCTGATTATTTCTTGTGCTGATGTAGTTCATTTAGTAATTTTTTTTTCTAAAATATAGATATAGCAAAAAAATTGAAATCGCTAATGAAAACCATGTCATTGCATATTTTTTATGATTATTAGAAATATCAGCAGTAATTTTTATTGGTCTTGGAAATTGATAATTTCCATCTAAATATATTATGTACTTAGAAAACTTTTTACCAGTAAATTTAAAAATATCTTCCCTATTTAAACTAAACCAGTAATTTTCTTTAATATCATTATCTGGTTTAAATATATTTTTTCTTCCTTGTGTTTTAATAGTTCCAAATATGTTATTTTGGTCCAATATATTTATCTCAGGCATATTTTTTTTTTCAAATGGTATCCATCCTCTATTAAGTAAATAGTTTTCGCCATTAATAATAATTGGATTAAAAACTTCAAACCCAGGTGTTCCAGAGTCATTTAAATTATATAAGTAAATTTGTTTCTCAAAATCAACACTGCCCGACGTTTTAATTTTGAGATAATTTTTTTGATTAGATTGTGAAAGTTGAACTGGAGGATTTTTTAAAGAATTTTCAATTTCTAAAATGAGATTATTCTTCCAATTCAGACGAATTATCTGCCAAGTTCCTAACGCTATAAAAACAAATATAAAGAATATTATAAAAACTGAAAATAAAAATTTATGTTTCAAGGTTCAAAATTAGCTTCCCCAAATATATATCGCAGCAAATAAGAATAGCCATACTACGTCAACAAAGTGCCAATACCATGCTGCCGCCTCAAAACCAAAGTGGTGATCTTTGTTAAAATGACCCAGCTTTCCTCTCCACAAACATACAGCCAAGAATATTGTACCTACAATCACATGAAAACCATGAAATCCTGTTGCCATATAAAATACTGATCCGTAGATATGATCTGAAAAAGCAAATGTTGCATGATGATATTCGTAAGCCTGGAGTGCTGTAAAACAGACACCTAGAATAACCGTTAACACTAATCCTTGAATAAAACTTTTTCTATCATTCTCAAGAAGTGCATGATGTGACCATGTTACAGTAGTTCCAGACAATAAAAGCACCAAAGTATTTATTAATGGAATATCCCAAGGGTCAAAAGTTTTAATATCTTTTGGTGGCCATACACTTCCAACAAATTCATTTGGAAAAAGACTTACATCAAAGTATGCCCAAAACCAAGCAACAAAAAACATAACCTCAGAGGCGATAAATAGAGTCATTCCGTATCGATGATGTATTTGAACTACAGGTGTGTGATGTCCTTGATGTTCCGCCTCAATGACAACATCCCTAAACCACATGTATGCACCATAAATTAAAAGTGCAAGACCCAAATACATTCCCCAAGAAACGTCCGAGTGCATATAATAAACTGAACCTAAGGCTAGAACCAAACAAGAAAATGATACATATATTGGCCAAGGGCTTGGGTCAACAAGGTGATAATCGTGTTTTTTTTCAGCTGACATATTTTAAATTATGATTGTTTATAATAATCTGTCGAGAAAAAAGTATATGACATAGTCACATCTTCTAAATTTTTTACAGTTGCGTCATTAACCATCTCTGGATCCAAATAGAAAGTCATAACATAGGTAGCTTTTTCTCCAGCTTTTAGTTCTTGTTTCTCAAAACAAAAGCAACCTAATTTACTGTAATATTTTCCAAAACTTGAAGGTGACACATTAAAACTTGCAACTCCTGCTGTAGGTTCGTCACTATAATTTAAAACTTCAAACTCTATTTTGTTGACTTGACCTACTTTAACATCCATCACATTTTTTTTAGCTTTAAAGTCCCATGGCAAATTATTCACATTAGTGTCAAACCTAACACTTACTACTTTATCTAAAACAATTTTTGGGGCATTATTAGCAACTTGTGTTGTTCCTCCAAAGCCTGTTACTCTGCAGAAAATTTCATAAAGTGGTACAGAGGCATAAGACAAACCCAACATTAAAACAAAAATGCCAGCAAGAACTAATGGGGTTAATTTTTTTTTCTCAATCATATAGATCTATCAAATACTCCTGTGTTATATAGGGTAAATAAGAAAAGAAAAATCATAAATGCAATTATTGCTACAGCTGTAATAATGTTTTTTCTTTTTGTTCTTTTATCTGGCGTAATCATATAATCTTATCTATCAAAAAAAGAACAAAAATCAAAAACAAATATAGTATTGAAAATCCAAATATTGCTTTTGCGAGCTTTGGTTTAAATCTATTCTTTTTAAATTTAAGCAGTTCGTAGCATAAATAATTATAGTAGAACGTTAGAAATAATGACGGAATTAAAAATGTTAACCCAACAAAATCTATTGCATATGGAAAAATAATTGTTGGCAACATTAGAAGTGAGTAAATAAATATATTTATTTTAGTGCTTTCAATTCCACTAGTTAGTGGAAGCATAGGTATTTTAGCTTTGCGATAATCATCAGATTTGTACAAACTCAAAGCCCAAAAATGAGAAGGGGTCCAAAAAAATATTATTAAAAAAAAAGTAATTGGTTCAATTGACATTGAACCTGCAGCGATTGTCCACCCTATTACAGGAGGAAAAGCTCCTGCGGCCCCACCTATAACAATATTTTGTGGAGTTCTTCTCTTTAACCAAATTGTATAAACCAATACATAAAATAATATAGTTAATAATAAGATGGCTGCTGAAATTCTATTGGTAAAATAATCTAATGCTACAACTGATACGATTGATAAAGTTACACCAAATATTAACGCTTGGTTCTTGTTTACTTTGCCAGTTGGTATTGGCCTTAAACAAGTTCTGGACATTAAAGCATCTAAGTCAGAATCGTACCACATATTTAATGCCCCAGCAGCGCCAGCACCCAATGAAACTAGTAAAATTCCAATTATAGCATCTTTAGTTGAGACTATATTTGGAGCTGTTAATAAACCAACAGCACAAGTAAAGATAACTAATGACATTACACGCGGCTTCATTAGTTTAAATAATTCTGAAAGATTAAATAAATCCTCTTGGCTCAAACTTCTTTTTTTTAGCCGTACATTGTTCATGTCTTTTATATTCTAAATCTAACCGTGTGATTTCTGAGTATCTTGATCATCCTCAAATTTTGGTAATTCCTCAAAAGTATGGAAGTTAGGAGGTGATGGCACGGTCCATTCTAGTGTTGTAGCTCCTACACCCCATGGATTTTTTTCAGCAGTTTTCTTTTTTGCAAATGCATAAAAAAGATTTACAAAAAATACTACCAATCCTGCTACAGCAACGTAAGATCCTATAGATGATATATAATTCCAACCTGCAAATGCATCCGGATAATCTGCATATCTTCTCGGCATACCCGCTAATCCTAAAAAATGTTGAGGAAAAAAGATTAAGTTCACTCCAATAAACGTTAGCCAAAAATGCAAATGACCCATCCATTCTGAATACTCATAACCACTCATTTTTGAAAACCAATAATAGAAGCCTGCAAAAATTGCGAAAACTGCTCCTAAAGAAAGAACGTAATGAAAATGAGCTACTACGTAATATGTGTCATGCATAGCAGTATCAACACCTGCATTTGCTAAAACTACACCTGTTACCCCACCAACAGTAAACATAAATATAAAACCTAGTGCCCACATCATTGGCGTTTTAAAAGATATTGATCCACCCCACATAGTCGCTATCCAAGAGAAAATTTTAATTCCTGTTGGAACTGCTATAATCATTGTAGCTGCAAGGAAATAGGCTTTTGTGTCAGTACTCAATCCTACTGTATACATATGGTGAGCCCAAACAACAAAACCAACTATACCGATTGCTACCATCGCGTAGGCCATTCCTAAGTAACCAAAAACTGGTTTTCTAGAAAATGTTGAAACTATATGACTTATCATTCCAAAACCAGGAAGAATTAAAATATAAACTTCAGGATGACCAAAAAACCAAAACAAGTGTTGAAATAAAACTGGATCCCCACCAGTCTGAGCCTCAAAGAAGGCTGTCCCAAAGTTTCTATCTGTCAATAACATGGTAATTGCGCCAGCAAGAACAGGTAAAGATAACAATAACAAAAACGCAGTTACTAAAATTGACCATGCAAACAATGGCATCTTGTGTAATGTCATACCCGGAGTTCTCATATTTAAAATTGTAGTAATAAAATTAACTGCACCCAGAATTGAGGAAGCTCCTGCTAAGTGTAAACTTAAAATTGCTAAATCCATTGCAGGGCCGGGCTGTCCAGCCTTAGATGACAATGGAGGATAAATGGTCCATCCACCTCCCACTCCTGTTTGACCTGGAGGTCCATCCACAAAAATTGATAAGATTAATAATGTAAGGGAAACTGGCAATAACCAAAAAGAAATATTATTCATTCGTGGAAATGCCATATCTGGTGCTCCAATCATAATTGGAACAAACCAGTTACCAAAACCACCTATCATAGCAGGCATAACCATAAAGAAAATCATGATTAAACCATGACCTGTCACTAACACATTATATAAATGATAATTTCCACCCAATATCCCATCGCCTGGATGCATTAGTTCCATTCTCATTAAAACTGAAAATGCCGTTCCTATAACCCCTGCAACAATTGCAAAGATT
>CACPQC010000003.1 GCA_902635975.1 uncultured Pelagibacteraceae bacterium
TTTATATGTATCAAAACCCAAAAAGAGCAAAAAAACTTTACAACGAGATAGTTCCAAAAGCAGTTGATGAATATCTTGAACTTATAGAAAAGGCTAAAACTCAAGACGAACTTCAATTATTGATGAACCCGGTTTGGCATGTACATAATGGAAAAGTTCCTAGAGAAAAAATGATTATGTCTTTTTCGATGCTATTAAACCTCGTTGAAACAAGTAATGCCGAAAATAAAGAACTTTTGTGGAAATTTGTTAAAAGATATAAAGATGATATTTCTGAAAAAGAACAGCCTATCTTTGACGATCTAGTTGGATATGCAATAAAATATTTCAACGATGTAATTAAAACTAAAAAGAAATATAAAACACCTGATCAAAAAGAAAAAAAGGCATTAGAAGCATTAATCAAAACACTTGATGAATGTAATGACAAAATGTCCCCAGAGGATATTCAAACATTAATCTATTCAACTGGAAAAGATAACGGATACTCAGAAAATCTAAGAGATTGGTTTAGATTGATTTATGAAGTTGTTTTCGGAGACGAAAATGGTCCTCGAATGGGTTTTTTTATAAGTTTTTTTGGTGTTAAAGAAACAAAAGATCTTATAATAAGTAGAATTAAATAATGTTTTCAAATTTAAGATCTTTAATTTTTAAACTAGATCCTGAGATAGCGCATAGTTTAGCAATAAAATCGTTAAAATTGAATTTTGTTCCAAATATTTTAGATTCGAATAAAGATAATAATTTATTTAAAACCAAATTATTCAATAAAGACATAGCTAATCCGATTGGAGTAGCAGCTGGATTTGATAAAAATGCTGAAGTTTATAATTCATTGTTTAAGCTCGGATTTGGTTTTGTAGAAGCTGGTACCGTTACACCTCTAAGACAATATGGCAATCCTAAACCTAGAGTTTTTAGACTGGTAGAGGATGAGGCCTTAATAAATAGATTAGGTTTTAATAACTTGGGTGCAAAAAATATTGCTGATAGGATTTTATCAAACAAACAGATCGGCTTACTTGGAATTAATATTGGTCCTAATAAAGATACAAATAATAGACACAACGACTATATCGAATGTTTAAAAGTCTTTCATAGAATTGCTGATTATATTACAATCAACATTTCATCTCCTAATACAGAAGAGCTTAGAAATTTTCATGATCAAAATAAGTTGAATAAATTACTAAAAATTATTAATAATGAAAAAACAGTCCTTAATTCGAATATTCCAATTGTTGTTAAGGTTTCGCCTGATATAAAGGATCAAGAAATACCTAAAATATCTGATGTTCTTTTAAAAAATAATATAGAAGCAGTAATTTTATCCAATACCTCAGACTCAACTAGAGATGAACTAAATGACATTCAAAAACATCAAAAAGGTGGCCTTTCAGGAAAACCGATAGAGGAAAAATCAACAAAATTGATTGAAAAATTTTATGAAATTATAGGTAAAAAAATTAAAATAATTGGAGTTGGGGGAGTGGACTCAGGAATAAGTGCTTATAAGAAGTTTTTGGCCGGAGCAAGTTACATCCAACTTTATACAGGGATGGTTTATAGAGGACCTAATATTGTGAACCTAATTAAAAAAGAGCTAAAGGAATTGATGTTAAAAGACGGTGTTAAGCACTTTAGTGAAATAATAGGAAAAAAAACAATTTCTTAAATTATATAAACTTGACGCGGTCGTAATCTCAATTTATATACTTTTTGTTATTATGTCGAAAAAATGTGAACTCACTGGTAAAATTCCTCTTAAAGGACACAACGTAAGTCATGCGAATAATAAGACAAAAAGAAGATTTTTACCAAACTTAAAAAAAGTAAAGTTTACTAGTGAACTTTTAAAAAGGAGCATGAAACTCACAGTGAGTAATGCAGGTGTAAGATCTGTTGATAAAAAAGGTAGTTTTGATGAGTTCCTTAAAACTGTTAAAAATAAAAACTTATCACCAAGATTAAAAAAATTAAAAAAAAACTTGCTTATTAAATCTCCGTTTCAAAAGAAACAGGTTCAATCTAAAACAGCTCAATGAAAAAGATATTTTTTATTCTCTCATTTTTAATGGGTTTAGTTGTACTGGCATCTAATTATTTAGTTCAATTTCCAATTAAATATTATGGTTTAGAGGAAATATTAACTTATGGGGCATTTAGTTATCCTATTGCTTTTTTAATTACAGATTTAGCTAATAGATCATTTGGTAAGATAGTTGCTAGAAAAATTGTTTATATTGGTTTTACAATAGGAATTTTATTTACACTAATATTTTCAACAAATTTTACAGATCTTATATCCATAAGAATTGCAATTGGATCAGGAACAGCCTTTATAATTGCACAACTTTTAGATGTGCAAATATTTGATCAGTTGAGACAAAAAAAATGGTTTGTTGCTCCTTTGACGTCATCTTTGATTGGATCAACAGTTGATACTTTTTTATTTTTTTCAATATCTTTCTACGGAACAGGAATACCTTGGATAACCTTATCTTTTGGAGACTTAGCAGTAAAATTTTTTGTAGCTTTAATAATGCTGATTCCCTTTAGACTATTACTTGGTACACTTAAAGCAGCTTAGCTAGATTTTAGGTTCTTGCTGTGTCATGCAATGTATTGCCCCAAAACCCCATATCAATTTACTACAGTCAACTGTTTCAATTTTTTTATTTTTAAAAAAATTTCTAAAAATTTTAATAGCAATATTATCCTCTTTTACTTTAAAAATTGGTAATAGTACTTTTTTATTACAAATATAAAAATTTAGGTAACTTGCAGGGACTCTAGTTTTTTTTATATAAATAGGTGAAGGCATAGGCACTTTTACGATTTTAAATTTTCGCCCATTTTGATTTTTAGATTTTTTTAAGATATTTAAATTTTCATAAAGATTTTTGTAATTTTTGTCTTTTTTATTACTTTCAATTGCTGTCATAATCGTATTCTTAGAGACAAATCTTGAAATATCATCAACATGACCATGAGTGTCATCTCCTATAATTCCTTTTTTTAACCATATAAAATTTTTGATATTTAAGTATTTGCTAAATAATTTCTCATAGTCTTTTTTTTTTAAATCTTTATTTCTCTCTTGAATCTTGCTCAATAAGCATTCCTCAGTTAATATTATTGATCCCACACCATTAACATCAAAAGCTCCACCTTCCATTATTACTTTTATTAAATTTTTATTTTTTTTTATAACTGGCTCAATTTTTTTTAATTTGACCAACTTACTTATTTTATCAGTAATTTTATTATCATTATTGAAATTATTGTATTTAGCCCATCCATTGAATCGAAAATCTAATATTAATTTTTTTTTAATTTTTTTGTTAATTAAAAATATCGGTCCTGAATCTCTTAACCAAATTCTGTCAGTTTTAATTTTATGAAAATTAATATTCTTAATTTTGCTTAATTGAATTAACTTTTTAATTTTTTTAACTTTTTTATGAACTAACAAATTAACTGTTTGGCTTTTAGAAATTTTATAAATTATCTCTAAAACTACTTTAGGAATAGATTTATATAATCCTGGCCAATCATATTTATTATAAGGCCAAGCAATCCATACAGACTTTTGATTTTCCCATTCTGCAGGCATTCTAAAGTCATTGAGTTTTTCATTCATCTTCAGGATTCTTTAGTATTCCTTTGTAAAAATCTATTCTTCTATCCCTTAAAAAGGGCCAATGTTCTCTGGCATTATCAATTTTTTTATAATCGATCTCACGAATTAAAATTTGTTGCTTATTGTTACTAAGTTTTCCAATTATTTGACCACTAGGGTTTATTACCATTGAATTTCCCCAGAATTCTATTTTTTTTCTACCCTTGCTTTCTGTTCCAACTCTATTAATGGCAACTACAAAAGTTCCATTTGCTATTGCGTGAGATTTTTGCATTGTGATCCAGGAGTCTAATTGAGATTTACCAAATTTTTTTTTTTCCTTTGGATGCCATCCTATAGCTGTTGGATAAATAATTATTTGCGCACCCTTAAGTGCTGTTAATCTCGCAGCCTCTGGAAACCATTGATCCCAACATATTAAAGGTCCAATTTTACCAAATTTTGTTTTGACTGACTTAAAACCTAAATCTCCAGGAGTGAAATAAAATTTCTCATAATATCCTGGATCATCTGGAATATGCATTTTTCTATATTTAGCTAATATTTTACCTCTTTCGTTTATTATAATAGTTGTATTATGGTAAAAACCTGAAGTCCTCTTTTCAAATAATGAAAGGATTAGAATTACCCCCAATTCATTTGCTAAATTAGAAAATATATCTGTTATTTTACCTGGTATTTTTTCTGCGAGTTTAAAATTTGAGTGATTTTCTGTTTGACAAAAATAAGTTGATAAAAATAGCTCTGGTAAACAAATTATCCTAGCTTTTTTGGATGCTGCTTTTTTAATACTTTTAATTGCTGATATAATATTTGACTTGATATTATCTGAAATTTTACTTTGAATAATTCCAATTTTTACTTTTTTGACCATTAATCAAAATATTTTAGAAAATTTTTTTCTATCTCTATTCTTCCATGCACCAGTATGATAGGCATCACTTACTATTAATGGCAAAACACTAGTTGCTTCAGCAAATACCATTTGTTCCTTGGCTGAATCAACTTTGCCCCATGAACTTGCTTCTTTTAATGTTGAGCTGCTACAAGCACCATCTCTTGAGTCAGCAACTGTGATTTGGATTGCATACTTATGCATGTCCACGTTTTTTCCCAAGAGTTCAGCACAAATTACAGTATCCTGTATGAAATTTTTAGGAACACCTCCACCAATCATAAATAATCCTGAACTTTTAGACTTTATTTTCACTTCGGTAAGTTCTCTAAACTCCCTTATTGAGTCTATAGTAACATGACTTTTAGGATTTCTTTCTTGATGCATTACAAGCCCAAATCCTGCGCTAGAGTCAGTAAATGCTGGACAAAATATTGGAACTTCATTTTTATAAGCTGTCTCAATCAAAGACCCTTTCTTTTTTGCATTTGATATCAGATATTTTCCAATCTCTTCTATAAATTCTCTTGACGTGTAAGATTTTGGCTCAAGTTTATCAGCTATTTTTCCTATCGTTTTATCACACATTTGAAGTTCCTCTTCATCAATAAATGTATCATAAATTCTGTCTATGTAATTATCTCTTAGCTCATTATCATTTTGGTATTGTGATCCTTGGTAATGTTTAAAGCCAAGCGCTTCAAAAAAATCCATATCTATTATTGATGCTCCAGTTGCAACTATTGCATCTACCATATTGTATTTCACCATATCTCTGTAGATATGCATGCATCCCGCTGCAGAAGTAGAGCCAGCTAATGTTAAAAAAATTGTACAATCTTTATCTTTAAGCATTTGATTATATATTTTAGCAGCATTTGCAGTTTCTCTTGAAACAAAAGACATTTTTTCCATTGAGGCAATAATCTTTCGTGCATCAAAAGAAGTAATATTAATGTGCTGAACCGGATTTTTTAAAAAATCTTTTTTACTGTTATGACCAAATTTTTTTTCTTCTGACATTAAGCAACCATTATAGCTTTATTAACATGTTTATCATAAAGCGTCATAATTGGTTGGTCCTCAACTTCATAAATTTCGTCTGAAAAGAATCCATTAAATTGTGTTCTGAAGGTCAATCCATAGGCTCCTAGTTGTCCAAGCTCAATGTAATCATTTTCTTTAATATTATTTGGAAGTAAAAAGGGGCCTTTCATATAATCCATACTGTCGCAAGTAGGACCATAAAAATCGAACGCAGTTAATTTTTTGGAAATAATTTTGTTAGAGCTATCTTTAATCATTTTAGATGGAAAAATTATGTTTGGAGTTCCAGCATCAAAAAGTGTTCCATAGGTTCCATCATTTATATAAAGTTTTTGTTTCTTTTTTAGATTAACTCTCACTATGGTAGATCCACTCTCTGCTACCAGGGCTCTTCCAGGCTCACAAATAATTTCTGTCTTATTATTTAATTTTAAATTTTCTAAACTTTTTTTAATTTCACTTAGATAATTATTTAAAGACTGTGGAATTAAGTCAGGGTATATCGTGGGAAACCCACCGCCAACATTAATATAATCAGGACTAATTTTAGTTTTTTTAATGATATTTCCAATTTCAGTGATACCTTTGTGATAAGAAATAGGATGCATACACTGAGATCCAACATGGAAACTTAAACCTATTTTTTTTGCATATTGTTTTACTAATCGTAATAATCCTACTGCTTCAGAATTTAAAGCACCAAATTTTTTAGATAAATCTATTTCTGCATGCTCATTTGATACAGCCACTCTCACAAATAATTCAAGATCTTTAGCGTTATTTGTGTTTTTTATAATTTTAATAAGTTCATCTTTAGTATCTAAAGCAAATGTTTTTATCCCATATTTAAAGTATGCTTCGGATATACTGTTTTTACTTTTTATTGTGTGCATATAGGAACATTTAGCTGAGTGAGTAAATTCTCGTACAGCTTTTATTTCTTCTATTGAAGCAACATCAAATTGTTTTATTCCACTTTCAATAAGAGTTTTAATTACTTCTTCATGAGGGTTTGTTTTTACAGCATATAATATCTCACCTGGAAATTTTTTTTGAAAGTAATTAGAAGCGGAAAGAATAGAATTCTTTCTTATACAGTAGACTGGTTTATCCGGTTTCAGTTGAGTTACTAACTCTTCAACTGACTTAAATTTTTGCATCTAAAATGCCCCCTAAAAAAATTTAACAAAAAAAGTCTTTTTATTTAAAAAACTTTAGTAATTGCAGCAATTAATTCATTAGTTAATTAATGTAAAGCAAATAATGGCCTATTGAATTAAAAAAAAAAATGTCCATATGTAACATATGAAAAATGAAGCACCTTTACAAAATTTAGCTGATTTCGACAATAAATCGTTACTTATTGTTGATGATGATAATCCTTTTAGAGAAAGATTAGCTAGAGCTATGGAAAAGAAGGGTTTTGAGGTTATTCAAGCTGAGGGTGTAAAAAAAGGTATAGATTCAGTCAAAGCTAAAAAACCAGGTTTTGCAGTAGTAGATCTGAGGTTGGGAGATGGTAATGGATTAGAGGTAGTTAAAGAAATCCAAAATACAAATTCTTCTAGCAGAATAATAATGTTAACTGGCTATGGAAATATTCCAACAGCAGTAGCTGCTATTAAAGAGGGGGCAATTGATTATCTAGCGAAACCAGCAGATGCAGACGACGTTGAAAAAGCTTTGTTAGCTGATCCATCAAAAAAGGCTGCTCCACCAGAAAATCCAATGTCAGCAGACAGAGTAAAATGGGAGCATATTCATAGAGTGTTTGAATTGTGCAACAGGAACGTATCTGAAACAGCTAGAAGATTAAAAATGCATAGGAGAACCCTACAACGAATTCTTTCAAAAAGATCCCCTAAATAAATTTTCTAAATTTTAAAACATACTTGGAAATAACTGTAAGCAAAACAATCTTAAATAATTCTGCTAATAAGAATGGCATTACTCCTAATTGAAAAATAGGTTTGTTCCAACCTATCAAAGTTCCTAGCCATAACACACCTAAGATATAAATTATTGAAACTGCTACTACTAATTTAATAAAAATAATGAAATAATTATCTTTGATTTTCACAAACGAAGCTAAAAAACTAGCAAAGATAAATCCTATAAGGTAGCCCATAGTAGGGCCAGTGAAATAGACTAAACCTACACCTCTTTCAGGAGAATTAGAAAAAACTGGCAATCCTAGAACACCCTCTATTAAATATAATCCAACTGTAGAAATTGCAATTTTGTATCCAAAACAGACACCTAAAAATAAAACCATAAAGGTTTGCATTGTCATAGGCACTGGATAAAATGGTATTTTAATTTTAGCAGAGATTGCAAGCATTACTGAACCTAAAAAAATTACAATTACTGATTTAATTATTTGAGTGTGAGTATTTTGCTTTATAACATCCATAAAAAATAATACTCTTATTTCTATTCATAATCTATATTTATTTATAATGAGTAAAATTCAAAAATCTGATCATTTTTATCTGATTGATGGATCAGGGTACATTTTTAGAGCTTATTATGCTCTACCACCTTTAACACGTAAAAGTGATGGTTTACCAACTGGTGCTGTAAGTGGATTTTGCAGTATGCTATTTAAATTATTAGAAGACTCTAAATCAAATCAAAATAAACAGAAGCCAACTCACTTTGCAGTTATTTTTGACTCAGCAAGAAAAACTTTTAGAAATGAAATTTACCGTGACTATAAAGCGAACCGATCTGAAGCACCAGACGATTTAGCTCCACAATTTGAATATATTAGAAAATCTGTTTTGGCATTTAATCTACCTTCAGTTGAGCTTGCTAATTATGAAGCAGATGACCTTATTGCGACCTATGTAGATCAAATTTTAAAAAAAGGTGCAAATGTTACAATTGTATCTTCAGATAAAGATTTAATGCAATTGTTCAAAAAAAACGTCCGAATTTATGACCCGATGAAAAATAGATTTATTTCTGATGAAGATGTACAAAAAAAATTTGGAGTAGACTCTTCAAAGGTAATTGATGTTCAAGCTTTAGCTGGAGACAGCAGTGACAATGTTCCCGGTGTGCCTGGTATTGGAGTAAAAACAGCTGCAGAATTGATAAATAAATATGGAAATTTGGAAACACTTTTAAAATCTGCTAATGAAATTAAGCAGAATAAAAGAAGAGAAACAATTATTGAGAATAAAGACAAAGCATTAATTAGTAAGAAATTAGTTACTTTGAAAAATGATGCTCCTGTAGACAGGTCTTTAACAGAGTTTCAATTAAAGGAAATCGATAAAGATAAACTGTATAAATTTTTAAGAGAAATGGAGTTTAACAGGTTGTTAAGCTCAGCAATTTCAGCTTATGGTGAGCCAAAACTAACTTCAGAGAGGGATATTGTTAAAAATGAGGAAAAGTTAAAAGTTATTGATAAAAAAAGATATTATTTAATAACAAATCTTGACGAAATTGACAGCTGGATTAAAGAGGCTGAGGAAGCAGGAGAAGTCGCAATAGATACAGAAACAAGTTCTCTTGATCCTCATCAAGCAGATCTTATTGGAATTTCACTTAGTTCTAAAATTGGTAAAGCTTGCTACATTCCTGTAGGGCATAAATCAAAAAAAAATATTAATAAAGATCAAGCATTAAAAAAACTTAAACCTTTGCTTGAAGACGCGAGTATAAAAAAAATAGGGCAAAATATTAAGTTTGATTTTATTGTGCTATTTAAACACGGTATCAATATTACATCTATGGAGGATACTATGCTTATGTCGTACGTTTTAGACTCTGGTAAAAATAGACACAATATGGATACTTTATCCGAAATTCATTTAAATCATAAACCGATAGCATTTAAAGACTTAGTTGGCACTGGAAAAAAAGAAATTAATTTTAGCTTTGTTGATTTAGAAAAAGCCAAAAATTATGCAGCAGAAGACGCTGATGTTACTTTTAGATTATATAAAAAATTTAATAAAAGTTTGAAAAACGAAAAGATGATCAATATTTACGAAACGTTTGAAAAACCAATGATAAAAATTTTAGCTGATATGGAAATAGAAGGTATTAAAATTGATAATGATTTTCTTAAGACTCTGTCTTCAAAATTTGGGAAAAAAATTGAAAAAATTCAACGTGAAGTTTATAAAATATCAAAAAAAGAGTTTAATATTGCATCTCCAAAACAGCTTGGTGAGATATTGTATAATGATCTTAAGATTGCAAACTTAAAAAAAACTAAAAAAGGAAGCTTTGCAACTAGCGCATCAGTATTAGAAGATTTAGCTTTTAAAGGCCATAAGTTTCCACAATTAGTTTTAGATTGGAGGCAAATCTCAAAATTAAAGAACACTTATTCAGACACTCTTCCAGAGCATATTAATCCGAAAACTAAAAGAATACATACGTCTTTTTTACTGGCAGCGACTACAACAGGAAGACTAGCATCAAGTGATCCAAATTTACAGAATATTCCCATAAAGTCTGAGGATGGTAAGGATATTAGAAAAGCATTCATTGCGGAAAAGGGTCTTTCTTTAATTTCAGCAGATTATAATCAAATTGAAATGAGAATTTTAGCCGATTTAGCTGATGTTAAAGAATTAAAAAAAGCTTTTAAAAATAACGAAGATATTCATTCTTTAACAGCTAGCCAGATATTTAATATTGGTATTAATAAAGTAAATGAAGATCAAAGAAGAAAAGCAAAAGCAATAAACTTTGGTATTATTTACGGTATCTCTCAATATGGGTTAGCCAAACAAATAAACGTATCTAACCAAGAGGCTGAGGAATTCTTGAATGCATATTTTGCTAAGTTTCCAGAAATAAAATTATATATGGATAAAACAATCAAATTTTGTAGAAAAAGTGGTTATGTGAACAATATCTTTGGAAGAAAATCTCATTTCATAAACATCAATGACAAAAATTATAATATTAGAAATTTTCAAGAACGTGCAGCCATAAATGCTCCAATTCAAGGATCTGCTTCTGAGATTATGAGACTGGCAATGATCAGATTAGACAAAAGACTAAAAGAACAAAAAAATAAAAAAACGAAAATGTTGCTCCAAATTCATGATGAGCTTATTTTTGAAACTTCTAAAGAAGAAGTGAAAAGAATCAGCAAAATTATAATCGAAGAAATGTCTAGTGTGGTTAAAAGCGAACACCACTCGTTTTCAATACCATTGACTGTAGATTTAAATATAGGTGATAATTGGGGTGAACTTCATTAATTAAATTTGATTGCCCAAATTAGAACAATTTAGTATTTTTATACTGTGCTATGCATAAACAAGTAATCGCATTAATAGATGATGATCGCAATATTTTGACAAGTTTAAGTATTGCGTTGGAGAAAGAAGGATTTAAAGTTCAGACATATATTGATGGTGAAAGCGCGCTAATAGGTCTAACAAGAACTCCCCCTGATCTTGCAATAGTTGATATTAAGATGCCTAAAATGGATGGGGAGGAGTTGCTAAAAAAGTTGAGAAAAAAAACATCTTTACCAGTAATATTTTTAACATCCAAGGATGACGAAATTGATGAGTTACTTGGATTAAAATTGGGCGCTGATGATTTTGTTAAAAAATCAGGAGGTTTTTCTATTAAAGTGCTCATTGAGAGAATAAGAGTTCAACTTAGAAAGAAAGATACCAAGGACTCTATTGAAGAAACTAAAAGCATTATATCCCATGGAAAACTAAAGTTGGATCCATCCCAACTTGAATGTGAATGGGATGGTAAACAGTTGCCAGATAAGTTAACAACCACTGAATTTTTGTTAGTTAAAGAATTGGCTAAAAGACCTGGAATTATCAAAGAGAGAGGACAATTAATGGATATAGCCTATAGGGAAGACACAGATATTGAAGATAGAACAATCGATAGCCACGTAAAAAGAATTAGAAAAAAATTTAAAAAGGTTGATCCTGAATTTTCAGCTATTGAAACAAGATATGGGAGTGGTTACAGGTGGAATGTTAGCTGATGTTCAACAAAATACTTAAAGATTTATCTATACTAAAAAAATTTCTATTTATTAATTTAATTTTTTTTACAATTATTGGATTATTTACATTTATATATATAAAAAATGTACAACCAAACCTGATAAAAAAAAAATCTTCTAATCATATTGAAGTAATAAATAATACAATTAGTAATTTAACGAGACTAAATGTTAATTTTGATGAGGCTGATATCAGACGATTTTTATTGTCTACTAGATTTTTATTTCAGAATCTTGATAGAGTAATATTTTTTGACAATAATTTAAATTTAGTTGGTGATACAGATACATTAGATCTGGATCCTAGATCATTTTCTTCAAGACTTGATATTATAGAATTAGAAACTTTAAATGAGAAGAAATCAAAAGAAATAGTAGAAAAGAAAAATATTGATATTGGAAAAAAAAAAACAGTTTCTTTAAATGATGTATTGTTAAATTATTCTACCTCAAAGGATTTTGGAATACCATTTACGTTCACTCAAGAAGAATTTAATAAATTCAAATTAACTACTATCAAAAATGTAATGCAAAATGGTAAAAATATTGGTTATTTAGCTATAAGCGAAAATGCTAATGATATAAAAGCAGCGATTGATGAGAGAAAAACTTTTATCATCAGAACTGCTATTGCTGTAGGTATAGTAATATTAATTTTTTCTTTTGTTTTAAATAGATATTTTTTAAAACCAATCAAAAACCTAGTTAGTTATACAAAAACAATTAAAGATAAAAAACAAAAAACAACAAATATAGACAACTTAAAACTAAGAAATGATGAGCTTGGTTTATTGTCTAGTTCTTTAGATGACATGACGCTTGAATTGCAAAAAAGAATAAGACATGCTGAAAATTTTTCTACTGATCTAGTTCATGAAATAAGAAATCCACTTGCTTCTTTAAAAAGTGCTTCAGAAATTTTACATGACACAAATGACATTGCTCAAAGAGTTAAATTAATCGATATATTAAGTCACGATGTTCAAAGAATTGAAAGATTAATTACTGATTACTCTCAAATGTTAAAGGATGAAGTTGCGCTTAGTAAGGAGAATATTAAACAAATAGATATTGAACCGGTCATAAAATCGGTTGTAGATGATTTTAATAATCTTTATAAATTAAAGAGAGGAATAAAAATTTCTTATAAAAATGATCAAAAAAATAAATATTTAATTAATGGAATTGAAAATAGAATCGAGCAAATGATCGCAAATCTTTTGGATAACGCAGTATCTTTTAGTGAGGATAATAAAGAAGTTTTGGTAAAAATATTTAAATCAGACAAAGATAATGTGATTGTGAATATCCTTGACGAAGGTAAAGGTTTTATAGAAAAAGATACAAAAAAGATATTTAATAGATTTTATAGCAATAGGCCTGATAAATTTGGACAACACTCTGGATTAGGTTTGAATATAGTAAAAAATTTGGTGGACCTACATAATGCTACAATTAAAGCTTCCAATAGAACTGACCAAAAAGGAGCAAAAATTGAAATAGAGTTCCCTAATGTTTAAAGAGTTCTATTGATTAATTAATTCTTTATTGTTAGAAGATCTCTCATGAAAGATTTCAAAGTAAAAGATTTGTCTCAAGCAGAATTTGGACGCAAAGAAATTTCAATAGCTGAAAGTGAAATGCCTGGATTGATAGCTTTAAGAGAAGAGTATGCTGGAAAGCATCCTCTTAAAGGAGCAAAAATTGTTGGCTGTCTACACATGACAATACAAACAGCAGTGCTAATTGAAACATTGGTTCATCTCGGAGCTGAGGTGAGATGGTCATCTTGCAATATTTTCTCAACCCAGGACCACGCAGCAGCAGCAATAGCAAAAGCTGGAATACCAGTATATGCATGGAAAGGTGAAACAGAAGACGAATATTGGTGGTGCGTTAAGCAAACAATCGAAGGCAAAAAAGATTGGAAACCAAACATGATTCTTGATGATGGAGGAGATTTAACAGCTTTAATGCATAAAGAATATAAAGATTTAATGAAAGATGTGAAAGGTTTATCTGAGGAGACCACCACTGGTGTATTAGCGTTAAAAAAAATGGAAAAGGAGAAAACTTTGTTAGTGCCTGCAATTAATGTTAATGACTCAGTTACAAAATCAAAATTTGATAATCTCTATGGATGTAGAGAGAGTTTAGTTGATGGAATTAAACGAGCCACAGATGTAATGATGTCTGGAAAAGTAGCAATTGTAGCAGGTTTTGGAGATGTTGGAAAAGGCAGTGCAGCATCTTTAAGACAATCAGGGGCAAGAGTAATGATTACAGAAACAGATCCAATATGTGCATTACAAGCAGCTATGGAAGGGTATGAAGTAGTAACGATGGACGATATGATAAGTGAAGCAGATATTGTTGTTACTGCAACTGGCAATAAAGATATTGTTACAGCTGATCACATGAGAGAAATGAAAGATCGGGCTATTTTATGTAATATTGGACATTTTGATAATGAGATACAGGTTGATGCGCTTAAAAATTATAAATGGGATGAAATTAAACCTCAAGTACACGAAATAACTTTACCAAGCAAAAAAAGAATAATTTTACTTGCAGAGGGCAGGTTAGTAAATTTAGGTTGTGCAACAGGACACCCTAGCTTTGTTATGAGTGCTTCATTTACAAATCAAGTTATTGCACAAATCGAATTATGGAATAACTCTAAAAATTACGAAAAAAAAGTTTATGTATTGCCGAAACACTTAGACGAGAAAGTTGCCACATTACATCTTAAAAAGGTAGGTGCAAAGTTGACTAAATTATCTAAGGATCAGGCAGATTATATTAGTGTTAAAGTTGAAGGCCCTTATAAACCAGATGCTTACCGCTACTAAGAGCACAAAAATAAAGTTAAACTCAGAAAATATAACAAAAGAATTTGCTGATACTCTTTCATCAAAAATTAAAGTTGGAGATATAATTTTCTTATACGGTGAGATAGGTGTAGGTAAGACCACATTTGTAAAATATTTAATCAATATTATTCAAAAGAAAAACAAATTAGAACCATCTGAGGTAACCAGTCCTACTTTTAATATATTGAACGAGTATCAAATTAAGCAGATAAAAATAAATCATTATGATCTATTTAGACTTAAATCTGTAAATGAAGTAAAAAATTTAGGTTTATTTGATGATAGTTCTAAATCAATCACTTTAATCGAATGGCCACAATTAATTCAAGAAAAACCAAAAAATCTGATAGAATTGACTTTTACATATGAGAATGACTATCAAATAAGAACAGTTCAAGTTAAGGGTCTCAATTAGATATAAATCGAATGTATAAGTTTCAAAATTTAAAACCAATTGAAGGAGACGCATCTTTTAGAAAGTTTTTTCGAAATAAAATCAAAAATAAAAGTTCTATCGTAGTTCTTGCAAAGAGAGAAAAATTTAAAAATTTGGTTGTGTATGACGCAATTAATAAAATTTTAAATAAAAATAAAATACTAGCTCCAAATTTATATAAGGAAAACTATAAAAAGGGTTATATAGAAATTCAAGATTTCGGTGATAATACAATTTTTAAAATTTTATTAAAAAAAAAAAATAATAAAATCAAATATTTTAAGAAAATATTAAAAACTTTGATGCAAATACAATCTATAAAAAATAAAGGTATTAAAGATTTTAAAAAGAAAAAATATATAATACCAAAATATGATAAATTAATTCTTTTAAGAGAAGCTCAGTTATTTTGTGACTGGTATGCTAAAAAAAAACTAATAAAAAAAAACAGAGATGAATTTAATAAGAATTTTAAAAGAATAACTAATAAATTAATCTCCAACCTCCAATTAAAAAATAACGTTTTTGTTCATAGAGATTTTCATATATCCAATTTAATGTTGGTAAATAATCGAATTGGAGTAATAGATAGCCAGGACGCTTTGATTGGAAATAAAGCATATGATTTAGCTTCTTTAGTAGATGATGTAAGATTGAAAACTCCAATTACATTCAAAAATAAAATTTACAAATATTATATTGATAAACAACATAATTTGAATAAATCAAAATTTAAAAACGATTTCGATATTTTATCAGTCATGAGAAATCTCAAAATTATTGGAATATTTACTCGTCTGGCAATAAGAGATGGCAAAAAGGGTTATTCAAAATTAATTCCTAGAGCTTGGGAGTTAATTCGTATTAGAATTAATAATCAAATTTTTTCAGAATTAAAAAAACTTTTAAATCAAAATTTTAAAAAAGAATTAAATGCAAATTAGAACAGCTCTAATACTGTGTGCAGGTTTTGGTAAGAGGTTAAATCCATTGACAGAAAAAATTCCAAAACCACTCCTTGAACTTAATAATGTTACATTATTGGAAAACTGTATTAACTTAGTTATTAAACTTGGTATTAAAAAAATTTTTTTAAATACATTTCATTTAAGTGATCAAATAATTAGCTTCATTAAAAAAAAAAATTTTCAAATCGAAATTCAGATAGTTGAAGATGGTAAAGAAATTTTGGATACAGGTGGTGGAATATTAAATATGATGAAAAAATCTTCTAATGAGGATTTCATCATTTTTAATCCTGACACGCTATGGAATAAGACCTATCATGAAGAAATTATTAAAATGCAGAATTTTTATTTTTCTAATAAACTTAACAACGTACTTCTACTTACCAATAAGACACTGAGTTTTGATAAAAATCTCTCAGGTGATTTTAATCTTAAAGATAATTTAATATACAGAGAAGATACAACAAACTTTATTTATATTGGCTGCCAAATTTTAAATAAAAATTTATTTAATAAATATGAAGTTAAAAATTTCTCTGTCACTGAAATTTGGAATGAATTGCTGAAAAATAATGAATTAAATGGTTTTGAAAGTGTTAATCAATTTTATCATTTAACAAATTTAGAAACTTTTAGAAAATTAGAAGATCTTTAGATCTTTCTTTATCTAAGTACTCACAATTTTTTATTTTGAATTTATCATCGAACTCTATTATGAGAGGATTCCCTGTTGGTATTTCTAACTTAGAGATTTGAGAACTATCTAGTTTAAATAAATATTTACATAATGCTCTTATTGAATTGCCATGAGCTGAAATTAATATATTTTTATTCAAAAGCTTTTTTTCAATTTCTTTATGAAAGTATTTAAGAACCCTTTGATATGTATCTTTCAATGATTCAGTGTCTGGAATTATTTCCCTCGGTATATTTTTGTAAGTTTCAATATTAAAAGGATGATAAGGGCTTTTTTTATCTAGTGGTTCAGGTTTTGATTCCCAGGATCTTCGAAACTCGAATATTTTATCTTTACCAATTTGTTGAGCCATTTCAAGCTTATTAAGACCGGTTAAGGCTCCATAGTGTCTTTCATTTAGTTGCCAAGCTCTAGGGAAATCCTCCTCATCGTTTAAAATTTTTTGTATTATCTTTAAAGTATTATTTGCTCTTAACTGTAAAGATGAAAAATAATTATCAATTTTAATATTTTTACTTTTTATTAAAGAGCCTGCTTTTTCAGCCTCTAACATTCCATTTTTGGTAAGATCAACATCTACCCAGCCAGTAAATCTATTTTCAAGATTCCAAACACTTTGGCCATGTCTCACTAGTATTAAAAAACTCATGTTGTTATTTTTAAGATATATTTATAAATAAAACTATATAATTAAATGACTAATTTTTTTTCCAAATTTAAAATAATTTTTTATTTTTTAAACGTTATTTTGATATTTTTGTATCTTTTTCCCGGAAGTTTATTAGGGATAATTATATATGATAATAAAAATATTCAACCACAACTAACGCCAGATTTTATTATATCTTCGAATCACTTTTATGTCTTTACTTTAATTTCAGTAACAGGTTTTTTAAGTTTTATAAAAAAAAAACATATTAGTTTATTAGCAATTTATTTAATTCTTCTTTCGATTATCTTAGAAACATTTCATTTAATTATTCCAGAGAGAAGCTTTGAGTGGTCAGATTTATTTGGAAATTTATTAGGTGTGTTTATTGTAATTATAAGTAATATTCTTATAAAGAAATATGGTTACTTTAAAAAATAAATTATTAATCTTAATTATATTTATACTAACCGGATGCTCATCAATACCTAATAATACAGCTAATAGCTGTTCTATTTTTAATGAAAGATATCTTTGGTATAAACATACCAAAAAGGTAGAAAGAGAATGGGGTACACCAATATATATTCAATTAGCGATTATTAAAATGGAGTCTGATTTTGATTGGTTAGCTAAGCCACCAAGACAAAAAATTTTTAAAGTAATACCTTTTAAAAGACCTTCAAGTTCATTTGGATATTCACAGGCAGTCAGGGGAACATGGGAACAGTATAAAAAAGAAACAGGAAATAAATTTGCAACAAGAGCAAGATTTAAGGATAGTGTCGATTTTATTGGATGGTATACAAGCAAAACTGAAAATATTCTAAAAATTTCAAAAAAAGATGCATTTAGACAATATCTCGCTTATCATGAGGGATGGGGAAACTATAAATATTATAAAAAAAATAAAAAAGTGATTAGATTAGCTAAAAAAGTGGAGAAACAATCTAATATTTATAAAAAACAACTGTCCAGATGTAAAAATACTCTTAATAAGAATAAATATATTATTTTTTAAACAATTCTTTCCTTAGCTCTAAATCAACTGAATCAATTCTTTTGGTATTTTTTGCTAATGCTAGATACATTGTTGGTGTCACAAATAAAGTAAAAAACGTTGAAATTATCATTCCTCCTAAGATTGTTGAGCCTACTGCCAATCTAGAGCCCTCACCAGCACCTGGGCCAACATTTCCTATAACTAAAGGTAACATCGCAATCATTGTACTCAATGATGTCATTATTATAGGTCTAAATCTTATTAAACACGCTTCTTTAACTGCTGAGAAAATATTTTTTCCTGTAGCTCTTATTTGATTAGTATAATCGACGATTAAAATACTGTTTTTTGTTGAAATGCCTATTAGTATGATCAAAGCGATTTGAGAAAAAATATTCACTGAACTATTTAAAAAAAGTATAAACACTAATCCTCCAAAAATAGCCAATGGGACAGTCAATATTATTATAAATGGATGTATAAAAGAGTTGAATGTTGCGGCCATTACCAAATAGGCAGTTAGCAAAGCTAAAGCAAATATCATAAATAATTCATTACTTGTTTCCTTAATTTCCTCAGATTTTCCCTTCCAGGCAATTTGATTTTTTGGGGCTATATCGGCCATTACATTTTCAAAGAACTTAATTGCTTCAGTTAAAGTGTACCCTTCATTTATGTTTGCCGAGATAGTCACTGCTCTTTGTCGGTTATATCGAGCCAGTTGTTTAGCAGTTCCCTCATTCTTAAAACTTATAAGATTTGCCATGGAAATCAGTTTTGCGTTTGTTTCCGAACGCACAAATATTTTAGAAATTCCATCTTTGTTTCTTCTATCAGATATGTATTGCTGAACAATTATTGGGTATTCTTTGCCTAATTTATTAAAGGTAGTGATCTTTTTACCACCATATAAAGTTTCAAGCGTTTCACCTATTGTTTTAGTTGAAACTCCTAGATCTTTAGCTTTATTTTTGTTTACAATTAACTTTACTTCAGGTTTATTACGGTTGTAATCTGATTCAATTCTAGATAGATTTTTATTAGACCTGAGTGATCTAATCACTTTTTTTTGTATCAACTCTAGTTCATCATAAGTATTTCCATAGATTACCATCTGAACAGGTTTGTTGTAGTTGGATACTCTAATTGATTGAGGCGATATAGGGAATGCTAAAGCCTGTGGTAAAGTTACAATTTTTCCAATTGCTTCTCGAAGGACAACTTGCTGACTTTTTTCTCTTTTTTTCCAGTCATCGAGGAGAGCAATAATAATAAAGCTATTATATGAATTCGCAGAATTTCCAAAACCTGGTACTCTCATTATAAATCTTGAATATGGACTATTCTCAGCTTGGAGGAGTGGAAGCAACCTTGCCTCAACCTTTTGAGCTTGTTCTTGAGTATACTCAAATGAGCTTCCCTCATCTGTTGCTCCAATAATTAAGTAAGCCCCACGGTCCTCCATAGGCAGCAATTCTTTTTTTGAAAAATTAAATAATAACGCTGATGTTATCATTATGAATATTATAAAAACACCAACTGATTTAGCTTTATTTACAACAACTTCTAATGAATCCTCATAAAAATTAGAAAAACTAGAAAAAATTTTATCAAATTTTTGAACAAAAATTTTCTTAGATTTTTTCTTGTTTAAAAATTTACTTGCAAGCATTGGTGACAAGGTTAGTGCCACAAAAGAGGATATAATAATTGAAAAAGATAATGCAATAGCAGTTTCTTTAAACAATGTTCCTGTTATACCTTCTATAAAAATCAGAGGCAAAAAAACAGCTACCAAAATTAAAGTTGTGGCTATTATCGCAAAAGAAATTTGTTTAGAACCTTTATAAGCTGCTACCAAAGGTGTTTCTCCGTTTTCTATCCTTCTGTATATTGCATCTGTCATAATCACCGAGTCGTCAGTAATAATGCCTATTGCCAGGATAAAACTTAAGAGAACAAAAATATTTATTGATAGTCCAAATATATAAAGTCCTAAAAATGAGGCTATTAAACTAACAGGTAAAGCAATGGCAGGTACCACTACCGCTTTTAGGCTTCCTAAAAATAAGTAAATTATTAATACAACTAAAACAAAAGCAATTATTAAGGTTTTGTAAACTTCTTCAATAGCTGCTTCAACATAATTTGCCCTATTAAAAGAGACTCTTAAATCTAGTTCTTCAGGCAAAGACTTTTTTACCTCAATAATTTTTTTTTTAATATTTTTTGAAAGCTCAACTGTGGAAGCCCCACTTTTCGCATAAATACCTATTCCAACAGTCTTTAAATTTATTTGATCTTTTGTTTGTGCTTTAAAAAGAGTTTTTTCTGAAACTGGACCGAATTCTACATTTGCAACATCTGATAATAAAATAACTTTATTGTCATTTTTTTTTATAGGTAATTGTTTAATAGACTCAATATCGTTGTAAGATTTATCTAAATTCAAAGTAAGATCAATGTTATCCGCTTCTAGTGTTCCGGCCGGTAGACTTATATTTTCCCCACGTAATGCGATTTCAACTTCTTGTATTGTCAGATCATTTGCTGCTAATTTAATTGGATCAACCCATACTCTGATACTCAGCTCTCTTAATCCTCCAACTCTTATTCTCCCAACATTTTTTACACTGGAAAATTGGTCTATTAAAAAACGCTCAGCATAATCTCCTAATTCTAAATCACTCCAAGTTGATGATGACAAAGATAACCACATTGTTGTTGTAAAGCCTGCTGCTCTTTTTAATATTTGGGGAGGATTGGACTCAGAGGGAAGATTGTCAGCAATTCTTGCCACACGCTCTCTAATATCATTCGCTGCGTTATCTAAATCTATGCTTGTATCAAACTCAATATTTATTGTGCTTCTGCCATTCTCTGATTTAGAATCTATATTTTTTATACCCTCTGCGCCACCAATGACATCTTCTACTACTTGAGTTATTTCTTGATCAACAATAGAAGCTGAAGCAGATTTGTAATCAACTTGCACTTGAACAACTGGTGGCTGGATACCACTTGGTAGCTCTCTGACAGGTAATTTCCAAAAAACGAATAAACCAAAAACAATTAAAATTAGAGACATTACCCAGGATACGGTCGGTCTTTTAATGCTTAATTCTGTGATGAACATTTATTTATTTATAGGTTTAATTTTCCCTTTAGGTCGGACTTTTTTTAGACCTTCGGCTACTATAATGTCTCCTTCATTTAAACCAGAAATAATTTCAATATTTTTGTTAGATCTTATTCCTGTGGCGACATTTATTTTATTTGCAATATTTTTGTCAGAAATTTTATAGACAAAAGATTTATCACCTTCTACCATAATACTCGTATCTGGCACTCCAACAGAAGTTCTTAAATTAAATTTAATACTTACTTCTAATAAAGATCCTGAAATTAATTCTAAATTTCCATTTTCTACTTTAATTCTACATAATAAGCTTCTTGTATCTGCATTTATTCTACTTGAGACAAAATCTATTTCACCTTGAAAAATTTTATCTTTATAACTTGAAATTTTCACTTCTACAGGCAGCCCTCTTTGAATAGAGGCAGAATAATTTTCTGGAATTTTTATATCTGAATAGATTGTTGAATTATCGTCTAGTGTTATTATAAATATATTGTCAGAAACAAGTATATCTTCAGTTAAGCCAGTATATCCCAGTACACCATCAAAAGGAGCTAAAATATTTCCACTTTTAAGTTTTATTAAAACATCACCCTCTTTTACAAAATCTTTGAATTTCAAATCCTCATATAGGTCTTCTCTCTTAATCTTAAAAGTTTTAGATTTTTTTGAAACAGCAGTCCCAAAAGTTTCTATTTTTTCAGAGAATTCAAGTTTTTTTACCTCGGTAACTATTATTCCCGGGGGTGGTTGTTTACTGAATTTTTTTTTGAAGTGGTTACCAATCATTGTTCTCGCAATTATTACAATTGCTATAATTAAAAAGAATATTGATATAATAGAAACAATTTTTGTAGATTTTTTCATATTCGTTTAAACTTTCCCATACTCAGCCCAAGAGCCATCGTAAATACATGGACGATACTTATCATTTATTAAAGAATAAGCTAGTGCCAAAACGCATGCAGTAACACCAGATCCACATGAGAAAACAATCTCTATTTCTTCACTATTTTTTATATAAGCATCAAAAATCATTTGAAGATCTTTTTTATTTTTGAAAGTTTTGTCATCATTTAAACATTCATTAAAAGGTAAACACAAAGAATTTTTTATGTTACCACTTCGTAAACCTTTTCGTGGCTCTGGTATTTTTCCCTCAAATCTTTCTCTGCTTCTTGCATCAATTACTTTGAATTCTTGCGTATCTATGTTTTGATCAATCATTTTCATATTCTTTATCAATTCTTTATTTTCTAATCCTTTGTATTCACTTATTTCAATTTTCTTTAAATCCTTAGTAATTTTTCTTTTTTCTTTTATCCATTTTTTTAATCCCCCATTTAAAACATGGACCATTTCAGAGTTGTGTCCAAAATAAATAAAATTAAACCAACATCTACAAGAGCTGATAACATCAGAGTTATCGTAAATGATGATTTTATCATCATTTTTAATTCCCATTTTAGATACTATTTCTTCCCAGTCTATTTTTTCTACCAACATATGAGGTAAGCCAGTGTTTTTTTTTGAATTTTTATCTAGATCAAAAAAAACTGCATTTGGAATATGCTCTTTTTTATATTCTTCGAATCCAACCCTTTTAGTTTGGGGCATATGCCATGAACAATCAATTATTTTGACGTCATTAAGATTTTTGTCTAGCCAGTCTGTTTCTACCAAAGACATTTTATCTCTTTTCTAAATATTTTTGATGGTATTCCTCAGCTGTACAGTAATTCTTAAGTAAAGAAATTTTTGTAACAACTTTTCCTGATAATCTTTCATTCGTATCTTTCAACACCTTTTCAGCAATAATTTTTTGCTTATTATTTAAGTAAAAAATTTCACTTCTGTATTGTGTACCAAAATCCGGTCCTTGGGAGTTTAAAGTAGTTGGATCATGAATTTGAAAAAAAATTTTCAAAATCTTTTCATAGCTTATTATTTTTTCATCAAAATCAAGTTTGACAACTTCAGCATGGTTTGTTTTGCCTGTACATACTTCTTTGTAAGAAGTTGTAGGGTTATCGCCACCACAATAACCAACCTCTGTTTTAATAATTCCCTCGATTTTACTAAATTTAATTTCTGGCCCCCAAAAACACCCAAGTGCTAAAACTGCTATTTCCATTGATTATCAAATAAATTAATTTACAAATTATTCATATGCTTAGTAAAAATCAATTGGGTTTTTTGTACATGTTTATGTCCATTTGTGCCTTTTCTTTAATGGATATTATAGTCAAATGGTCTGTTGATTATCCAATTGGGCAAGTATTGTTTTTTAGAGGCTTTTTTGGAATAATTTTTTATTTTTTTATTATTCCAAAGGAAAGGCTCCATAATTTTTATCAGACTAAGAGACCAGGTTTACATTTGCTAAGATGCACCTCTGGATTAATTGCTCTAGTATCAATATTTATTGCATTGCGAGAATTACCTTTAGCAACAGTTGTAAGTATATCTTTTGCAGCACCGATATTTACTACAATCTTTTCAATTTTTTTATTAAATGAAAAAGTTGGTATTTTTAGATGGCTAGCAGTGATTATAGGTTTCATTGGAATTTTGATTATAACAGAACCTGGAATAAGTGAGTTAAATATCTATTACATCTTTCCAATAATTTTTTGTTTAGGACTTTCTTATGTAGCAATAACAATTAGACAACTTTCCTCAACTGAACCAGTATGGTTAATTTCTTTTTATTTTTCTCTATCAATTATGATATTAAGTTTTTTTACTATTCCACAAGGGTGGGTGATGCCAAGCTTTAATCATTTGATTTTATTATCTTTTGTTGGAATTTTTGGCGGCGTTGCTAATTTGTGGTTAAGTCAGTCCTATAAGTACTCAGAAGTCTCACTTGTTACTCCACTTAAATATTTGGCGTTAGTTTTTGCGATATTTTTTGGCTATTTAATTTGGGATGAAATTCCAACAATCAAAACACTTTTTGGAGCTTTCTTAGTAATAATTTCAACATTAATAATTTTTAGAAGAGAGATTTATAAAAAAAAAGTTGTTACACCTGAGCCTTTAAATGACTAATGTTCCTAAATATTGGAATAAAGCAAAAAAGTATTTGTCCAAAAAAGATAAAGTTATGGCAAATTTGATTAAAAGATATCAAAGCCCTACAGAGACAATATTAACATCCAGAAGAGATATTTTCTTTTCATTATGCAAGAGTATAATTGGACAACAAATAAGCGTAGCTGCTGCCAATTCAGTTTTCCTAAAATTTAAAAAAAAATGTAAGAACAAAATTAATGCAAAAACAGTAAAAAAATTATCCTCAATTCAATTAAAAAGTTGTGGATTAAGTAAACAAAAAGTTAATGGAATAAAAAGCTTATCTAAACAAATATTAGATAAGAGCTTTGACCCAAAACTTATTGCCAGCATGAATGATGATGAGGCGATAATTTATCTTTCTAATTTAAGACAAATTGGAAGATGGTCCGCTGAGATGATATTATTATTTACTTACAACAGACCAAACATTTGGCCGATACAAGACATAGGATTATTAAGAGCAATCTCAAAAAATTATAATAAGAGTTATTTACCACCAGATACATTTATCAATTTATTGAATAAAAGGTTTTCACCATATTGTTCGGTCGCAACCTGGTATCTTTGGCGCAGTATTGATCCAGAGCCGATACAGTATTAATTACCCTCGACAAGCTGATGATGTCTTACGACATGATCTTTTAAAATATTATGAGCTTTTTGATATTCTGTTGAGTCGTAACACTTTACGGCAGTATCATAATCGGGAAACTCAACTACAACTGTCCTGGGCGATTCAACCCCATCATTAGTTCTATTTTTTCCACCTCTAACTAAGAATTTACCAGAAAATTTTTCTATAGCAGGCTTAGCTTTGCCAGTATACTCTTTAAGTTTTTCAAAATTATTGATTTTTTCATATATACAAACCCAATAACCCTTCATAATTCTCCTTTTTTAATTTTTTTTTTATGATACCAAATTTTAATGACAAATAAATTAATAGTCACTTTTGAAGAATATAACAAAATTGTCGAAAAATTAGCAATACTTATACATCAAAATTATAAACCAACAGTACTTGTTGGCATAATGAGAGGAGCTGCACCCATTATAGATATTTTGTCACGAATTTTAAAGTTACCAATAGCCTATATAGTAATTCAAAGTTACTCTGGGAAAGGCACCGAAGATAAACAGGGAGAATTAATGTTTGCAAGGGAAATAAGTTCTTTAGCAAATCGTGACGATTTTAAACGAGTACTTTTAATTGACGATTTATCTGACACAGGATTAACGCTTAATAAAAGTATTGAATGGTTAAAAAACTATGGCCCAACAAAAGACTTCATTAAAGAAGTAAAAACCGCATGTTTGTGGAAAAAAAAATCATCAACATTTGAACCAGATTTTTGTCCTATAAAATTGAACTCTGATCCTTGGATTGTTCAACCAACAGAGCATTATGAAGAAATATCTATAAAAAAAATTATAGAAAAAAATAAAAAGGGCTAGATAAAACCAGCCCTTTTTTTAAAAACTTTAAGCTACAATAAAACTTATGAAACTTAATATAGCAATAACCCAAATTGCTGGTGAAGTTTTTGAAAATTTACCAGTAAATATTTTGATTAAAGCATAAGAAATAAATGCTAAAGCAATTCCATTACTTATACTATAAGTCAAAGGCATTGATATCATAGCTAAAACTGCTGGAGCTGACTCAGCAATATCGTCCCACTCAATGTCTGTGATATTTCTGACAAATAAAACTGCAACATATAGTAGGGCTGCACCGTCTATTTCTTTAGGAAGGCTCGTAGCTAAAGGAGAAAGGAATAAACAAGCTAAAAATAAAAGTCCTATTACTAAGGAAGTCATCCCAGTTCTGCCACCGGCTTTTACACCCGCTCCAGACTCTACATAACTTGTAACTGTAGTAGTACCCATCAAAGCACCCGCTACGGTTCCAACACTATCTGACATCATTGCTTTTTCAATATCTTGAACTTTACCATTTTTATCAACTTTACCTGCAACATTGGCAACTGATGTTAAAGTTCCGGCAGTGTCAAAAAAGTCTATAAATAGTAAAGTAAATATGACCGTGGACATTCCAGCAGTGAATGCTGCAGTCAAATCAAAATCCATTAGGTAAGTCATTGGTGGTATGCTTCCAACTACACCGTTGAATTTTGCAAGACCAGATGCCCAAGCAATTATACTAAAAACAATGATACCAATAATTATATTTCCTTTAATATTTAGTTTTTCCATAACAATCATTGATACAAAGGCAAGACAACCTAAAATAATAAGTGGATTTTTTATATCTCCTAAAGTAACTAATGTAACTGGATGGTCCGCAACTACACCCATTATTTCAAGACCAATAATTGCTAAGAACAAACCAATTCCAGCTCCAATTCCTAATTTTAAACTTCTTGGGATAGAATTAATTAACCATGCTCGTATTGGCGTTAAAGAAATAATCAAAAATAGAACACCTGCAACCAAAACAGCTCCTAAAGCTGCTTGAGGAGTGTAACCCATACCTGCAACTACACCAAATGCAACAAAAGCATTAATTCCCATTCCTGGGGCTAAACCAATTGGCCAAGTTTTACCGTAAAAGGCCATTATGAAACACGCGAGAGCAGTAGCCACAATAGTAGCAGTAAAAACTGCACCAAAATCAAAAAAACCTTTTTCTGGACCAGCAAATTCTCCTGATAGTATGAAAGGATTTAAAAACATTATGTATGCCATAGTTAAAAAAGTTGTAACTCCAGCAATTACTTCTGTTTTAAAATTCGTTTTATGTTTTTTATAATTAAAATATTTATCTAACATTTTTCCTCCTATATTTGTTCTAGGTAATTGATTCTCGCTAAAAATTCCCGGTAAATTATTATTTTATTCACACAATACAACTAAGAAGTTTATATTTATAGTTTGTCTTACTTGTTATCATGTTTAAATGAGAAATCTCAAACCTATAATTTTAATTTTAGTTTTGTCTTTTACTATTTCAGCCTGTCAGACTATTAAAAATAAAACTGATGAGATTGTTGAAAAAGAGAATCAAAAATTAACTAAATACATTGGAAAAACATCCAGCTTACTAAAAATGGAATTAGGTGCTCCTAGTGAAGATTTTAAAAACGAAAAAGGGAATTTAATTTTAGTATATAATACTAAAAAGTATGGAATACCATGTGAGAGAAGATTTGAAATAAATTCTAATTCTATTGTAATTGGATTTGTTTCTAATGGATGTTTTTAAAAATTACTTGCGGAGAAGTTATCTCCGCAAGCAAGGTCTATTTATTTGATATCAATAAGTTTTTTCTTTTTATGCTCTGGAACAATTCTTTCACAAGATATTGTCAAAAGACCATCTTTTAACTTTGCACCATTTACTTTTACATCATCAGCTATAGTAAATGATCTAGCAAATTGTCTTTGAGAAATACCTTTATGAATTATTTCTCCATCAGCATTATTATTTTCTGATTTATTAACTTGTTTAGTTCTTACAGTTAACAAATTATCCTCAAACTCAACTTCAACATCGTTTTTATTAAAACCAGCTAAAGCAACTTCGATTGCATAATTATCCTTACCAGTTTTTCTGATGTTATAAGGTGGGTAGTTTGACTGCATAGTCAAAGAACCATTACCAAGCATATTTTCAAATTGATCAAACATATCATCAAAACCAATTGAAAATGGTCTTAGTGAGTTGAATATAGATAAATCCTTACTTGTCATAATATCCTCCTTTGTTAAGCAAGTTTATTTATTGTTAGCCCCATTAGGCGACCAACATTATGTATATGGGAGTAATTTATTTTTTTTCAAGATATCAAAATTTAATTTTTTCAGAGATCTTTAAAATAAATGTGTAGTCAAAAGCTATTTCTTCGATGGCACCATCTCTACCTGACTTCCCCCCATGGCCTGCGTTCATCTCAGTTTTTAACAAAAGCAAGTTATTGTCTGTTTTAAGATCTCTAAGTTTGGCTGTAAATTTTGCTGGTTCATCAAATAATACCCTATTATCACTTAAGCTTGTTGTAATTAACATGTGAGGATAATCCATTTTTTTAATGTTGTTATATGGAGCGTAAGAATAAATATAATCAAAATGCTCTTTTTTATCTTTTGCATTTCCGAATTCATCAAATTCTCCAACAGTAAGAGGCAAAGAATGATCCAAGTTAGTTGTTAATGAGTCAACAAATGGTACAGCCATAACAATTCCAAGAAATAATTCTGGAGATTGATTAACTACTGCTCCCATTAATAAACCACCAGCTGATCCACCCATACCAATAATTTTTCCTTTCGACGAATATCTTTTTTTAATCAAAAACTTTGCTACGTGGATGTAATCTTCAAAAGTATTTTTTTTATTAAGAAGCTTTCCTTCTTTCCACCATTTCATTCCTTTTTCCATTCCCCCTCTAATATGTGCAGTTACCCAAATAATATCTCTGTCAATTAAACTCAATCTAGTTGAGGAAAAATCTGGAGTCATTGAACTTCCGTATGACCCATAGCCATATAAAAGTAAATTTGCTGTTCCATTAATTTTTGTTTTTTTGTGCCTGGTAATTGTAAGTGGAACCAATCTTCCATCATGAGAAGGGCACTCCAGTCTTTCGACTATATAGTCATCCGGATTATGACCAGATGGGATTTCTTGTTCTTTTACTAATTTTTTTTCTTTTGTTTTTAAATTGTATAAATAAGTTTTGCCTGGTGTTTTCGGGGACGAATATGACAAGTAAACAAAGTCAGTATTTTTATTTCTTTGTATCAACGAGACATTAGGCACAATCACAGATTCGTCAGTAAATTTTAACTCTTCCTCAATTCCTGTTTGTCTATTTCTTACAAATAACTTTCCTAATGCATTTGATTTTTCTCCTCTGATAATCCAATCATTTAAAAATATTAATCCTCCGATTAAAACCTCTTCTTTACCAGCTATATAAATTTCCCACTTTTGATTTGATAAATCATCACATCTTTCAATTTTGAAATCCTCTGCATCATCATTAGTATGACAATAAAAATATCCACCCCAAGAATTGACTGAATAAATTACTCCCTTTCTTCTTTTTATAATTAATTTTGGTTTTGGGTTTTTTTCTGTTACCTCAAAGTAGTATTGTTCAGAAGTATTATGATCTGATGTTGTTATAAAAAAATATTTTTCATCTGAACTCAAACTTATACCTACAGTAAATGCTTCGCTTTTCTCTTCAAAAATAAGCTCATCATCTTTAGCTGATGATCCAATTTTGTGTCTAAATATTTTTCTGGGTCTATGAAATTCATCAAGCTTTGAATAAAAAAAATATTGATCGTCCAAACTAAATGCAATACTTCCACTTGTCTCTTCTATTTTCTCAGTGACTAATTTTCCTGAGGTAATATTTCTTATGTAAATTGTATAATATTCAGATCCTTTTAAGTCTAAAGAATAACCTAAAAGTTTATCATTATAACTAACCTCTAAATCACCAACACCGAAATATTCAGTTTTTAATTTACCTTTTTCGAGGTCACCATTCCAAAATTCTTCAACAGTATCACTTCCAATTTTTTTTCTAAGTTTTTTTGAATAATTTCCTATCGCAGTTGTTTTAGTCCAATATTCATATTCTTTGTCTTTAAATTTTAATGATTCATCATCTAATTTTATTCTACCTTTAATTTCATCAAATAAGATTTTCTGATATTTTTTTGTGTCTTTTAAATTATGTTCTGTAAAATTATTTTCTTCTTCAAGATATTTCCTAACATCTGGAAGTAGCTTGGAACTATCTTTTAAAACCTCAAGAATATTATCCTGATGGATCCAACTATAATTATCTTCCCACGTGGTATTGTGACAAGATTTAAGCTCTGGTTTTTTTTTAAGTTGTGGTATTTTCATTAGATCAAAAATATATGAATATAATAATTTATACAGTGGTTATATTAACCATTTTTTATTTTTTATTACGTTTAATAACCAACATTTCATCTAGAAAAATTTCAAAAGGTCTAAGATTTTTAATCATATTAGGATTAATTGCTTTAGCAGTCTTGTTTGCTATTGGTGGCAAATTTTTATTAACCTTGCCTCTTACTTTGGCAAGTCTAGCTTTATTAAAATTAAAAGGTTTATCTATTTTCCAATTAATTTCTCTTTTTAGACTTATTCAGACATTAAGAAGATCTGGTCGCTTTTCTTTTAACCAAGCAGGTACTAATAACGTTTCGTCTATATCAGTTTCAGAGGCATACAAAATTTTAAATTTAGATATGAATAAAAAAATTACAAAAGAAGATGTAAACAAAGCTTATGTTAAAATCCAAAAAAAAATCCATCCTGACGTTTCACCAGAAACTTCTCGATTATCCTCAATAGTAAACGAGGCAAAAGATATTGTATTAAAAGATATTTCCTAATTGATAATTTCTATAAATTTATCAAATATTTTTTGAGAACTAATTTTTTCTTTACCCAAAGTATTATGTGAGACTGTCTCTTCTCCATCAGGGATTATTGGAAACATCTTCGAGCTGTAATTACCATAAATTAATGGTGTATCTGCCATTAAAGTTATAGTCTTTATACCAAGTGCTGCAGATAAATGACTAAAACTAGTGTCATTGCAGATTGATAAGTTGCAATTTTTTATTAATGGCATTATTTCTCTGAGTGAAAAATCGTCTAATGGTTTACAAAGACCACTAAATTCTGAGCTTAAAATATCACGTAAAATAACTTGTTCTTCTTCGTTTTTTCCTGTTGCAAGAAAAAATTTACAATTTTTTATTTTTGATATTTTATCAATCACTTTAATAAAAGTATTAGCAGGAATTCTTTTAGTTGGACCAGAGCCCCCTATTCCTAAAAGGATATTAATTTCTTTTTTATCAATTTGAAATTTTTCAATCATTTCTTGAGCTATCATATCATCTATTTCTATCTCTGGATCATCTTTAACCGTTAATTCAAATTTTTCTTTTATAAATTTTTTTGGAGTTTCAGTTATGTGTTGTTGTTTTTTTTGGAATAAAGGATATTGAAACACTTCTTTAATCCCTGAAAATTTTGCAATTAAATTGTATCTTAGAGAAGAATTAAAAATGATAATTTTATCAAAATTAAATTTTTTAATATCTTTAATTAAATTTAAACTTCCTAAAAGACCATCATGTCTATTTTTGATTTCATTATCTCTCTCTAAAAAGATTATTTTGTCAATATAACTTGTTTGATATAAATATTGATCAGCTTTAGAATTTTTTTTAACAAGTAAACTTATAGGCGAGTTGAATTTGTTAGATAATGCCTTAATAAAGGGTAAAAAAATAATATTATCACCAATACCCTTCCTACTTTGTACTGCTAATATTTTCATATGGTATTTATAAACTTTTATAACTATACTTTTTATATAAAATTTTATTATGACAAAAATAAGTGGAATTTTTGCTGCTACAATGTCTGTTATCAATCCAGATTTAAGTCTTAATATCGAAAAAACAATCAATCATGCAGAAAGCCTTATTGATCAAGGTTGTCATGGAACAGCAATATTTGGTAGTACCGGACAAGCTCAATTAATTTCAATTTCAGAAAAGATCAACTTATTAAATAAACTCTCAGAGAGCAAATATAAAGACAAACACCTAATTGGTACTGGTTTAAATTCCCTTGGTGAAACTATTAACTTAATTAAAATTGCGAGCTCTTTAAATTTCAACAAATTTTTAATAATGCCACCAGCCTATTATAAATACGGTGATACTGAGGTCATAGAGTTTTACAAAAAAATTATAGAGGCCGTTCCTGAATGTAAAATTATTCTTTACAACTTTGAGAAATTATCTGGATACAAATTTAGCATCAAATGTGTTAATGACCTTGTTAAAAGGTTTCCTGATCAAATCGTAGGGGTTAAAGACAGTTCTTATAACTTATATGAAAATTTAAAATTAAAAAATTTTTCTATCTTTCCTGGTTCTGAACTTAAATTATTAAAAGGTTTAGAATTGGGATGTTCGGGTATAATAACAGCTACGTGTAATGTAACAGCAGCGCTTTCAAGAAAAGTTTATGACGATTTTTTTTCAGGTGCAAAACAATTAAATAATGAAAAATTATGCGAGGTAAGGGCTATTTTTGATAAATATAATTTGATTTCAGGTTTACATACTTTTTGTTCTCAAGAAAATGAAATTTATAAAAATGTTCTACCGCCCTTAAGTATCTTAAATCAAAGTGATCAAAAAAATTTAATTGAAGCTTTGAAAAATTTAAATTTTACGAATAAACCACCTCTCGCAGCATAAGATGTATCTTGCAAGTTTCTTAAATAAAATTTTTAAAAAAGGTGGTTTCATCTTAACTGATGCTGACTTGAAAGATTATATAATAGGCAATCCTGGAGAACAACCTATGAAAATAAAACTTTTGAATAAAAAGCTTCATTATAAACTTTTGTTACATCCCGACTTATATTTCGGTGAGGCATACACAGAAGGAGATTTGATTATAGAAAATGGAAATTTAAGTGATTTTTTAGATTTAGCATTAATGAATTTCGGAAGAGGGCCTTTAAATTTTTTTAGTTACATAATAAATAGACTTAGAGGATCTTACAGATACTTAACAAATTTTAATTTTATTAAAAAATCTAAAATGAATGTTTCCCATCATTATGATATTTCTGATGATTTATATGATTTATTTCTAGATCCAAAGAGACAATATTCATGTGCTTATTTCAAAAAAGAGACCGATAGTTTAGAAGTTGCTCAAAATAATAAAATTCAACATATTATAAAAAAATTAAATATTAAAAAAAATCAAAAAGTTTTAGACATAGGTTGTGGTTGGGGTTCATTAGCATTTGATATAGCAAAAAGTGCAAGTTGTGAGGTTACTGGAATTACTTTATCAGAAAATCAATTTAATTTTTGTGAAAAAAAATCAAAAGAGATGAATTTAGAAAATCAAGTAAAATTTAGATTGATCGATTATAGAGAACTTAAAGAAAAATTTGATAGAATAGTAAGTGTTGGAATGTTTGAGCATGTAGGAAGAAAATTTTATAAAAAATTTTTTAATCAAATTGAAAATTTATTAAAAGATGATGGTGTTTCATTGATACATACCATCGGATCTGTTGATCCTCCTCGAGACCCGCATCCCTGGATAACAAAATATATTTTTCCTGGTGGGTATACACCGAGTTTAAGTGAAGTTACCAACCCAATTGAAAAAGCGGGCCTTATCGTTACAGATATAGAGGTTTTAAGACTTCATTACTCTCACACATTAAGACATTGGAAAGAAAACTGTATCAAAAACAAACAAAAGATCACACAAATGTTTGATGAAAAATTTTTTAGGATGTGGGAGTTTTACTTAACAGGTTGTGAAATGGCATTTAAATGGGGTGATCAAGTTGTATATCAATTTCAACTTACGAAAAATTATCAATCAACTCCTGTTACTAGAGACTATATTTATCAATAAATTATTGATAGAATTAGCTTTCTTTAATAATGAAAAAAAAGCATAAAAAATCAAAAAAAAAAACAAAAACTAAGAAAAAAAACAAAGTTAATAAAGTTAAAAGAAAAGTAAATAAAATAAAAAAAAGTACAAAAAAAAAGAAAAAAACAAAATTTACCAAAAAAAAGAAAACAATTAAATTTAAAAAATTAAAAAAATTAAATTATCAATCACAAGTAAAAAAAAAACAAAAAGATAGCCTAATTTTAAAATTAGTTAAATTTCAATTATCTCTCAAACCCCAGTTAAATTTTAAATTTAATTTAAATTTAGAAAAATATATTCAAGGTTTTTTTGACAAAATTTCAGAGATTATTTCAAGTTATAAGATATTAAAAACCGATGAAAAAAGAAGAATTAAGATAGAAAAAATTGAAAAAGAAAGAAGGGAAAAAATAGAAGAGGCAAAAAGAAAAAAAGATGAGGAAATTTTAAGATTAAAGTTGAAAGAACAAACACTTAAAGAAGAAGAAAGATTAGAAAGACAAAGGACTAAAGACATAAAATTATTTTTAAGAAAAGAGCAAGCACTTTTGAGGATAGAACAAGCAGAAAAACAAAAACAATTTTTAAAACAATTAAGATTAGATAAACAAATTGAAAAATTTAGAATAAGAGAGGTTAAGGAATTAGAAAAACTTGAGAAAATTTCGTTAAAAGAAAAAAGAGAAGATTATTCTGGATTACAAGAGAGAATTGACAAACTTAAAGAAAAATACAGATTACTGCGGGATCAAAAAATCAAAGAGAGAGTTGAAGCGCTAGGAGTCAAACTTCAAGGTGACGAAGACAGAGAAACTTTATTAGAAAAAGAAAAGGAATATACTTTAGCGAGACAAAAAATTGAATTTGCACTTGAAAGTTTTTATAGAAGCGCAAGCAGTTTAGTATTTCAACTAAATAAAAGACATATTACACGAGATATGTCAATTTTTCGATGTATAGATAGAAGATTTGAAACTGGAGAAGTTTTTATAAAATGGGACGAGTCATCAGACGATGAATGGTTACTATTGATTTATATTAAAAATAATTCTCCGGATGAGGGAATTGTCATAGAAGATAAAACAAATCCAGAAAAAAATCTTTCCCACGAGTTTAGAAATGTGGATATTTTTAAAGCCTCAGACACCATGGTAGACTCTTTAACACAACTCATTGCTAGAAAAAGAGCCAAAAATAATAATTAAATAATAAGATTTAATTAGGTATTATATCTTATGATTTTAGGGTCTATTTTTTTTGTAATTTTATATTTAGTCTTTAGATACATCATAGCTTGGATAACTTATTTAAATAACTTAGATCCAAGACTTGGTGATAGTACATGGAGATTTACTTATGATTATCCTGTCATCGGAGAAAGAGATGTGTCAGATTTAGATGATAAAGATTTTGTGAGACTTAGAAGAAAAAAAAATAATATTGTATTATTAATGTATTCTATAGTTTTAATAATGTTTATAGCCTCTATGTCTTTATTAAGTAAATTTTTATTATTTTTCTTTAGTTAGTTTTTTCAATTGTTTTCTATTCTTAATATAAAGAAAAAAAGCTACTATTTCATATACTACAGAAAATATATTGAAAATTATTGGTAACTTAAAAAAATTATAAAGAAATCTATATTTTGGCATTTTTTTCCATAACAATAAAAATGCTTTTGCGCCTCCTAAAACATTATCACCATCTTTTACATGAAGTCTTCTTAAAAGCTGTTTGCTGTCTTTAGAGGTTTCTTTTTCGGCCAACTCATTGTTTGTAATATCAACCCAATTGATTTCGTTTATTTTTTCTTTTTTATAAAGATCAATTTCAGCCTTACAAATTTTACAAGAATTATTAAAATAAACTTTCATAATTGCAGGATTTAATACTGATTTGTCTTATAAATGTACATGCGTAAAATACTCTAGTTGAAAATTCTATGAAACAATCTATTTAATGTATTTTATGAGTAATTTCTTCGAAAAATCTGACCTATCTAGAAAAGAGGCTGAAAGTATTATTTCAGACACTTTGCGAAAATGTGATGATGGTGAATTATATTTAGAAAATTCGAAATCTGAATCAATATTATTAGACGATAACAAAATTAAAAATTCAAATTATAATTCAGATTTAGGATTTGGTTTTAGAGCTATATCTGATGAAGTAGTGGCTTATTCTCACTCTAATGAAATTTCCAAGAACTCTTTAAAACAATCTTCAGAAAATTTAAAGTCTACATTAAAATCTGCCAAAGGTACTTATAATCATGAAATTCCTAAATCAAATAAAAAGTATTATGACAATATTAATCCAATTGAGCAAAAATCTCTTAATGAAAAAATTAAAATATTGAACGATGTAAATGATTATTTACGATCTAAAGGTGACAAAGTTAAACAAGTTACAGCTAATTTTTTGGGAGAGCAAAAGTCTGTTGAGATAATTAGATGTGGTGGAGAGACTTTGTCAGATGTTCGACCCTTAATAAGATTTAACGTATCAGTTATGCTCGAGAAAGATGGAAGAAAAGAAACAGGTGTATATGGTGTTGGTGGAAGACAATCATACGACTCATATTTAAAAGATGAAAATTGGAAAAGTGTTTGTGATGAGGCTTTAAGAATAGCATCAGTGAATTTGGAGAGCAAACCTGCGCCAGCAGGTGAAATGAAGGTTGTTCTAGGACCTGGATGGCCAGCAATATTAATTCATGAGGCTGTTGGTCATGGTTTAGAGGGAGATTTTAATAGAAAGAAAACTTCAGCATTTCATAATCTAATGGGCCAAAAAGTTGCAAGTGAGGGAGTTACAATTATTGATGATGGTACCATTGATAATAGAAGAGGTAGTCTTACTATTGATGATGAGGGAACACCAACAGAAAAAACAGTTTTAATTGAAAATGGAATTTTAAAAAATTTTATGCAAGACAGACTTAACGCACGTTTGATGAAGACAAAATCTACTGGTAGTGGAAGAAGAGAAAACTATAGACATATAGTTCTACCAAGAATGAGAAATACGATGATGTTAAGTGGTAAGCAGACTCAAGAAGAAATGATTAAAGCTGTCGACAAAGGTATTTTCGCAGTTAGTTTTGGTGGTGGACAAGTTGATATTACATCTGGAAAATTTGTATTTAATTGCACTGAAGCTTATGAAATTGTTGATGGTAAAATTGGATCGCCAATTAAAGGTGCAACATTAATTGGTGATGGTCCTTCAATTTTAAAAGAAGTTTCCATGGTAGGAAATGACATGATGATGGACCCTGGTATTGGGACATGTGGTAAAGCAGGACAAGGTGTACCAGTAGGTGTTGCACAACCATCAATATTAATCGACAAGATGACTGTGGGTGGTACAAAACTTTAAATGGTTAAAGATCAAGAATTTTTAGAGAAAAAAGCATCATATTGTTTAGGCTTAGCCAAGAAATTAGGCGCAACAGACTCAAGTGTTGTTGTAAAAAATTCAGTTTCTGAAACTGTTAATTTTAGAAATAGTAAATTAGATGAGTCTAACAGGTCAGATAATCTAGGCATAAGTATCACGACTTATATTGGTAAAAAAAAATCATCAATATCATCCTCTAATTTGCTTAATGATAATTTGAATATTTTGATAGAAAAATGTGTCGAAACTACAAAAAATACTCCTGAGGATGAATTCAATTCCTTACCAGACAAAGATTTATTAGCAAAAGAAGTTAGAGATTTAGATCTTTATGATGATAGTCATATAGCGAATGATCAAAAAATAGATTATTTAAAAAAATTAGAGGCCGCTGCTTCAAACGATAAAAAAATCGTAAATACTGAATCTAGTTTTACTCAAAATAAATCTAATTTTGTTTTAGCTAATAGCGAAGGTTTTTGTGATGGTTACAAAACATCCTCATTTACAGCATCGAGTGTAACAGTTGCAAAAAATGAAAAAAGCATGGAAAGAGATTACGAATATTCTAGCAAATGTTTTCTTAAAGATCTAGATGATGCAGAGAAATTAGGAAATCTAGCTGCTAATCAAACTATTAGAAAATTAAATCCAAAAAAAATCGGGAGTGAAAAAATTGCTATAATTTTTGATAAAAGAATAGCTAAGGGAATATTAAGTACTTTTGCAAGCGCTATTTCTTCATCAGCAATATCAAGAGGTACTTCTTTTCTAAAAGATAAAATTAATCAAAAAATATTCTCAGATAAAATTAATGTATTTGACAAACCTGATATGCTCAAAGGATTAGGCTCAAGAAATTTTGATAGTGAAGGGGTAAAGACTGACACACTTAAACTTGTGGATAAAGGAATTTTAAAACATTATTTGATTGATACATACAATGGAAAAAAATTAAATCTTAAATCTAATGGAAGATGTGGAGGAACTAGTAATCTTTATTTTGAAAATGGGAATACTTGTTTTAAAGATTTACTGAATTCAGATTCAAAAAGTCTTTATATTACTGAAACCATAGGACATGGGAATAATATTGTGACTGGGGATTATTCAGTTGGAGCAACAGGGTTTTTGGTTGAAAATGGTGAGTTTAAATATCCAATAAATGAAATTACCATAGCAGGTAATTTTAAAGACATGTTTCAAAATATCACCTTAGCTAATGATTTAGAGTTTAAATATGCAACTAACTCACCAACCATGTTAATAGAAGGAATGGTTGTTGCTGGTAAATGAGCGAATTTTGTATAATTGGCTCTGGTATATCTGGATCCACTATTGCAAATCTTCTAAATAAAAAATATTCAGTAATTCTATTCGATAAAGCAAGAGGCCCTGGGGGTCGCGCATCTTTTAAAAGAATAAAAGGTAAAACAGGTTTTGATCATGGCACCCAATATATTTCACCAAAAACTGAGGAATTTAAAAAATTTACTAAAAATTTAATAAAAAAAAAAATTTTAAAGGTATGGAATGGCAAACACGTTTTTCTTAATTCAAAAAAAAAAGAGGATAAAAAACACCTAAAAATAATTGGTAAAAATGGGAACAATGATATTAGTAAATATTTGCTTAAGAAAATTAATTGCAACTACCATAGTGAATTAAAAAAAATCTATTATAAAAACAAACTCTGGTATTTGTTATTTGATGATGGAAAAACAAGATCTTTTAAAAACCTAATTTTAACTTGTCCTTTTCCACAATTAAAAAAACTTTCTAAGAAATTCATAAATAATTCTTTTTTAAGTAAATCTATAAAAATGGATGCTAATATTACTACTATGATTGCTATTAAAAAAAGTAAGAATTCAAATAGTAGCTATCTTTTTGAAGATCCAATCCTTGGTTGGGCTGGAAATGAAAACTCAAAAAAAAGGTTTAAATCAAAATATGATTTATGGACCCTTCAAAGTACATTTGATTGGGCAAATAAAAAGATTAATAAAAACAAGAATAATAAAAAAGAAAATTCAAAAATTATGATTGATAAATTTTTTAAACTTTCAAAAATCAAAAAAACAAAAATTTATTATTCACTTAATCATGGCTGGAGATACTCTTCAAATTCGAGACCATTTAAAATTAAGAGCTATTGGGATCCTAGGAAAAGACTGGGTGTTTGTGCTGATTGGTTTGTAGGACCAAGATTAGAGTCAGGATGGATAAGCGCACAGGATTTATTTAAAAAAATCTTGAAATAAATTAATCAAAATTCTTTAATCTATATTCCCAGTCGCCCATTCTTGAATATGATACTTTTATTATCATTGAATTTTTACGATCGTACCAAATATCGAAATCTAATCTTTTATTTTTTGGTATACTCATATCTTTAGATTTCAGTGTAAAATGATCAACATCATAAACTTTTCCATAAAGATCTATTTTTTCTTTACCTAAAAAAGTTACTACTTGATCCTTAATGCTTCCTGAGATGGGACTTATTTGAGAACTTGCTTGTAAAACTTTGTGATTCCACCAATTTCCAATTACGTTATCAGCTGAGGCTTCTCCATTATATGAAGAACCCTTAATGTCAAATTTTTTATTTTCTTGATTAAATGTTAAATTAACAAACTTCTTTTTGTCATTTTGTAAAGTTTTAGAATTGTAAGAAACCAATTGATCTTTGAGATATTTTTCCTCACTATAACCCTCAACTTGGAAAACTGTTGCCCCTAAAAGCTTGACTACAAATTTAATTTGATTAGTAACAATGGTTTCTGCTCCATTTCTTTTAAAAAAGTAATGATTATAGCCAATAAGCTCACCATTTCGAAAAATCTCCATCTCAATTTTGTTATATTTTATGTAATGTCCAATATGAGCGATCGTATTAGTTTGATAAAGTAGGAGTAATAAAATGACTATAATTTTTTTCATTTAACAAATAGTTTAATAGAATTTTTTATTAATAGAAATAACTTATTAAAATGTTTTTAAAAATTAAGAAAATACCAAGGGTGAATTGGAGTTCCGATAAGCCTTATAATTTTAAACCAAAATTCTCTACATTCTTTTTTTTATGTTTTGGATTGATGCTATTTGGTCTTGGAGAAGGTTTATTAATTGTATCTTTTACTGGTGCTTCTCCATGGAGTGTTTTAGCACAAGGCATTTCTTTAAATGTTAACTTGACTATAGGAACAATAACATTTTTGATTAGTCTTGCAGTTTTAATTTTGTGGATACCGCTTGGTCAAAAACCAGGAATGGGTACAATATTTAATGCAATCATTATTGCATTGATGATCGATCTTTGTATAAAATTTGTTCCAACACCAGCTGACTACTTATATCAATTAATTTTAGCAATAATTTCAGTAATCACAGTTGGGATTGGTGGAGGTATTTATTTAGTATCTAATCTTGGAGCAGGACCAAGAGATGGTTTGATGATCGGCCTACAAAAAAAAACAAATTTACCAGTCGCTGCTGTAAGAGCATTTTTAGAGATCTCTGTTGTAAGTATTGGATGGTACTTAGGTGGAACTGTAGGGGTAGGCACCTTATTATTTGCTTTTGGAATTGGTCCTTGTGTTGCTTTAGGTTTGTATTTAGTTGATAATATTTTCAATTAGGCTGCAGCGCCTGATTTTTCACTTCTTTTTCTTTCATGTGGATCGAGAATTGCTTTTCTTAATCTACAAGAATCTGGAGTGATTTCTAAAGCCTCATCAGCATTTAGCATACTTAATTGTTCAGCGATGGACATTTTTCTTACAGGAGTAAGGACAACATTTTCGTCTGTACCTTGTGTTCTCATATTAGTTAATTTTTTACCCTTCATAACATTTATAATCATATCTCCTGGTTTAGGAGATAAGCCCACAATCATCCCTGGATAAACAGGATCATTATGAGTTACAAACATTTCACCTCTAGCCTGTAAATTAAATATTGCAAATGCAACTGCTTTACCCTGCTCCATTGAAATAAGGGCACCATTTCTCCTACCTTCCATTTGACCCTCAAATGGTCCATATGCATGAAAAATTCTGTTAATTACGCCATTACCTTTTGTAAGTGTTAAAAACCGACTTGTGTATCCCATCAAACCCCTTGTTGGTGCGTGAAAGATTAATCTTTTTTTATTTTTACCAGTATCTTTTAATTCTATTAATTTGCCTTTTCTTCTATTCATTGAGTCAATAATTTTTGATGAATATTCCTCATCCAGATCCATAGTTATTTCTTCTATTGGCTCAAGTTTGTTACCATTTTCATCTTTTTTATAGAGAACTTTTGGGGGACTAACAGTCATTTCAAAACCTTCTCTTCTCATTTGAGTGAGTAAAATTTCTAACATTAATTCACCCCGCCCACTTACAACAAAAGAGTCGTTACCCTCGTTTTCTGTAAAAGTAATTCCAACATTATTCTGTGCCTCTTGAATCAACCTGTCTCTTATCTGAGTGCTTGTAAGTTTTTTGCCCTCAGTTCCTGCAAGAGGAGATGTATTTACAGTAATGGTAATTGACATTGTTGGTGGATCGATTGGAGTAGCTTTAATAGGATCATCTACCTCAAGATCACAAATTGTATCAGCAACGTTAGCTTTTTCTAAACCTGCAATTACAACAATATCTCCCGCCTCACCAACTTCGATAGGAACTTTTTTAGTTCCCTCGTATCTAAAAATTTTGGTTAATCTACCTTCATCAACTTTTTGACCTTTTAAGTTGATCGCTTTAATTGCTTGATTAGCTTTTGCAGTTCCCTGAGAAATTCTACCTACCAAACTTCTCCCTAAAAAACTGTCTGCATAAAGAAGAGTAGATAGCATAGCGAAAGGTTTTGACTTATCTAATTCTGCAGGTTTAACGTGTTCTATAATTTTATCTAAAAGTGGATTAAGATTTCTTCTTGGACCATCAATTTCAAAATCAGCCCATCCAGATCTCCCACTGGCGTATAAAACTGGGAAATCTAGCTGATCCTCATTAGCATCTAAGCTAACAAATAAATCAAAAGTTTCATTTAAAACTTCATCAGCTCTTTGATCTGATTTATCAAGTTTGTTGATTATAACGATTGGCTTTAAACCTTGTTTTAACGCTTTTGCTAGGACAAATTTTGTTTGAGGCATTACACCCTCAGCAGAGTCTATTAATAACAGAGCTCCATCTGCCATACTAAGTACTCTTTCAACTTCAGCAGCAAAATCTCTATGACCTGGGGTATCAATTATATTTATTCTTGAACTCTTCCAATTAATTGATGCAGGTTTAGCTAAAATTGTTATTCCTCTCTCTTTTTCCAATTCTCCTGAGTCCATTAATCTCTCGTCTACAATCTCATTTTCTCTAAAGGACCCACTTTGTTTCATAAGATTGTCGATTAGAGTTGTCTTACCATGGTCTACATGAGCGATAATAGTGATGTTTCGAATAGTATTATTCATAAATTGGAGCTCTTATACATATTTAATTGCTTTTGAAAACTTAAAAAAACTCATAATATACTTGAAAAATTTAAGTATTTTTAATCTAATTTGTATTTTTTCGCTTCTCGCGTTTAAGTTTTCTTTTTTCTTTAAAACTTAATTTGGGTTTTTTTTTTACACTTGAGTCTTTGAAAGATTTACCACTGTACCTTTTTGACATAAGATGATTATACAAATTTAAAGACAAATACTAAATAAAATTGAAAAAAATTTTTGTTCATTTAGGCGGCGGAGCAGGGGATCTAGACCCCAGATCAAATTATAGATGTGGTTTTACTGAATTAATTAAAAAAAAGATTACCACAGAGGATGAAGCTTTTGTGGTCGAAGCCAATCCAAAAAATATCAGTAAATTGAGGGAATGTTATAAAAATTTCAAAAATGTTAATATTTTTAATTATGCAATTAATTATGATAATTCAAACTTGTGTGAATTCTTTTTTACCCAGGATGATGCGCCTCATTATCATGTATGTTCTATAGATATAAATCATGTTAAAAAATATTATCCCAATTCAGTTATTGAAAGTTTTAAAGTTAAAGGTTTGAATATAAACGAATTTTTTTCAAAATATGTAGGTGAGAAAATTGATTATTTAAGCGTAGATCTTGAGGGTATAGATTATGAAGTAATGATGAAAATTGATCTTTTGAAATTTCAAATAGTAAATATTTCAATTGAACATATTCACCTGAATAAATCTCAAAAAAAAAATATGGTGAGTCATTTAAATAAAAATGGTTATTCGTATTTTGGTAATGGGTATGATCATAAAAATTTTGATTATTTATTTAAGAAAGAAAAAATAATATGGAATAGATTTTTGTCTAATTTTCTTTGGTTAGTCAGTCATAAAAAAGTTAAGTATTTTAACAAATTTTTTTTTAAGGGCTCTGAATAAAAAAAAAGGGCAGTAAAAACTGCCCTTTTTGAATTTTTGTTTGAGATTAATGGGGATTACATTCCCATGCCACCCATTCCTCCCATTCCGCCCATGCCGCCCATTCCACCTGGCATTCCAGCTGGAGCAGCATCTTTCTCCTCAGGTTTATCGGCTATCATTGCTTCAGTTGTTACTAATAATCCAGAAATAGAGGCTGCGTCTTGAAGTGCAGTTCTAACAACTTTAACAGGATCGATAATTCCCTTTGCAAACATGTCACAATACTCTTCATTTTGTGCATCATAACCATGAGTTTTTTTATTCTGTTCTAACAATTTACCAACAACAACTGAACCATCAACTCCAGCATTTTTAGTAATTTGTCGTATAGGAGATTCCAAAGCCCTTCTGACTAAATCTACACCAGCTTTCTGGTCTTCTCCTTTCACTTTTACTTTATCAAGTTCTTGAGCTGCATATAATAATGCACACCCGCCACCAGTTACAATACCCTCCTCAACAGCAGCTCTTGTTGCATTTAAAGCATCTTCTACTCTATCTTTTCTCTCTTTTACTTCAACTTCTGTTGCTCCACCTACTTTAATTACTGCAACACCACCAGCTAATTTTGCTAATCTTTCTTGCAGTTTTTCTTTATCGTAGTCTGAAGTTGTTTCATCAATTTGTTGTTTGATTGAAGAACATCTGGCTTCTATATCAGATTTTTTACCACTACCATTCACAATAGTGCTGTTATCTTTATCAACTTTAATCTTTTTACATGATCCTAGATCATCTAGTTTCACATTCTCAAGTTTAATTCCTAAATCTTCAGAAATAACTGATCCACCAGTAAGAATTGCTATGTCTTCAAGCATAGCTTTTCTCCGATCCCCAAACCCTGGTGCTTTTACAGCCACGACTTTTAGACCACCTCTTAATTTATTTACCACTAAAGTAGCTAATGCTTCACCCTCAACATCTTCAGAAATAATCATTAATGGCCGTCCAGCTTGAACAACTGCCTCTAAAAGAGGAACCATAGGCTGTAGGTTTGTTAATTTTTTTTCGTGCAATAGAATAAAAGGATTTTCTAATTCAGTTGTCATTTTATCGCTATTCGTAATAAAGTATGGAGATAAATATCCTCTATCAAACTGCATACCTTCAACAACGTCTAATTCTGTTTCAATTCCTTTGTTTTCTTCAACCGTAATAACGCCTTCATTACCAACTTTTTGCATTGCTTTCGAAATCATAGTACCAATTTCTTTATCGCCATTAGCAGAAATTGTTCCAACTTGTGCAATCTCATCACTATCTTTTACTTTTTTAGCTGAAGAAACAAGATTTTGTTTTACTACGTCTACTGCCGCATCAATTCCTCTTTTAACATCCATAGGGTTCATACCTGCAGTAACATATTTTACACCTTCTTTTACAATTGCTTGTGCGAGAATAGTCGCTGTGGTTGTTCCATCTCCAGCTTCATCATTTGTTTTACTAGCAACTTCTTTAACCATTTGGGCACCCATGTTTTCAAATTTATCTTCAAGATCAATTTCTTTAGCAACAGAAACCCCGTCCTTTGTAATTCTTGGAGCACCATAGGACTTATCCATAACCACATTTCTTCCTTTTGGTCCTAGTGTTACTTTAACCGTATCAGCAAGGATATTTACACCTCTAATCATTGCTGCTCTTGCTTCCGCATCAAATTTAACTATTTTCGCCATTTTATTTTCTCCTTTAAATTAAATTATTTGCTTGAAATACCCATAATGTCCGACTCTTTCATTATGCTGTATTCCTTGCCATCGATTTTGACTTCGGTTCCTGACCATTTGCCAAATAAAACTTTATCTCCGACTTTTACATCCATTGGTATTGTTTTGCCGTCTTCAGTTTTTGCACCACCACCAACAGCAACTACTTTGCCCTCTTGAGGTTTTTCCTGTGCTGTATCAGGTATGATTATTCCACCAGCAGTTTTTTCGCTGCTATCTAAAACTTCTATTAAAACTCTATCGTGTAACGGTCTAAATTTCATAAATTCTCCTTATTAATATGGTCTTCATATAGAGATTGGCCATACTATTTCAAGATATAGTTAAAAATTAGTTAGTTAAAAAACAAAGGAATTTGAGGGTTTTATGGTTTATAGATTAATTTCATGACTAAAAATTTAGATAAAGAAGGTCTAAGTTCTATAGCAGACAATTATCAGCTATTTTATGTTGACTTATGGGGGGTGGTTCATAATGGGGTTACTCTTCATCTTGAAGCGATAAAAGCTCTCAAAGAAATCAATAAAAAAAGAAAGGACTATATTTTACTCACAAATGCACCCAGACCTAATCATGTAGTTAAATCCTTTTTAGAAAAACTAGGTATGGAGAAAGAAATTAGAGAACATGTTTTTACCTCTGGTGAGGCAGCTCTCATTTATTTAAATAAAAATTTAATTAATAAGTCTTTCTTTCACGTGGGTCCACCAAGAGATTTTGATTTGTTTAAAGACTTTAAAAAAATGAAATTAGATAATATAGAAAAAAGTGAATATATTTTATGTACGGGATTATTTGATGATCACAATGAGGACTTAAATTATTATAAAGATTTGTTCGAAAAAAATATAAAAAAAAAAATGATTTGTACAAATCCCGATTTAATTGTTGACAGAGGAAACACAAGAGAATTTTGTGCTGGTTCTGTTGCGATGATTTTTGAAAAAATGGGTGGAGAAGTCGTTTACTTTGGAAAACCTTATCCTGAAGTTTATCATCAATCTATTGATAACAAAAATAAAAAAATTCTTTCCATAGGTGATAATTTAAATACTGATATAAAAGGAGCAAACCTTTTAAATTATGATTCTTTGATAATTTCAAATGGAATTCATAAGAGTGAAATTAAAGAAAAAGGAATTGAAAAAGTTGCAAAATCTTACGAAGCAATTTGTAATTATATTCAATCGGAATTGAAATGGTAAAATCAACAGAAATATATAAAAATTTTAATATCAATCCAAGATATCAAGAATCAATAATATTAATTGGAAATTTTGACGGAGTTCACAAAGGACATCAAAAATTATTCTCATTAGCTAAGAAATATAAAAAAAAATATTCCTCAAAAATTGGCGTGTTGACTTTTGAACCAATGCCAAAAATGTTTTTTAATAAGAATTTAAATAATTTTAGAATTTCTAATTTAGAGCAAAAAATTGATAATCTCAAAAATCTCGATGTAGATTTTTTGATAATAAAAAAGTTTGATCAAAGATTCTCAAAAATAAAATCAATAACTTTCATTAAAGAAATATTAGGTAAAAAGTTAAAACCAAAATTCATTTTTGTAAGTAATAATTTTAGATTTGGGAACAAGAGAGAAGGTAACGTCAGACAGTTGATTAAATTTGAGAGAATGTGTGGTTATAAGGTAGTTAAACCACAACCACTATTGACCAATAGAAAAATAGCATCTTCATCGTTAATTAGAAAACTTTTACAAAAAGGAAAATTAGAAAAAGCCAACAAAATTCTGAATAGAAATTGGTCAATTGTTGGAAAGGTTCAAAAAGGAAGACAGCTTGGAAAAAAAATCGGTTTTCCAACAGCAAACATTGATATTAAAGATTATATTTTAGCCTGCCCAGGTGTATATGCGGTACAAGCAAAAAGATATGGTAAAAAAAATCATATAAAAGGGATTGCAAATTTAGGCTATCGACCAACATTTAATGGAAAAAAAATATTATTGGAAGTTCATCTATTTAATTTTTCTGGAAATCTTTATAATAAGTATTTATCAGTAGAATTTAAAAAATTTATAAGAAAAGAAAAAAAATTTAAAGATGTCGGCCAACTTAGAAAACAAATTAAAATTGACTTGTTAATAGCAAAAAAATAAAATGAGCAAATCTCAAATAAATCTTCCTAAAACTGCTTTTTCAATGAAAGCAAATTTGCCAATGCGAGAACCTGAAATTTTAAAACTTTGGCAAAATATAAATCTTTATGATGAATTAAGAAAATCGAGAAAAGGAGAAGAAAAATTTGTTCTTCATGATGGTCCTCCATATGCAAATGGTAATATACACATGGGAACAGCTTTAAATAAAATTTTAAAAGATATAATTGTGAGATTTCATCAAATGGATGGAAAAGACTCCGTATATGTTCCAGGATGGGATTGCCATGGATTGCCAATAGAATGGAAAATTGAAGAACAATACAAAAAAAATAAAAAAAACAAAAATGAAGTTCCAATCGTTGAGTTTAGAAAAGAATGCAGAGCCTTTGCAGAAAAATGGATAGATATTCATAAAGATCAATTTAAAAGGTTAGGAGTTGTAGGAGATTGGGATAATTATTACTCTACGATGAGTTTTGATGCTGAGGCTCAAATAGTAAGAGAACTAGGTAAATTTTTAAAAGAAGGAAGTTTGTATAGAGGCTTTAAACCTGTTTTATGGTCCACTGTCGAAAAAACAGCTTTAGCAGATGCAGAAGTGGAGTATCAAGATCACAGGTCAGATACTATATATGCATCTTTTCCAGTTAAATCATCAAATATTAAAGAATTAAATGATAGTGAAATAGTAATTTGGACAACTACCCCATGGACTATTCCAGCCAACAAAGCCTTGGCTTACAATGAGAGCCTTGATTATTCATTAATTGAAGTAAATGACAATGGTGACTTTAAAAATAAAAAAATTGTTATTGCAGATGCATTAATTGATACAGTTGTAAAAGATACCAAAATTCAAAGTTTCGAAAAGTTAAAAAATTTTAAGGGTAAAGATTTAAAAGGAACAATATGTAATCATCCTTTTTTAAAACTTGGTTATGAATATGACATACCTATGCTGGAAGCAAGTTTTGTAACTACAGAACAAGGCACTGGAATTGTTCATTGTGCGCCAAGTCATGGTCCTGATGATTTTAATTTGTGTATGAATAATGGAATTAAAGCAATTGAAACAGTTGATGGCGACGGAAGGTATACAAAAAATGTAGCACTTTTTGAAGGTATACATATTTTTAAATCTAATTCTATTGTGATTGAAAAATTAAAAGAACAAAAAAAATTATTATCGAACGGTGAACTTGTTCATTCCTATCCTCATTCATGGAGGTCCAAAGCACCATTAGTTCACAGAGCAACTCCTCAATGGTTTATTTCTATGGATAGTCATAAGCTTAGAAGTAAAGCTTTAAAAGCAATTGATGAAACAACCTTCTATCCTAGTAAAGGAAAAGAAAGATTAAAATCGATGATTGAAACAAGACCCGACTGGTGTGTTTCAAGACAAAGAGTATGGGGAGTTCCATTGCCTATTTTTATTAACAAAAAGACAGGTGAAATTTTGATTGATAATGAAGTTTTTGATAATATTGCGAAAATTTATGAAAAAGAAGGATCTGATTGTTGGTTTTCGGATGATCCACAAAAATTTCTTGGAAAAAAATATAAAGCTGAGGATTTTGATAAGTTAAGTGATATCGTAGAGGTATGGTTTGATAGTGGATCTACACACTCATTTGTATTAGAAAAAAGAAAAGATTTAAAGTGGCCTGCATCTATGTATCTCGAGGGCTCGGATCAACACAGGGGATGGTTTCATTCGTCTCTTTTAGAGTCTTGTGGAACTAGAGATCGTGCACCTTTTGAGTCTATTCTTTCTCATGGTTTTGTAGTTGATGGCAAAGGTTTAAAAATGTCAAAATCTTTGGGAAATGTAATTTCCCCAGAGGATATTCTTAAAAAATATGGCGCAGATATACTGAGAATTTGGGTTGCTTCCTCAAATTATGCTGAGGATCTTCGAATAGACTATTCAATATTAGATCAGCATGCTGAGTCTTATAGAAAAATAAGAAATACTTTTAGATACCTATTAGGCAATTTAAATGACAAATTTGAAGAGAATGAATTAGAAAAAGTTGATGTTAATAAATTACCAGAATTGGAACAATTTATTTTACATAAGATTTATAAGTTAAATTTAGATTTTGAAAAAAATTTTAAAAATTATAATTTTCATAATCTTTATAAGGATTTGTTGAATTTTTGCACTGTAGATTTGTCAGCCTTTTATTTTGATATAAGAAAGGA
>CACPQC010000004.1 GCA_902635975.1 uncultured Pelagibacteraceae bacterium
GGTCATCCTTAATTAATTTTTGAAGTCTAGGTTCACCAGCAATACATTCAGATAAACTTTGGGGTCTTGAAGGATCGAAAGGTATCATTTTTGAGATATTATCAACAAATCCGTAGGCCAAACCTAAAACTCTACCTACATCTCTTATTACCATTCTAGCTTTTAATTTTCCAAAGGTAACAATATGCGCAACACTATCCTTATATTTTTTATTTAGATATTCAAAAACAAGATCCCTTTTTTTCCTCACAAAAATCTATATCAAAATCTGGCATCGATATTCGATCAGGATTTAAAAATCTCTCAAAAATTAAATTAAATTTAATTGGATCGACATCTGTAATAGATAAACACCATGCAACCAGTGATCCAGCACCAGAACCCCTTCCAGGTCCAACCGGAATATCATTTTTTTTTGCCCACTTGATATAATCAGACACAATTAAAAAATAACTGGCATATTTCATTTCTATAATAATATTTAACTCATGATCTAATCTATCTTTATACTTTAAATAATTGCTATTGGATAAAAGATTACTATTTTTAACTTTGAAAACTTTTTCAAATTTTTTCTTTAATCCTTCTGATGAATCTCTTTTTAGTATTTCATCTGCATCACCACCTTTTTCAGAGCTAATATTAGGTAAAATTGGTTTTGAAAATATCGGTCTGAAACTACAACGATATGGAAAATTGTAATTATTTTCTAAAGCTTCAGGTAAATCTGCAAATAATTCTGACATTTCAGAATTATTTTTCAAATAATGCTGGTCACTTAATCTAACTCTATTTTTTTCATTAACATATGCTTTATCTTTAATGCAAATTAAAGCATCATGTGCCTCGTGCATATTCTTATCAATATAGTAAACCTCATTTGTTGCTATTAGAGGTATTTCTAAGGTTAAAGACTTAGATAAGTTAAATTTTTCAAATCCTTTTTCATTAGCATCTCCATGACGTTGTATTTCAATATAAAACCTGTCTTTATATAAAGATTTTAGATCTGAGTATAATTTCTCAATTTCTTTAAATTTTCCTTTTTCAAATAATTGACCAAATAAACCGTTTACTGTGCCAGAAAATAATGAAACACCTTCGTTTGGTTTTAACAACTCATCAAAATTTAAATATGGTTCATCTATCTCAATATCTTTTAGATACGATAATGATGAAAGTTCAATGACTCTTTTATATCCATTTTCATTTAAAGCGTACAGAGGTATAAGACCTATTGTGTCATTGAACTTAAAATTTATTTGAGTTCCAATTATAGGTTGAACACCGGTTTTAGATATTTTTTCGGCAAACTCTAGGGCGCCACATAAATTAGATGTATCGCTTAGACCTAAAGCTCTAATATTTTTATCTTTATAAAAATCTTTTAAATCGTCTATTTTAATCGCTCCCTCACAAATCGAATATTGAGAATGTATTTTTAAATGATTAAAATTTTGAATATTAGACTCAGGCATTGATGGTATTTATATTACCATTAACTATTTCCAACAAGTAATCTGACTTATCAGCAAAAAATCTATTATGAGTTGCAAATACAATTAATCTATTAGGGTTTATTTGTTTTTTTAATATTTCAAAAACACTTTTTGCAGTATCAAAATCCAAACTTCCAGTTGGTTCGTCAGCTAAAATTATTTGGGGGTTATTAATTAAAGCTCTTGCTATAGAGACTCTTTGTTTTTCACCTCCAGATAATTGTGAAGGATAATGATTTGATCTACTAGTAAGGCCAACTTTTCGCAATAAAATCTTAGATTTAGTTATAGCAAAGTCTTTATTGTTGCCAGCGGCTAAACTTGCCAAATAAATATTTTCTATTGCTGTAAAATCTGAAAGTAAATTATCTTGTTGATAAATTATACCTATTTTTTTTGCTCTAATTAAATCATTTTTTTTTGAATTTTCAAAATCTATTTGCTTATTTTCTATTGAAATTGAGCCTGAGGTAGGACGATCAATTAATGAAAGCAAATTTAAAAGAGTTGATTTGCCTGAACCAGATGGTCCTATAAGAGAGTAAATTTTTCCTTTTTCAAATTTGAAATTAATTTTTCTTAATACATTTACTTTCTTCTGAGTAAAAAAGGTTTTGTTTAAATTTGAAAGTTTAATTAAATTATTCATATTTGAGAGATTGGACAGGATCCAATTTTGCAGCTTTTAAAGCCGGAAAGATTGAAACAATTATAGTTATTAATATTGAAAATAAAGAGATTAAAAATATTGAAGATGGATTAATTTCTGATGGCATAGTGCTCAAAAAATAAATCTCTTCTGGAAATAAGCTAATATTGAATATATCACTTAAAAATTGTCTTAAATTTTCAATGTACATTGAAAAGATAACTCCTAATAAAATTCCAAAAATTGTTGCTGAAGTGCCAATAATTACACCAACCAAAAAAAATATCTTTACTATAGATTTATTTAAAACACCTATTGATTTTAAAATTGCTATATCACGAGTTTTATTTTTTACCAAAATTGTTAAGCCCGAAATAATATTGAAGGCTGCAACTATAATGATTAAAGTCAAGATTATAAACATTACATTTCTTTCTACTTTAAGAGCAGAAAATAATGAGCTGTTTGTGTCAGCCCAACTAAAAACAAATTCTTCTGGAAATATTTTTTCAACAATAATTTTTTGATTTTCAATATTTTGTGGGTTTTTTAAATAAATTTCTAAATTTCTATCATTTTCAGTCAAATTAAAAAACTCATCTAATGTGTCTAAATTAACAAAAGCAATATTGTTATCAAAATCAGCAAGGCCACTTTCAAATAGTGAGACGACAGTAAAAATTTTTTTCTTAGGTAAACTGCCTATAACAGTTTCAATTCCTGAGGATGACATTATTGTGACATCATCTCCTATCTTAAGTCCAAGTGTGAAACTTAATTCTTTACCTATTGATATGTAATTTTTTTTCAAATTATTTCTATCACCTGCAAACCCTTCATCATTTATTATATCTAATTTTGAAAAATCATTTTGAGTATAGCCTCTTAAAACTATACCCTTTGAAATATTTCTTTGAATTATTATTGCTTCGCCTGAATTACTCAACATTAAATTTTTACTTATTGAATTTAATTGAACATTGCTAAATCTTGCAGGATTAATATATTTTTTTTCGTAAGGTTTGACTGTTATATGTGCGTTAAAACCAACTATTTTATTAATTAACTCAGTTCTAAAACCATTCATTACTGACATGACAATTATTAAAACTGCCACTCCCAAACCTATACCTATGAACGAAAAGATTGAAATCACATTCAAAAAACCATCTTTTTTTCTGGCTTTAAGAAATCTGAATGTAATTTCTTTTTCTAATGTAGAAATCAATTTTCTTCTTTTCGTTTTTTTACAATCTTAATAATTTCACTCAATTTAATTTTTTGAGACATTTCTCCGGCTTCTTTAAATTCAATAAGATCATTTTCAGTTTGTTTACCAATGATTATTTGATATGGGATACCTATTAAATTCATCTTTTTAATTTTAGACGAAAAATTTTCCTCAGTGTCATCAATTAAAGTTTCAATATTATTTTTTTCTAATTCTAAGTTAATTTTATTAGCTTTTTCTAAAGATGATTTATCATTTTTATTAATCATTGGAATTATTGAAATATCATATGGTGCAACAGATATTGGCCATTTCATGACCTCTTTTTTTGCATCATATTTTGCCTCTATTATAGCTCCAACAAGTCTCGAAACACCAATTCCATAAGAGCCCATTTTTACAAAATCTTTTTTCCCTCCTGGTAAATCAACAGAACCATCCATTGGTTTAGAATACTTGTCTCCAAAATAGAAAATATGACCAACTTCAATTCCTTTTGTTATCAAGCGATTCTCTTCAGTCACCTTTGTTTCAAATTCTTCTTTATCAAATTTTTCATCAGTTACTGAATAAAATTTTTCAAATTTATTTCTTAGATCTTCGAGAGACTTTTTCTCTAATTTACTTCCACTACTATCTACCTCAAAAATTCTTTTGTCAGTAAAAATTTTACTTTCACCAGTCTCTGCTAAAATTATGAATTCGTGTGAAAGATTTCCACCTATAGGTCCTGTATCTGCAGCCATTGGAATAGCTTTAAGATCTAGTCTTTTAAAAGTTTTTAAATAAGATAAAAAAAATTTATTATACGAGAAAAAAGCTTCTTCATCATTGATGTCAAACGAGTAAGCGTCTTTCATATAAAATTCCCTACACCTCATGATTCCAAATCTTGGCCTAATTTCATCTCTAAACTTCCATTGAATGTGATATAAAAGCTGTGGAAGCGACTTGTAAGACTTTACTGAACCTCTAAATATATCTGTTACAAGCTCTTCATTGGTTGGTCCGTAAAGCATCTCTCTATTTTGACGATCTTTAATTCTAAGCATTTCTTCGCCATAATCCTCATAACGCCCGCTCTCTTTCCATATGTCACTTGATTGTATAGTTGGCATTAAAATTTCTTGAGCACCAATTTTATTTTGTTCTTCTCGGACAACTTGTTCAATTTTTTTCATTACTTTTAATCCTAACGGTAACCAAGAATAAATACCTGCAGAAGATTGTTTTATCATTCCAACCCTTAACATTAATTGGTGTGACTTAATTTTCGCTTCGGAGGGTATATTTTTAAGTATAGGTATAAAAGATTTTGAAATATACATGTTAAATCAGTATATTTCTTAAATTTAAATATTCAAATTTCATTAACAAATATATAAGTATAAATAAAACTGTTGTAATTCCAGTGCAATAAATGAATTTTTTTAACATTTTTGGATTCTCTGGCGATCCAGGGTCTTCCCCATCAATTTTAATTGATTTATGTCTCTCTACATCAATCGGCAAAATCGCAAAAAAAACAATCCACCATATAATAATATAGATTATAGCAAGTCCTGTAATACTCATCAGATATTTACTAAATTAATATTTGTGTACGGTTTTTTTCCTATTTTCTCTTTAGTAAATTTTCTACATGCGATTTTGAGAGCATCAATTAGGTTATGCTCTTGTTTTCTACTACCAATTTTAAATGATTTTGTTATTTTTTCTATTTCACCTTCTAATTCGTAAGTAAATTCATCTTCCTCATTAATCGGCAAACCTCGAAAAGATAAAATTGGATTATCATGGATGTTGCCTTTTGAATTTATTAAAATTGTTACCTCTAGATAACCGTTAGAACTTAAATTTTTTCTATCTTTTATAGATTGAGACTGTTCATGAACACTTATATTTCCATCGAGATAAAGTCTACCTGTTGGCGCTTTGTCATAAACTTTTGGTTTGTCTCCGGGAAAAATTTTTACAATATCTCCATTCTCAACTAGAACAGGATGCGGTACCTGCATCTCCTTTGCAAAATTTATATGCTCTATTAGATGCCTATGCTCTCCATGAACAGGTATAACACATTTAGGTTTTATCCAATTATACATATCTTTCATTTCATCTCGATTAGGATGACCTGATACATGAACAAACTCATTTTCCTCTGATATTACCTCCATCCCATCTTTCACTAATTGATTATGTAATTTATAAAGTTTTTTTTCATTACCTGGTATTATTTTTGATGAAAAAATAATTGCGTCACCTTTTTCTATAAATACATCTGGATGTGTATAATTTGAAATTCTCATCATTGCACCCATCGGTTCACCTTGGCTTCCAGTGCATAGATAGACAATTTTTTCTCTAGATATATTTTTTGCTTCTCTTGGATCAATTGGATCAATAATATTCTTTAAATATCCACATTGTCTAGCTGCTTTAAAGATTCTATGCATTGATCTTCCAACCAATGATATTTGTCTTCCTGTTTTTTCTGCACAATAAAAAATAGTCTCCATTCTTGCTACATTAGATGCAAAAGATGTCATAACTATTCTTTTTTTAAGTCTTTCCATTATCTTTAAAAGACTTCTCCTTACTGTTTCTTCTGAACCTGACCTTCCAACTGTAAAAATATTAGTTGAGTCGCAAACCATTGCAAGAACACCTTCTTTACCTATTTGTTTTAATCTATCAACATCTATATTTTTACCCACCATTGGGTTTTCATCTATTTTCCAATCTCCTGTATGCAAAACTACTCCAGCTGGAGTTTTAATTCTTAATCCATTTGGCTCAAGGATTGAATGAGTCATTGCAACGTATTCTATTGAAAAAGGATCTAAATCTACAACTCCATTTAACTCAACAATCTTTAAATAACTACTTATATCAATATGTTTTTCTCTAAATTTTTCTTGTATCAATACTGCTGTAAATGGTGTTGCATAAATATTACATTTTAACATTGGCCAAAGGTGAGCAATCGCTCCAATATGATCCTCGTGAGCATGGGTTACCACAATACCTAATAAGCTATCTTTTTTATCTACTATAAAACCAGGATCAGGATAAATTAAATCAATCCCTGGAAGAGTATCATCTGCGAATGTAACACCTATATCGACCATAATCCACTTATGATCACCTGGATTTCCATATCCATATAAGTTCATATTTGCACCAATTTCACCAGCTCCACCTAATGGACAAAATAATAATTCTTGTTTCATTTAGTTTATTAACCTAGCAATTTTAATTAATCCATTAATTGTGATATCTCTATTATGAATTACTTTAAGTTTTAAAGATTTTCTAAATAAGTCTGAATAACCACCTGTTATTACAAGTTTAAAAGAATTTCCGGTTTCTTTTTTAATCAAATTAATAATATTGTCAATTAGACCTATGTAACCCCAAAAAAAACCAGATTGAACTGCTGATTTGGTGTTGTTAGCTATAATATTATTTATCTTTTTTAAATTAATTCGAGGTATCAAAGAAGCTTTATCTGATAATGTATCAAGTGAGATCTTGATACCAGGAGCTATTATTCCACCTCTGTAATCTTTCTTTATAACTACGTCGAATGTTGTAGCGGTTCCAAAATCTAATATTATAAAATTTTCTCTATTATTTTGTAAACTAATTGCATTAGCTAAACGATCAGAGCCAACTTGTTTAAAATTCACTTTTATTTTTATTAGCGATCTTAAATTTAGATCTTTTATTTCATGACACTTAACTTTTGTTTTTTTAGAAAAATATTTTTTAATTAAATTAAAAAACTTTGGAACCACACTGCAAAATAATATTTTTTCAATATTATTGATATTTTTGGTTAAAGATTTAATTTTTTTATCTATATTTCGATGATTAATATAATTAGTTGGTAAATTTATTCTTTTTAGAATCTTTTCTTTTTTATCAACTAAAAATAACTTGGTTTCTGAATTGCCTATATCACCAAAAATGTACATTTAACTACCAACTCCTATGTCTACAAACTTACTCAAGTTTTTTTCAAAAACGTTCTTTAATTCAATTTCTATTTTTTTTTTTGAAACTTTTTTATTTATTAAATCATTTAAATTTGTAGTTGGATAGTTTCTAATTATAGGGTTTTTTACTAAATTTAAGCCAATTCCAACAATAAGAGATTTTTTGTTATTTTTATGAATGATCTCTTGTAAAATTCCACTTATTTTTTTTCCTTTTATCAATAAATCATTGGGCTTCTTATAAGTAATTTTTTTTTTATAATACTTAGAAATCATTTTTTTAACTAACAAGCAGTTTAGTTTAGTAATTTGAGATAAAGTTAAATTTAAATTCTCTAGACTGTAAAAAAAACTTACAAATAAATTACCTTTAAAACACAACCATTTTTTACCATATTGTCCACGCCCATGGCTTTGATTTTCGGCAATTATCATGCCATACTTTAAGCTTGAATTTTGAATTATTCTTATAGCTGTATCATTGGTGCTTCTTAATCTTTTGAATCTTAAAATTTTAAATTTCATTAAATAATGTTTATTCTAGAAACAACTTCTATTAGTTGACCTGGAAATATAAAGTATATCAGAATTAATAATGTGGAAGTAGTTAGAGAAAATTTTAACCAAAAACCATGGTCTGTATCATATTTTTCTTTTTCTTTATCAAAATACATAATTTTAATTAGCCTTAAGTAATAAAAGGCAGCGACAACTGTTGATAATAAACCTACGATTGCTAGGAAATACATTGACTGTTCAATGACTGCTTTAAAAACATAAAATTTTGCGAAAAAACCTGCTAGAGGAGGAATTCCAGCCAATGAAAATACAATTATAAGTAATGATATTGCCAGCATTGGGTGATTTTTAGATAAACCTGATAAATCATCTATTTTTTCATAATACTGATTATCTCTCTTAAGCATTAACAAACATGAAAACAATCCTAAGTTCATAAGCACATATATTGTTATATAAATAATTGAGCTTTGAATTCCATCATTAGTACCTACAGCTACACCTGCTAGAGCATAACCAACATGTCCAATAGAACTATAAGCAACAAGTCTTTTTAAATTTGTTTGTCCTATAGCTGCAATCGCCCCGAATAGCATAGATGCGATTGATAAAAAAACTAAAATTGTTTGCCACTGATCAATCAAATTTAGAAATGGTACATATAAAAATCTTATAAACACCGTTAGTGCTGCTATTTTTGGAACCATTGTAAAAAATAATGTTACAGAAGTTGGTGAACCCTCATACACATCTGGTGCCCACATATGAAACGGAACAGCAGAAATTTTAAACGCTAACCCCACCAAAACAAACACTATACCAAATGTCAAAGCATAAACATCTGAATTTAGTTGACTGGCTATTACATCAAAATTAGTAGAACCAGTAAATCCATAAATTAAAGAACAACCATAAAGCAATAAACCAGAAGATAAGGCACTTAAAACAAAATATTTTAATCCAGCTTCAGAGGATTTAATTTGATCTCTATTGAATGTTGCTAATACATATAAAGCTAATGACTGAAGTTCTAGTCCCATGTAAAATACAATTAAGTCATTAGAATTGATCATTACCATCATTCCTAATACAGAGCTTAAAATTAAAATTGGATATTCAATTTTAAAAATTTTAAAAGTTTTAAGATAGTTTGATGATATAATTAGAACTAAAAAGGCAGCCAGCAAAGTAATTATCTTCATTAATGAAGATAAATAATCAATTATAATACTGTTATTAAATAATTTTGTTTCATTAATTCCAATAGTTTCATTGAATGTAATAACAGCAGTTACAATCAAAACAGCCAGAGAAAGACTCTGAACTAATCTTGAGCTATTTTTTTTAAAAACACCAAATATTAATAAAAACATTATCGATAATGAAAGAAATATTTCAGGTAAGACTAGTTGTAAATTTTCCATTATATTTGACTTGCTAATTTAAAGTTATATTGATCAATTAAATCTGAGATGGATACTTCAATTGTATTAATCAGGGGATCTGGGTAAAATCCAAAAAATAGTGTTGGCACAGCCAAACAAGATAAAATAAATAGCTCGGATCGATTTAAATCAAACATCTGTTTCAAATCAGTATTTACTAATTTACCAAAAACAACTCTTTTATATAACCAGAGCATATATGCGGCACCAATAATTACTCCTAGGCTGGCAATGACTGCTACCAAAAAATTATCCTTAAATGCGCCCATTAAAATTAAGAATTCTCCAACGAAACCACTCGTTCCTGGTAAACCCAAAGCTGCAAGAGTAAATAACATAAATAAAATTGAATATTTTGGAATAATGCTTACAATTCCACCGTATGTATTAATGAGTCTCGAATGCATTCTGTCATAAACAACGCCAACGCACAAAAAGAGCGCTGCAGAAACTAATCCATGGCTTATCATTTGAATAATACTTCCCTCAATTCCTTGCTGTTGAATTGTAAAAATTCCTAAAGTGACATAACCCATATGTGCAACTGATGAATAAGCAATTAGCTTTTTCATATCTTCCTGCATTAATGCTATGAAAGACGTAAAAATAATTGCAATTACACTTAAGGTATAAATCAATGGAGTAAAAATTTCTGATGCAGCAGGAAATAATCCAAGAGAAAATCTGATGAAACCATAGCCCGCCATTTTTAATAATATAGCTGCTAATAAAACAGACCCAGCAGTTGGTGCTTCAACATGAGCATCTGGTAACCAAGTGTGAACAGGCCACATAGGGGTTTTTACCGCAAAAGAGCTAAAGAAAGCTAACCATAAAAGATTTTGATATTTAATATCAATTCCAGAATTATAAAGTTCGACTACATCTGTTGTTCCGTTCAACCAATATATTGTAATTATGGCTACTAACATTAATACTGAACCAAGCAAAGTATACAAAAAAAATTTAAATGCAGAATAGACTCTTCTAGCACCACCCCATATCCCAATTATTAAAAACATCGGAATTAAACCTGCTTCAAAAAACAAGTAAAAAATGACAAGGTCTAATGAGCAGAATACACCTATCATAAAAGACTCCATTATAAGAACAGCTATTAAAAATTCACTCAGTCTCTCTTTAATTGAGTTATTCACAGAAATAATACAAAGAGGCGTTATAAATGTTGTTAATAAAATAAATAATATCGAAATACCATCAACGCCAACTTTATAATTTATAAAATCTTTAATCCAAATTCTCTCTTCAACAAATTGAAAATCCGAAGTTGATGAATCAAATGATGTCCATAAATAAATTGATAAAAAAAAGTTTACAGCTGAAGTAAATAAAGCAACATACTTAATAGTAAAATTATTTTTTTTATTACCCCTGGTAAAAAATAAAAATAAAGCTCCAATAGATGGTAATAAAATCAAAGAGGAGAGAATAGGAAAGTTCATTATTTTACGATTAAAAAAGTTAATAAGGCAGAGAAGCCAAGTAACATCACGAAAGCATAGTGATATATATATCCGCTTTGAAATTTGTTAGCTCTTACTGAAAATTTTTTAATTAGTAAGGAAATACCATCTGGACCAAAACCATCAATAATTTTTAGATCAAAAAACTTCCATAAAAATAAACCAAGTTTTTTTGATGGTTTAACAAACAAAACATTATAAAGTTCATCAAAGTACCACTTATTTAATAAAAAATTATAAAGCGGTTTATTAATGTTGGCAATTTGATCAGGTAAATTCTTATTCTTTAAAAATAAATAATACGCTAATGGAATAGATAAAATGACTAAAATTGGAGTAAGTAATAAAAACCATAATGGAGGGTGATCAGTGCTTAAGGGTTTTAAAAAAAATATTGAGTCACGCCAAAAATTATTCAGCCCATCATAACCAATAAATAGTTCTTTAAATAAAAAACCTGCAAATAAAGCGCCAATTGATAATAAAACCAAAGGTATCAACATCACGATTGGAGACTCGTGTGTTTCATCTATCCTTATCTCTTTATTATTATATTCACCATGAAAAGTTTTAAAAATTAATCTCCAAGAGTAAATTGATGTAAGAAAAGCTGTAAATATTCCGATTCCAGCAGCATAATAACCAGCTGTATTTCCTCTTAGATAAGCAAATTCAATTATTGCATCTTTAGAATAAAAACCTGACAAAAATGGGAAACCAGTTAAAGCTAATGTTCCTATTATCATTAGTGAATAGGTATAGGGAAGTTTTTTCCAAACTCCTCCCATATAATTAATATTTTGTTCATCCTTAAAGGCATGAATAACTGAACCAGATCCTAAAAATAATAGTGCTTTAAAGAATGCATGAGTAAATAAATGAAACATAGCAACATTATATGCGCCCACACCTGTAGCAAAAAACATGTAGCCTAGTTGGCTACAAGTAGAGTAAGCAATAATCTTTTTAATATCATTTTGCACCAAAGCCACTGTTGCAGCAAAAAATGCAGTACTCATTCCAACAACTGTTATAATATTTAATGCTAATTCAGAGTATTCATAAATTGGTGAACACCTTACAACTAGAAAAACTCCAGCTGTAACCATTGTGGCAGCATGAATTAGAGCAGAAACAGGTGTTGGGCCCTCCATAGCGTCTGGCAACCAAGTATGAAGTAAAATTTGAGCTGATTTACCCATTGCACCGATAAATAAAAGTAAACAAATTAAATCTACTGCATTAAATGTAATACCTAAAAACAATAAATTTTTATCTGTAATTTTTGAAATTTGGTTAAAAACCTCAGAATAATTTACTGTTCCAAATAGATAAAAAATCAAAAATATTCCAAGTGCAAACCCAAAATCACCTACTCTATTAACTACAAATGCTTTGATTGCAGCTTTATTAGCTGACTCTTTCTTAAACCAAAAACCTATCAAAAAATATGAGCAAAGACCAACACCTTCCCAACCAAAAAATAATTGAATAAAATTATCTGATGTAACTAACATCAGCATTGCAAAAGTGAATAAAGATAAGTATGCCATAAACCTTGGTTTGTGTGGATCATTTGACATATACCCAATTGAATAGATGTGAACTAATGCAGACACTAATGTAACAACAACCAGCATCACAGAAGATAAAGAGTCTATATTCATTGACCAATTTACCTCAAGAGAACCAGAACTTATCCAAGTCGCTATAATTATATTTTCTTGATATTGGTTGACAATGACTTCATAGAAAACTAAGCATGAAAAAATAGCTGATATTGATACCAGTAAGCTTGTAATAATTTCTGAACTTCTATCTCCAATAAATCTACCAAAAAATCCAGAAATAATTGACGCTATTAATGGCAATGCTAGTATTGAAATTTCCATTTTATCCTTTTAGTTTATCTATCTCCTCTACTCGAATAGTCCCAGAATTTCTGAAATAAACTACTATAATTGCCAAACCAATTGCAGCTTCAGCTGCAGCAACAGTTAATATAAACAACGTAAATACTTGGCCGGATAAATCTCCAAGATATATAGAGAAAGATACTAAATTTATATTAACAGCCAATAATATAAGTTCTATGCTCATTAATATTACAATAATATTTTTTCTATTTAAAAAAATTCCAATTATTCCAATACTAAAAATAACTGCTCCTAGAGTTAAATAATGCCCTAAACCTATTTCAATCATCAATTTTAATTCCTCTATTTGAAGCAACTTCAAGAACTTCAACACCTTCAGCTCTCTCTCTTGAAATTTGTTTCAAATAACTTTGTTTTTTCACACCCTCTCTTTGTCTAAAAGTAAGAACAATGGCACCAATCATAGCTATTAAAAGAATCATTCCGCTTATTTGAAAAACATGAATATAGTCAGTATAAAGAACTTGTCCTAAAGAATGAGTATTGCTTACTCCTTTTTCAATGAATAAATTTGTTGAATTAAGCAAATCAGGCTTATATTTCCACCCACCAATAACAATTATTAATTCAAAAAATATGATTACACTTATTACTAAACCCACAGGTATATGACCAGAGCTTTCTTTTGAGATAAACCATTGATTTTTTTGCTGAGCAACATTTAACATCATGACCACAAATAAGAATAATACTGCTACTGCACCAACATAAACAATTAACATTATCATTCCTAAAAATTCTGCTCCAATCATTATAAAAAGGCAAGAAATGCTTATAAAATCAAGAATTAAAAAAAAAACTGAATGAACTGTATTTTTTGAGACAGTTACCATTATAGCTGAGATAACAGCAATTATAGAAAAAATATAAAAAAATATTGCATGTGCAATCATAAATTATCTGTATGGATTGTCTGATTTGATATTTGCAGCTAAAATATTTTCCCATCTATCTCCATTATCTAAGAGTTTTTCTTTTGTATAATAAAGTTCTTCACGAGTTTCTGTAGAAAATTCAAAGTTTGGTCCTTGAACTATCGCATCTACAGGGCAAGATTCTTCACATAAACCACAATAGATACACTTCATCATATCAATATCATAACGAGTTGTTTTTCTACTTCCGTCGGACCTTTGAGAAGACTCAATTGTTATTGCTTGTGCAGGACAAACAGCCTCACACAATTTACAAGCTATACATCTTTCTTCACCATTTGGATACCTTCTCAATGCGTGTTCACCTCTAAATCTTGGACTAATTTTTCCTTTCTCGAAGGGGTAATTTATAGTTTTTTTTGATTTGAAAAGTTCTTTTATCGCAATTAATAATCCACTGATAAAGTCAGTCATTAGTATTGTTTTAAAAAATCTAGCTATCTTCATTTAAATTGTTGGTAAAAGATTAAAATAAAATAGAAAACTTGCTGTCAATACAACGTAAGTAAGAGATAATGGTAAAAATATTTTCCAACCCAATCTCATAAGCTGATCATATCTATATCTTGGTACTATAGCTTTTACTAGTGCGAAAAGCATGAATAAAAACAATATTTTAAAAATTAACCAAATAAAGCCAGGTATCAAGTTAAATGGATACAGATCAATCGGGGACAACCATCCACCCAAAAATAATATTGATCCTAGAGCACACATCAATAAAATATTTGCATATTCACCTAACCAGAACATCGCGTACATCATGCCAGAATATTCTGTTTGATAACCTGCTACTAATTCGGCCTCTGCCTCAGGTAAATCGAAAGGAGGTCGATTTGTTTCAGCTAATGCTGAAATAAAAAAAATTACGAACATGGGAAATAGTGGAAAAATAAACCACATATTTTCTTGTGCTATAACAATATCATTCAGATTCAATGATCCAACACATAGCAAAACATTTATTATAATAATTCCAATAGATACTTCGTAAGAAACCATTTGGGCAGCAGATCTTATTGCTCCTAAAAACGGGTATTTAGAATTAGATGCCCAACCACCCATTATAATTCCATACACGCCTAGAGATGAAACTGCAAATATATATAGTATCCCAACATTAATGTTTGCTAGAACTTTACTTTCACTAAATGGAATTACAGCCCATGCCGTTAAAGCTAGAGTCATTGTTATAATTGGTGCAAGAATAAATATAACTTTGTTAGAGCTAGCTGGGATTATTATTTCTTTAAAAATATACTTAAGAGCATCAGCTAATGATTGAAGTAATCCGAAAGGTCCCACAACATTGGGACCTCTTCTTTTTTGGACAAAAGCCCATACTCTTCTATCTAACCACACGATCATAGCTACTGATACTAAAACAGGTATTAATAGAAACAAAATTTTATATGTTTCTTGAAAAACAATGCTTAAATATTCCATTTATTAACCTTCAGTTCCAGTTTTTTTAAAATCTAATTTCGAATTATTGCATTCGAGCATTGTTTTTGATGATCTTGCAATGACGTTAGAGAAATAGTAGTCCTTGAAATCAACTTTTAGAAGTTCATTTATAAAACTATCTTTGTTTTTTTTGTAAATCGTATCCGAATCTTTTTGATCCAATTTTATTTTAAGATAATTAAACATGCTGCTTTGCAGCTCATCTTTATCATTAAAAAGTTTTCTATTATTCAATATCTCAGCAAGATCGTTAATAACTTGCCAATCTTCCTTGGCGTCACCTGGTGGATATGATGCTTTATAAGATTTTTGAATTTTGCCCTCTAAATTGGTATAATGACCTGATTGCTCTGTAAATGCTGCTCCTGGTAAAATTAAGTCAGCGATCTCAGCACCTTTGTCTCCATGGCTTCCTAAATAAATTATAAACTCATCTTTTTTTTTAAAATTCAAATCATCCTGACCAACTAAAAAAATAATTTCAAACTTATTTTTACCAAGATCGTCTAAAATGGTATTACTTTGGTCAATTACATCTAAATCTATATTCCCAACTGTTGATGCATCCACTGACAAAACATTCAAAGGTTTCCAGTCTTCAGTAAATTTTTTATTATTAACTAAAAATTCCTTAAATGAATTAAATAAATAACTTGCTGCATTTAACTTTAGAAAAGATTCTCCCAAAATAATCATTGGATTTTTAGCATTTATAATTTCTGTTGATATCTTATGTTTATTATCGACAATATCTTTAATAGTTTGAGTTTTTCCATCAAGACTTTGATAATCGTAAGTCAATTCACCTACATCGTTCAATGAAATGATTTTTAAATTATTACTTACATACGCTTTTCGTATTCTAGCGTTCAGCATTGTTGCTTCAAATCTTGGGTTTGTACCAATTAAAAATATTAGGTCTGCTTTCTCAATACCGTTTATTTGAGAATTAAATAAATAATTTTCTCTTTTAGAGTTATCTATAAATCTTTTTGTTGGTCTAAAATCATATTTTTTGTTATTTATTGATCTCTCTAAAAATTCTTTAAAAATGAAACTTGTCTCCATGTTGGTTAGGTCTCCAACAAATCCACATATTTTATCTTTATTGGTATTTTCTATTTTGGATTTAATAATTTTATAAACCTCATTCCAAGAAGCTTTTTCAAATTTATTATTATACTTAATATAAGGAGTGTCTAATCTCTGGTTTAATAAACCGTCGCAAGCGTATCTTGTTTTATCTGAAATCCATTCCTCATTTATATCCTCATTAATGATTGGTAAAATTCTTTTTACCTCCCAATCATAAGTATCAACTCTAATATTTGACCCCACTGCATCCATAACATCAATTGTCTCAGTTTTTTTTAATTCCCATGGTCTAGCCTCAAAAACATAAGGTTTAGATGTGAGAGCTCCAACTGGACAAAGATCAATTACATTTCCTGATAATTCTGATTGAACTGATTGTTCTAAATAAGTAGTTATTTGCATATCCTCACCTCTGCCAATTGCTCCCAGTTCTGGAACACCAGCTATTTCAGTTGCGAACCTTACACATCGAGTACAATGAATACATCTTGTCATTTGAGTTTTGATTAGTGGACCCATATTTTTATCCGGGACTGCTCTTTTATTTTCTTTAAATCTGGACTTGTCTATTCCATAAAACATTGATTGATCTTGTAAATCACACTCACCTCCTTGATCACAAACAGGACAATCTAAAGGATGATTTGCCAATAAAAATTCCATCACACCTTTTCTTGATTTTTCAATTTTTGGAGTATTAGTTTTAATTACCATTCCGTCTGCTGCTGGCATTGCACAAGATGCGATAGGTTTTGGAGATTTTTCCATTTCGACTAAACACATCCTACAATTTCCCGCAATAGATAATTTTTCATGATAGCAGAATCTTGGTATTTCAACTCCAGCTTTTTCACAAGCTTGAAGAACAGTTAGTCCTTCTTCAACTTCTACTTCAATATCGTTTACTTTTAACTTAAGCATTTTTATCCAATAAGTGTTGATCTACTAAATAAGGAATATTTTTATTTTCTTTTACAATTGGATCAAAATTATTTCTTTTTTTAATTTCATCTTTGAAATGTCTCAATAAACCTTGAACAGGCCATGAAGATCCTTCACCAAAAGCACAAATTGTATGTCCTTCAATTTGTTTTGTTACGTCACCTAACATTTCAATTTCATCTTTTGATGCTTCTCCTCTTGCCATCCTCTCAAGCATTCTCCACATCCATCCAGAACCTTCCCTACAAGGTGTACACTGTCCACAACTCTCATGTTTATAAAATCTAGCAATTCTAGCCATGCATTTTATTATGTCTTGATCTTTATTAATAACAACTACTCCAGCTGTTCCTAAACCACTTTTTTCAGCAACTAAAGAGTCAAAATCCATGGTCAATGTATCACATTTTTCTTTTGGAATTAGTGGCATTGAAGACCCGCCCGGAATAACAGCTTGTAAATTTTCCCAACCACCAATAACTCCCCCAGCATGAACTTCAATTAATTCTTTCAGCGGAATATTCATTTCTTCTTCTACATTACAAGGATTGTTGACATTTCCTGAAATACAAAAAATTTTAGTACCTGTATTTTTTTCTCTTCCTAAAGATGCAAACCATTTTCCACCCCTTCTAAGTATTGTTGGCACCACAGCTATAGTTTCAACATTATTAATTATTGTTGGACAACCATATAGACCAATTAATGCAGGGAAAGGAGGCTTTAATCTAGGTTGACCTTTGTTTCCCTCTATGCTTTCAAGTAATGCGGTTTCCTCTCCACAAATATAAGCACCAGCTCCATAATGAATAAAAATATCTAAATCCCATCCTGTACCAGCTGCATTTTTTCCTAATAATTTTTTTTCATAAGCTTCGTCGATGGCTGCTTGAAGTTTTTGACCATCTACAAAATATTCACCTCTTATATAAATATAACAAACATGAGCTTGAACTGCATAAGAAGCTATAAGACAACCCTCGATAAGTTTATGAGGTTCAAATCTTAAAATATCTCTATCTTTACAAGTTCCTGGTTCCGACTCGTCACCATTTATTACAAGGTAATGAGGTCTAGATCCCAGTTCTTTTGGGGCAAATGACCATTTTAATCCTGTTGGAAAACCAGCTCCACCTCGTCCTCTAAGTTGCGACTCCTTAATTTCATTAATAATCCATTCTCTACCCTTATCAATAATTTCTTTAGTATTAACCCAATCACCTCTTTTTTGTGATGAGTCTAAATCTGGTCCTAAATCATTATACAAATTTTGAAATATTCTGTCTTGATCTTTAAGCATTTTTTAAATCCATCAATGTTGTTCTATTATTTTCAGGCTCATTATTTACTCTTCCTCTGTAGGAACCGGGTATTGGTTTTTCTCCATTAGATATTTTATTTAGAATTTCTAAAGCTTTTTCTTTATCAAGGTCTTCAAAATAGTCATCATTGATTTGCATCATTGGAGCATTTACACATGCACCTAAGCATTCAACTTCCATCCATGAACAGCTTTTATCACTTGATAGTTCATTCTCATTCTCTGAGATTTTCTCTTTACACGCCTCAACTAGTTTATTTGCTCCTCTAATCATACAAGGGGTAGTGGTACAAACCTGAACAAAATATTTACCAACAGGAGATAAATTATACATACTATAGAATGTGGCGACCTCATAAACTTTTATGTAAGGCATTTCTAAAAATTTTGCGATATATTTCATTGCCGCTAAAGGTATCCAATTATCATTCTGTTTCTGTGCCAGATATAGTAATGCCATTACTGCACTTTGTTGTTTTCCTTTTGGATACTTATTAACAATTTTTTTTGCCTCTTCTAGTGAAGATGAATTAAATTCAAAATTATCAGGTTGATTTTTTGCAGGTTTTCTCAAACTCATCTATCAACCTCTCCAAAAACTATATCTAAGGAACCAAGTACAGCAGGGACATCGGCGAGCATGTGACCCTTAATTAAATAGTCCATTGATTGTAAATGTGAAAATCCAGGTGCTCTTATTTTGCACTTATAAGGTTTGCTTGACCCATCAGAAATTAAATAAACCCCAAATTCTCCTTTTGGAGCTTCAACAGCTGTATAAATTTCATCTTTTGGAACACGATAACCTTCAGTAAATAATTTAAAGTGATGTATTAATGCTTCCATTGATTGTTTAATTTCTGTTTTAGATGGCGGAGATATTTTTCCGTCAAAAGTTTTGATTGGACCTTTTTCCATTTTCGTTAAACATTGCTTAATAATTGAAACACTTTCTTTCATTTCCTCAATTCTACATAAATATCTGTCATAACAATCACCATTTTTTCCTACTGGAATTTTAAACTTTAATTGTTCATAACAATCATAGGGTTGAGATTTTCTTAAATCCCATGGAATACCAGAGCCTCTAATCATTACTCCACTAAATGAATAATCAAGTGCATCTTCTTTTGTGACTATTCCAATATCAACATTTCTTTGTTTAAATATTCTATTGTCAGTTAAAAGATTTTCTAAATCATTAATTATTTTTGGAAAAGTCTCACAAAATTTACCTATATCTCTCTCTAAACCAGCAGGTAAATCCTGATGTACACCTCCGGCTCTAAAATAATTTGCATGTAATCTAGATCCTGATGCACGTTCATAAAAGGTCATTAATGTTTCCCTTTCTTCAAATCCCCACAACGATGGAGTTAGTGCACCTACATCTAGAGCTTGAGTTGTAACATTTAATATATGACTTAATATTCTACCTATTTCACAAAACATTACTCTTATATATTGTGCTCTTATTGGTACATCGATTTCCAAAATTCTTTCAATAGCTAAAGCAAATGCATGTTCTTGGTTCATAGGCGCGACATAATCAAGTCGGTCAAAGTATGGAACCGCTTGCATGTAGGTTTTATTTTCTATTAATTTTTCTGTTCCTCGATGTAGTAAACCAATGTGAGGATCAGCTTTTTCTACAACTTCTCCATCTAGTTCAAGTATTAATCTTAGTACACCATGAGCAGCTGGATGCTGTGGACCAAAATTTAAATTTAAATTTTTAATTTTTTTTGTCATTGGATTCTGTAATTTCTTTTAGATATTTAGTTCCCTCCCAGGGGCTTTCGTAATCAAAGTTTCTATAGTTTTGTTCTAGCTTTACTGGTTCGTTAATAACCTTTTTTTTCTCTTCACTATATCTTACCTCTGAATGACCAGTTAAAGGAAAGTCTTTTCTTAGCGGGTGTCCTTCGAAACCATAATCTGTAAGTATTCTTCTTAAATCTGGATGGTCTTTAAAATTTACACCATACATATCAAAAACTTCTCTTTCCATCCAATTCGCTGAAGGGAAGACAGAAGTTAACGAAGAGATTACCTCTTTCTCGTTAATAAAATAACTTAAAATCATTCTTTGATTAAATTCATGACTTAAGAATAGGTAAACAATTTTAAATCTTTGCGTTTCTTCTGGATAGTCAATAGCAGTAATATCAATAAGTTGTCTGAATTTAATATCTTGATTTGTTTTTATAAATAAAACAACATCCAATAAATTCTCTTTATCAATTTCAACATAAATTTGATTATGCTTAATTAAAGTATTTTTAATTTTAGTTGTAAGTTCTGAGTTTATCTTTTTCTCTAAATCAATTAAATTTTTCATTTTATCTATTAAAAGAACCTTTGTTTCTAATTTTTTTTTGTAATTGCATTATTCCATACAACAAAGCCTCGGCAGAAGGCGGGCAACCTGGCACATAAACATCTACAGGTACGATTCGATCACACCCTCTCACCACAGAATAAGAATAGTGATAGTAACCTCCACCATTAGCACAACTTCCCATAGATATTACATATCTTGGTTCTGGCATTTGATCGTAAACTTTTCTTAAAGCTGGTGCCATTTTATTTGTCAAAGTTCCTGCAACTATCATAACATCAGATTGTCTTGGTGAACCTCTAGGAGCAGCACCAAATCTTTCAAGATCATATCTGGGCATAGCTGTTTGCATCATTTCAACTGCACAACAGGCCAGCCCAAAAGTCATCCAATGTAAAGAACCAGATCTTGACCAATTTACCAAGTTCTCTAAAGAAGTAGTAATAAATCCATTTTTACCGAAATCCTCAGCAAGTTTTTTAAACTCTTCAGGTACTTGATCTAATTTATTGTTCATTTAAAAAAACTTATTCCCAGTCTAATGCACCTTTTTTCCATTCATAAATAAATCCTATTGTTAATATGAATAAAAAAATCATCATTGACATAAATCCTAGTATACCGATATTTCCTAATGAAATAGCCCAGGGAAATAAAAATGCAATTTCAAGATCAAAAATAATAAAAAGTATTGCAACTAGATAAAATCTTACATCAAATTCCATTCTTGAGTCCTGAAAGGGTTCAAAACCACATTCATAAGCTGATAACTTTTCAGGATCTGGATTTTTTGGAGATAAGATAAAATTTACAACTACAAAAGCACAGCTTAAGCCTAATGCAATAATTAGGAATAATATTATTGGTAAATAATCTTTTAAAAATTCCGCAGACATTATCGAATATATATCATTTTTTATAGCTAGATGAAGTGGTGTTAAGTCACATTATTCAAAATATAAGGCTTAATTGACAACTATTATAAGCTGTTAATTGGTAAGTGGCGGGAGTGAAGGGACTCGAACCCTCGACCTATCGCGTGACAGGCGATCGCTCTAACCAACTGAGCTACACCCCCACTTTTGTCTCTTCTGGTGGGCAGTAAAGGACTCGAACCTTTGACCCCCTCGGTGTAAACGAGATGCTCTACCAACTGAGCTAACCGCCCTTGACCAAAAAATATTGTTTTATATCTATTAGCACAACAACGTCAAGTTCAATTAATTATCAAAAATGGCTTAAAAAATTATTTTTTATCAACAAAATTAAACCACTCTATTGTTTTAAATATTAACATGATTAGATTATAAGCTCTTATTAAAAAAGAGCTATTTGATAAAACAAATTTTTATTATTGAATGCTTGCTTGAGATTTGTCGTCTTTCTTAGTTAAGTCAACTTCTACCCACTCAGTTTTTTTAAGCTCTTTAGTTAAAGCTATTTTTAAAACTTCGTCAGCATACTCAACTGGCGTAATCTTAATCTCATCAGTAATTTTTTTTGGCATATCTACTAAATCTTTTTCATTCTCTTTGGGAATTAAAACTTCCTTAATACCTGCTCTGTGAGCTGCCAATAATTTTTCTTTTAATCCACCAATTTGAAGCACTTGACCAGTAATCGTAACTTCTCCAGTCATTGCTATATCTTTTTTTACTGGAATATTTGTTAGAGATGACACAATAGAAGTAACCATACCAATTCCAGCTGATGGTCCATCTTTTGGTGTAGCTCCTTCTGGTACATGGATGTGAAAATCTTTTTTTTCAAACAAAGGAGGGATTATTCCATATTCTAGACATTTTGATCTAACAAAAGATTTTGCTGCCTTAACTGACTCTTGCATAACATCACCAAGTTTTCCAGTAATTTGCATTCTTCCCTTTCCTGGCATTGTTACAGTTTCAATCTTTAAAATTTCGCCACCGTATTCGGTCCATGCTAAACCAGTAACTATACCAACCTTATTTTCACTTTCCAATTCACCAGATTTAAATTTTGCAACCCCAAGAAAATCTTGAAGATTTTTTTTATCAACAACTACTTCCTTTTTTTCACCAGAGACAACTTTTTTTACAACTTTACGAGCAACTTTTGAGATTTCTCTTTCTAAATTTCTAACTCCAGATTCTTTTGTATAGTTTCTAATAATATCTTTAATTATATCATCACCAAGTTTCATTTCCTGTTCTTTAACGCCGTTGTCTTTTATTTGTTTAGGTAATAAATATTTGTTCGCAATATTGAGTTTTTCATCTTCTGTGTATCCAGCCAATCTTATGACTTCCATTCTATCTAATAATGGGGGTAAAATATTTAAAGTGTTTGCTGTAGTAACAAACATTACGTCTGACAAATCATAATCTACCTCTAGATAATGATCATTAAAATTAGTATTTTGCTCTGGATCTAATGCTTCAAGTAGAGCAGATGAAGGATCACCTCTATAATCATTCCCAATTTTATCTATTTCATCTAATAGGATTAATGGGTTTTTTGTTCCAGCTTTTTTCATCATTTGAATTATTTTACCAGGTAAAGAACCAATATAAGTTCGTCTATGTCCTCTAATTTCAGCCTCATCTCTCATTCCACCAACAGACATTCTTACAAATTCTCTATTTGTAGCTTTAGCAATTGATTTTCCTAAAGACGTTTTACCGACACCAGGAGGTCCGACTAAACATAAAATAGGACCTTTTATTTTTCCCATTCTTTTTTGAACGGCCAAAAATTCTATTATTCTTTCTTTAATTTTTTCTAATCCGTAATGGTCTTTGTCTAAAATATTTAAAGCTTTATTTAAATCAATATCAACCTCACTTTTTTTGAACCATGGCAAATCGATCATCCAATCAAGATAATTTCTTACAACTGTAGCTTCTGCTGACATAGGGCTCATATTCTTTAACTTCTTTAATTCCTGAAGACATTTTTTTTCAACATCTTTAGGCATTTTAGCTTTTAAAATAGATTTATTTAAATTCGCACTTTCATCTTTGCCATCTTCAATTTCACCTAATTCTTTTTGAATTGCTTTAAGTTGTTCATTTAAATAATATTCCCTTTGGGTTTTTTCCATTTGAGTTTTAACTCTGCCTCTTATTCTTTTCTCAACACCGATGATACTTGTTTCATTTTCCATTATCTTAATTATTAAATTAAGTCTCTTCTTGACATCTAATGTTTCAAAAATTTGCTGTTTTTCTGAAATAGAAGCCGATAAATGTGAGGCTATGTTATCCCCAATCTGTGATGGATCCTTTAATTGTTTCATATTGCTTATAGTTTCGCTAGAAATTTTTTTATTTATAGAAGTTAATTTTTCAAGTTTCCTTAATGCTGTAACCGCTAGAGGATAAAGATCCTCATTTTTATCATTTTCGTCTTTAGAGTGTGAGTAATCACAGGTTATGAACTTATAATTATCATTAAATTCTAATATCTTTACTCTTTTAATTCCTTCTACTAAAACTTTAACAGTGCCATCTGGTAGTTTCAAAAGTTGTAAAATGTTACCCTCACAACCTTGTAAAAATATATCATTTTTTTTTGGATCATCTATTTCTGAATTTTTTTGAGTTACAAGAATAATTTTTTTCTCTTTTTTCATCACCTCATTTAATGCTGAAATTGATTTATCTCGCCCTACAAATAAAGGTATCACCATACTTGGAAATACGACGATGTCTCTTAATGGCAATAACGGTAATGTAAATTTGACGTCCATAAGGTAAATATGGATATTAAATAAAATATTGCAATAGATTTTTATGACTTATTAAGGATATTAAGCCGCTGTCGTTTTGTTTGATTTTATTGTGCTCGAATCACCTTTAGAATGAATTAATATTGGTTCCGAAAGTCCTTTTGCAGAATTAGCATCAACAATTACTTCTTGAATATTTTCCATTCCTGGTAAATCATACATTGTTTTTAACAAAATATTCTCCATTATAGCTCTGAGCCCTCTTGCTCCAGTTTTCTTCTTAATTGCTTTTTGAGCAATTTCTTTCAAAGCATTTTCTCTAAAAGTAAGTTTTGCGCCATCTAGTTTAAATAATTCTTGATATTGTTTTGTTAAAGAGTTTTTTGGCTCTTGTATAATTTTTATTAAAGATTTAATGTCTAAATCCTCTAATGTTGCGATCATAGGAAGTCTTCCAACAAATTCTGGAATTAATCCATATTTTAACAAATCCTCAGGCTCTAAACCTTTCATCCATTCTCCAGTTTTTTTATCCTGAGTATTTTTAACATCTGCTCCAAATCCAATAGAAGTTCCTTTATCTCTTTGTGAAATTATTTTATCTAAACCAGCAAAGGCACCTCCACAAATAAATAGAATATTAGTTGTATCAACCTGCAAAAATTCTTGCTGCGGGTGCTTTCGCCCACCTTGAGGCGGAACACTTGCAATTGTACCTTCCATAATTTTTAGCAAAGCTTGTTGAACACCCTCTCCAGAAACATCTCTGGTAATAGATGGATTTTCTGACTTTCTACTTATCTTGTCTACTTCATCGATATAGACAATTCCCCTTTGAGCTTTTTCTACATTATAGTCTGCTGCCTGTAAAAGTTTTAAAATTATATTTTCAACATCCTCTCCAACATAACCAGCTTCAGTCAATGTTGTTGCATCGGCCATAGTAAAAGGCACATCAAGTATTCTTGCTAAAGTTTGGGCTAATAAAGTTTTTCCGCAGCCTGTAGGTCCTACAAGAAGAATATTAGATTTTGACAACTCTACATTTTTACTAGTTTTGTTTTCATAGTTTAATCTTTTGTAATGATTGTGCACAGCAACTGAAAGAACTTTTTTTGCATGTTCTTGGCCAATTACATAATCATCTAAAACTGCACAAATTTCTTTTGGTGATGGTAATCCATCCTGGTGTTTTACAAATGTATCTTTATTTTCCTCTTTAATAATATCCATACAAAGTTCAACACACTCATCACATATGAATACAGTAGGTCCGGCTATAAGTTTTCTAACTTCATGTTGGCTCTTTCCACAAAAGGAACAATAAAGAATATTCTTATTATTTGTGCTCATAATTTTAAAAACGAATCGATAACATTACTTTATTATAAAGGAGTTTATATTATCAAGTTCTATTATTGTTTGTTACAATATGTAGTGTTTTAGGATCTTTTCTCAACAACTTCATCTACCAATCCAAAGTCTTTAGCAACACCAGCTGTCATAAAATTATCTCTTTCAAGAGCAGATTTTATTTCTTCAACTGATTTACCTGTGTGTTTTGAGTAAATTTCATTTAATCTATTTTTTAAATCTAAGACCTCTTTTGCATGAATTTCAATATCTGTAGCCTGTCCTTGAAAACCAGCTGAAGGCTGATGAACCATAATTCTAGAATTTGGTAATGAAAATCTTTTACCTTTACTGCCTGCAGCCAATAAAAAAGAGCCCATTGATGCAGCTTGACCAATACATAAAGTTGAAATTTCTGGTTTGATATATTGCATTGTATCATAAATACCTAAACCTGCTGTTACTAACCCACCTGGACTATTTATATAAAAATAAATTTCTTTTTTAGGATCCTCAGCTTCCAAAAACAAAAGTTGTGCAGTTACTAATGAAGCAACGTTATCATTAATTTGACCAGTTAAAAAAATTATTCTTTCCTTTAAAAGTCTAGAGTAAATATCATAGGCTCTTTCACCTTTGTTAGATTGTTCAACAACCATAGGGACAAGAGTGTTCATGTGTTCAGCAATTTTTGTTGTCATAAGTTGATTCGTTTTAGTTATACAACTTGTGCTTACTTTTTGCTAACTTTTTTTGTTTTAGGTTTTGATTTAGCTGATTTTACTGAAGTTTTTTTGGTAGGAGATTTTTTTGCTTCTACTTTTTTATTATTTGAATCTTTTTTCTCATTTGAGACATCAATCTCTGTTTTTTGTGACTCCTTCAAAATTTTTTCAGCTTCATCTTTTGTGACTTCTTTTAGGCTCCCTTTTGCTTTCTCTTTGATAGCAGATATGATTTTTTCCTCATAAACAGTGCCCCTTAAACTTGCCAAAGCTGATTTGTTTTTTTGGTAAAAATCCATTACCATTTTTTCTTGTCCAGGCATCATTCTTATTTGTTTTTGAACTTCAGCTTGTAGTTCTTGTTCTGTAACATTAATTTTATTTTGTTCACCAAACTCGTTGAGTATTAAACCGACTTTAATTCTTTTTTTCGCAACATCTTCAAAATTCTTTTTACTTTTTTTTGCATCTTCTTCTTTCATGCCTTGCGAAAGTATCTTTACTTCTTCTTCAATTAAATTTTCTGGAATCTCATTTACTTTAAATTTCTCTATTTCCTTCAAAATTTGATTTTTTGAGAGTCTATCTAATGAATTCTTATACTCATCGTTTATTTGTTTAGATATCAGCGACTTTAGATCTTTTAAGTCTTTTGCTCCTAAATTTTTTGCAAATTCATCATCTATAACTACTTTTTCAGGATATTTAATTAAAGTGATCTTACAATTAAACTTCGCTTTTTTATTTACTAAATCTTTTTCTGGAAAGTTTTCTGGTAAAATAGCTTCAACTAGTTTTTCGTCACCTTTTTTTACACCAATTAATTGTTTATCAAAACCCTTTAAAAACAAATCTTTGCCTAATGTTAATTGTGTATTCTTGCCTTCATCTCCTTTAAATGGCTTGTCATCAACTGTAGCTTTGTAATCAAATATTACTAGGTCTCCCTCTTTGGCTTTGCTATCTTTGGGAGACTCTTTGAAATTAGGTTGATTTTTTGCAATTTCATTTATTCTTTTATCAGTTTCTTTTTCATCAATTTTAACTTTGTATTCGTTAAATTTAATGTTCTCTATAGATTTAGTCTCAACTTTAGGAAGTTCTGTTACAGAAATTATATATTCAAGTTCTTTGTCTTCCCCGTAGGTTTTAAGATCTAATTTTGGTTGTCCAGCAGGTTTAATTTTATTTTCTTCTAATGCCTTCGTTGAAGTTTCTTTAATAACCTTATCTAAAACTTCACCAAAGACAGCCTTACCAAATTGTCTTTTTAGAATTTCTTTAGGAACTTTACCTGGTCTAAAACCTTTTAAATTAACTGTTCCTTTTATTTCCTCATACTTCTCGTCCATGTAATTACTCATGGTTTTCTTATCCACGAATACTTTAAGATCTTTGTTTAAACCTTTTTTATTTTCTACAGTTACTTTCATAAATTTTATTAAGTGGTAGGGCGAAAAGGACTCGAACCTTCACAGATTGCTCTATTGGTTCCTAAGACCAACGCGTCTACCAATTCCGCCATCGCCCCACAAATTTAGTGGTTTTATATAGTATTGAAACTATTTGTCCAACGAGAATTATTGTAAATTATAATAAATTTCCTTTATAATATTAACATGATTGTTTCTCCATGTATAAGTATTTGTAAAACAGATCCAAAATCAGGATATTGTTACGGTTGTGGAAGAACTAATGAGGAAAAAAAAATTTGGAAACTTGAACAAACATCAGATCAATGGAAAAAAGATAACTTAGATATTATTAAAAAAAGACTATCTGGGTGGCAATTAAAAAGTTTTGAAGAATCCTATACATATAAAATTGAAAATGGTATTTCTTTATTCAAAAAAAATTTAAAAAATGAGTAAAACTTCAATAGTAATAATCATATACATTGTAGGACTTATCTTTGGAGCATTGTTTCTTAAAATTTGGAGCGCAGATACAAGTGTTTTTAAAGGACTTTTAGGTCTCGGTTGGACGGCTTTGCTTTTAATAGGCTTATTTTTTGCTGAGAAACATGAAAAAAATTAATTTTTTAATATTTTTTTTCTTTATTTCTCTCTCAATACAACAACTAAAATCGGAAATAATTATTATGAGTAAGTGTGATGATAAACAAGATGAATTTTTAAAAAATGAGTATGTAATTAATCTTGATGAATTAACAATGACGAGAAATTACGTTTACAAAGAACAAACCTTTAAAAAACATAAAAGAACAGATTTAAGCGTAAAAAAAGCTAATACCTACATTACTAATATATATGAAGAAGATGGAAAAATATTAACTCTCAAACATGGTTACCCTCAATTTTACACTCAAATTTTAATTGAAAAAGGTAAATCAGAAATTTTTATGAAGTCAGTTTTAAACAATGAGGAAGGCTTATCAAAAATTTCTACGTGTAAAAAGGTAGAAAAATTTGAAAAAGAAAGCTAATTTTTTTTTTTATTCTTATTAATGTTTCTTTTTCTCGAATTAAAACGATTATTTGTAATATTGCTTCTATGTTTAGCATAGGCCTGCTTTTGGGCTTGTTTCATTGCTCGTTTAGATGACATAATATTTAATAATTTGTTTTAAAAGTTCCTATTATATTAAATTTTTTATCCGAAATAACAATTTCTCCAGATGATGGTGCATAATTCAAAGCCTCAGAAATTACAACATAATGAGTAACTAACACTAAATTTTTTTTGCTTTTAAAGTTTTTGATATACTTTCTCAAATCTAACATTTGAGATTTTTTTTTTTTGGCAAACTTTGAGCTATAAAATGAATTCAAGAAATTTTTAGTCTCAAAACTTCCAAAAGCTAAGCTAGAAGTATCTTTGCACCTACACCATTCACTTGAGATTACTTTCTTTATTTTGATTTTATTCTTCCTAAAAAATTCCCCAATATTTTTAGCCTGATTTTTACCCTCATTACTTAAATTTCTTTGGGTTGAACAATCGTTTAAATTGAAATTATTTGGATCACCACCTCCAGGTGCATATGCGTGTCTTATAAATATTAATTTTCCACCATCCTCAAGTTCGCTAACTAAATTTTTATCTAAATCTGCTTTAACAGAACTAGTTAAGGATATAAATATAAATATTAATGTAAAAATTTTTATAAATTTCATTTTATGGATATTAGATTAAGCAATTTAAATAAAACAATAATTAATTGTAAGAAATGTCCAAGATTAGTAAAATTTGTAAATAAAGTAAGTAATGATAAAAGAAAACAAAATAGAGATGAAATTTACTGGGGAAAACCTGTGCCGGGTTTTGGAAATTTAAATTCAAAATTAGCAATTATTGGTCTAGCACCAGCAGCTCATGGTGGTACGAGAACTGGCAGAGCTTTTACAGGGGATAAATCTGGTGATTTTTTATTTAAATGTTTATTTCAAGCAGGAATTTCTAATTTACCATTCTCAAAACATTTAAATGATAATTTAAATTTAAAATCTACCTATATTACCAATATTCTTAAATGTGTTCCTCCTCAAGATAAACCATTGATTAAAGAGATAACAAACTGTTCTAATTTCTTTAATCAAGAAATTTTATCCTTAAAAAAACTTAAAGTGGTAGTCACCTTGGGTAAAGTGGCCTTTGATAATTGTATAAAATTATATAAACAAAAATTTAATATTAAAGAAAAATTCATTTTTAAACACGGCAAAAAACAATTATTACCAAATGGATTAATAATATTATCGAGTTACCACCCAAGCCCAAGAAATGTTAATACAAAATTAATTTCAACCACAATGATGGTAAATTTATTCAAAGAAGCAAAAAAACTTGCTAACTTTTAATTGTATCACAAAAATATGGTTTAAATTTTGAATAGATTTCCTCTGGTATTTTTTTTGGTTTACCTTTTGTATCAACAAATACCAGCTGAATTTGCGCATCTACAATTTTGTCATCACCTCTTGTAATGATTTGACTCATTGAAAAAGATGTTTTGTTAATAGATTTTACAAAAGATCTAATTGTTAACTCATCTTCCAGATAAGCAGACTTTTTGTATTCTATGTTACAAGATTTAACAATAATTAATGACTCAAAATCATCTTTTACTTTTTTATTACTATAACCAATTGAATACAAAGCCTCTGTCCTCGCTCGCTCAAGAAACTTTAAATAATTTGCGTAATAAACTACTCCTCCTGAGTCCGTATCTTCATAGTATACTTTTAATTTGTGAAAGAAATTGTCGTGCATTATTAGATTATATCAAAAAATTTTATATTTCATACAATCTAAGGTATAAGATTTAACATGAATATTTTTGTGATTTGGTTGGTAATGGTGGTAGCGTGGAATTTTGGCTACCCACAAGCAAGTCCTTTGGAAGATGTTATCGTTGCAGTTATTCTATCTTTATTTAATCTCTGGTTAAAAAAGTACCTAAAATTTTAATTATTTTTCAGAAAAATAAATATTTTGAAAGTATGCAATTGATTTCATTTTTGAGTTATCGGTATCAGACATTATAGCAACTCCGTCCAATTCTTTTACATCTAAGTTGTGAAATCTTTTAAAATCCTCTTTTACGTTAGCCTTAACAGTTACCCATTCATTCATATTTTTTTTTGTACTAGCCAATACATTATCTATTGATTTTTTTGTGTAGGGACTTGGCCAATTTAACCCGACATCATTATTACTAGAAAAAACGTAATTTATAGCTCTATTAGAAAGAGGAGTAGCGCCTGTTTTTTTAATGACAAAAACTCTAGCTGCAAAATCATGTCCTTTTTTTGAATTTTCTTTAATTCCATTTAAATCTTGTTCAATTTTCCAAGTAATGTTGATAAAGGGAGTTTTATTGAGATCAATAATTATCTCTTTACCAAGACCAGAAGCAGCGTTATTAGCCTCTGATTTCAAAAAATTGCCATTTTCATTTTTTCCAACAGAATAAATTGTTTTATTATCAGCACCTCTTACTTTTCTAACTTGTAATTGTGAGAGTTCGGTTTCTGTAAAATCAAAGACTTTTATATCAGATGCAAAAGAAAAATTAATTGCAAGAATTGAAATGACAAAAGTTTGTGTAAAAAGTTTCATAAAAAAATTGTTAATACATTATTTTGACAAAATTTAAACATTCAAAATTCAACATTTAGTTCTACATTTAAAATATGAAGACAATTTCGATATTTTTATTACTTATTTACTGGTCAATAATGATTTTTGCGCCAGTTATGTCAAAAGATCTCAAATTTAGCAGAGCAAAGTTAAGTAATGTAAAGGTAGTTGACCTTAAATACCAAAGTTAATACGTTGAACGGCCACCACTGATATCAAACACTGCAGCAGTTGAAAAGGTATTTTCCTCTGATGAAAGCCAACAAATTAATGATGTAAATTCTTCAACTTCTAAAAATCGTCCTCTTGGAACCTTAGAAAGCATCCTCTGCACATGCTCTTTACTCATTTGTTTTAAAATGCGAGTTTTTGCTCCAGCTGGTGTTACAGCATTTACTGCAATATTTTTATCAGCAAGTTCCTTTCCTAATGATTTTGTAAGTCCAATAGCTCCAGCTTTTCCAGCGCTATATGCGCTCGCATTAGCATTTCCATCTTTTCCAGCAACAGATGCTACATTGACAATCCTTCCATAATTGTTTTCAATCATATTAGGCACTACCGCTCTGCAACAATTAAAGGTCCCAAATAAATTAATTTCTATGATCTTATTCCACGTTTCTACATCATATTTCCACAATGGAGCCGTTGGTCCAGTAATGCCAGCGTTATTAATTAGTATATCTATATTTGAATTACTTAAAATTTTTGAGGCAGCTTTTTCAACATCTTTATAAACTGAAACATCAACAATATCTGAAATCAAATTTACATTATTAACATCTTTTTTTGTTTTATCTAATACTTTGTCGTCAATATCCCATATAACTACTTTAGCACCCGAGTCTAAGAATCTTTTGGTAATATCAAGACCAAAACCTTGTGCTCCTCCGGTAACAAGAGCAGTTCTGTTTTCAAAATTATATTGATTTTTTTTCATTGAGTTAATTTAATCTTTTGCGAGCAAATAATACACAAATGCTGCAATAAATGCCCCCATAATCCATGAATATGATTGTAAAAACAATAAATTAGAATTCCAAATTGTAGATGCTGCAAAAATAAAACCCAAAATTAACGAATAGACTGCTTTTAAATGCCACCCGCCTGAATAGTAATAAATCCCATTTTTGTCTAATGAATAAATATCTTTATTATTTAGTTTATTTTTTTTGATAAAATAATAATCACAAATCATCAATCCAAATAATGGACCAAAAAAAGCTCCTAAAGTATCTATTATTGATAAAATTCCAATTTGACTTAAAAAAGTTAACCAGAAAACTCCAAGAAAAAATCCAAAAAATCCAATTGTATAACTTGCACCTTTTAACGTTATTGATGAAGGAATAAAATTTATTAATGTATATTGCGATGGTATAAAATTTGCGATCAAATTAGTCGATGCAGATGCAATAATAATAAAGATCAGCACTAAAATTGTAACTAAAAGATTGTTCATTTTACCTATTATATCAGTTGGATTTGTGAGAATTCTCGATAAATTTTGTGTATCTTGCTTTATTAAAGCATCAGCGCCAGTAACGATAAATAAAGCCATAAAAGAAAAAACAACCAAATTAAGTATTAAACTTAGATTTCCCTTTTTTAACTCACTCTTATTAATTACATGACGGGAAAAATCTCCATAACTCAAAATAATTATTGAAAAATAAGCAAAAACAGTACCCGCAACAGTTAGTAGAGGTATAAAGTTTTTTTGATCAAAAAAATTATAATAATTTACTGATTGTAAAAATGCTTGAGAAGAAATTTTTACATCGTTTAATAAAACAATTAAAAAAAACATAAAAATTCCTACATAAACAGCTATTGCTGAAAATTTCATGATTTTTCTATTAAACACCATTCCAACACTAAACAAAGATACTTGTATAAGAATTGAAAGTGTAATTGAAATCCAATCAATTATATTTAGACCTAAAAAAAATAATAAAAAAATGTCTTGATCAAGCAAAGATGAATCGATTGAAAAAATTAATATTCGTATCAAATAAACAAATGCTTTTGACAAAAAGTATGTTTGTATTCCAAACATAAAAACGCCAACTAGAGTTCGTATCAAACCAAAATATTTTGCACCTTTTACACCTAAAGAAGATCTCAATAAAACTACAAAAGGTAATCCAAATTTTTGTGATGGCTCCCCAATCAAGTTTGAAAAAAAATAAACTAACAATGAACCTATTAATGTACCAAAAAAAACAACAAAAGTGTTTAAATCATAGACGACATATAAAGAGGCAATTAAGGAAAAACCAATCACACTTTGTATATTGACACCCCAAAAATAAAATAAGTCTTTCCAATCCCAATTTTTATTATTTGGATTGACAGTAACTAAGTCCCAATTAATGAGTGATTTATTTGAATTTTTAAGTTGACTCACTCAAACAATATAAAACTTTATTATTCTACTGTCCATATAGGAGAGTTGGCAACCAAAGTGCAATTTTTGGAAAAATGATAATTAATATCAAACCAAATACTTGTAGAACCATAAATTGCATCATTCCATAATAAATATCTTTAAGATCCCATTCAGGAACTACCCCCTTTAAAAAATAAGCTGAAAGAGCAACTGGAGGAGATAACCAGGCGGTTTGTAAATTGACAGCCACTAATATTGCAAACCAAGTTAAATTAAAACCTAATGCCTCAATTAATGGTAATATTATTGGCACAATAATCATTACTATAGGCACCCATTCTAAAGGCCATCCTAATAAAAATATCATTACCATAACCATCGCTAAAATTAGATACTTATTCATTTCAAGACCTAATAAAAATTCAGTTAATAAAGTTGGTGTTCCAAGTCTTGCAAAAACAGCACCAAAAAAATTTGAAGCTGCAACCAAAACCATTATCAATGCAGTTATTTCAAGTGTTTTGACTAATGCTTCCTGTAACTTTGGAAAAGTCAACTTTTTATAGGCTAATGAAAGAAGTAGTGCACCCATAGCTCCACATCCTGCAGCTTCAGTTGGAGTAGCAAAACCAAATAGAATACTTCCTAATGCTGCAAATACTAAAGCCGCGGGTGGAACTAAACCTAAAAAAAATTCAATCCACACATCTTTCATGCTCGCAGCTCGCATGTCTTCAGGTATAATTGGTCCCAATTTAGGATTAATCATGCATCTAATTGTTGTGTAACCTGCGTATAAGCTCGCAAGAAGAATTCCGGGTAGTATTGCAGCAGCAAATAAATCAATTACTGGAATTTCCATTATTGGCCCCATAACAACTAGCATAATGCTTGGTGGAATTAATATTCCTAAAGTTCCTCCGGCTGTAATTGTTCCAGCTGCAAGTCTAACATCATACCCTGATCTATTCATAGATTTTGCCGCCATAATTCCAAGAATTGTTACAGAGGCACCAACAATTCCTGTAGCTGCAGCAAATATTACAGAAACAAATAAAACTGCATAATATAAAGACCCCTTAACTTTTGCTAGCATCATTTGAAATGCTGAAAACAACCTTTCCATCAATCCAGCTTGTTCCATCATAATACCCATAAAAACAAAGAGCGGGACGGCGGCGAGAGTTTGTTCGGTCATGACCATTGAAAATTGGAGAGTCATTAAATAAAAAACTAATTTTCCAAACCCAAGATAACCAAATACAAAACCTAGAAATATTAAAGTGAATGAAATAGGAAACCCTATAAATATAGCAAATAACATTACGCCAACTAAAATGAAACCTAAAATGGCTGGATCAATGAATTCTGCTATCATTTTTTATCTCCTGGCCACTCACCTTTTTTAGCTGCCCAATAACTTTTTAGTAATTCTGAAAAGCCTTGAATTAATAAAAAAATAATTCCAATTAACAAACATGTTTTTATGGGCCACATATAAGGCATCCAAGTAGTATCCATCCCTCGTTCGCCTCTTCTAATTGACTCTTCAACAAATCCTATAGTCATATAAAGAAAAATAATTAGTCCTGGAAAATAAAATAAAAGATATAACCAGAAATCAATAAGACCTTGTGTTTTAGTTTTAAAGTTTCTGTATAAAAAATCTGCTCTTATATGAACTCCTCTAGAAAGAGCATATCCTGCACCAAGCATAAATAATGCACCATAAAGAAAACGACTTATGTCGTAAGCCCAAATAGTTGGTGCTAAAAATAATTTTCTTGCAAGAACTTCATAAGTCATCGCAAAAATTAGTGGCATCAATATCCAACAAACAATATTACCAATCCACTTACTGAATTTATCAATATTAACGATAGATTTAGCCATCCATGATGGCATATCAGCTGGCATTTTACCTGATCCACCTCGCCTTTCGGCAATCATTTCATCAGAAATATCTAGTTTACCAGGTTCGTTTGCCATAAATTTTAGTTAAAAAAATTAGAGCGGACTTTTAAAGTCCGCTCTAAAAAATCAAGATTAATTACTAATTACTTTAATGTCGCCGCGTGAGCCATTCCTAGCTTAGCGTTAGACATTTGAGCACCACTCCAGAAAGGAACAGCAACATCAGCGAAATTTTTCATTGAAGTGTAAACTTCGTTAAAAAATTTATTATCTTTAGCATTCTTATTTAAAGATGCTTTTGCTGCAGCCATATATTCTGTGAAATAATCTGAAGGTGTATCTTCTAGAATTACTCCATGTTTGGTAGTTAGCTCTCTTAAAGCTTTACCATTCTCATAGATTCTGTAACTTAAAGATTTTGCTAATGAAGCATTAGCAGCTACCTCAAGTGACTTTTTCTCGTGAGCGCTCATAGCATTGTATGTTTTTCCAGTAATATAAAAGTCAGCATTTACGACTACTTGGTGTAAACCTTGTAAGTAATAGTGCTTTAAGACTTTTTGAAAACCAAATGTTAAGTCTGGTTTTGGACAACACCACTCAGCAGCATCGATAGTACCTGCCTCAAGAGCTGGAAGAATATCTCCACCACCCATCGCAACAGATGCTATACCAATATCTTTATAAGTTTGTCCTGGAATTCCTGGAGGAGTTCTGAATTTATATTTTCTAAAGTCAGCCATATCTTTAATTGGTTTTGGAAACCAACCTAAAGCTTCTGGGCCAACTGGTTGAATCATAAATCCTTTAATATCTCTTCCCATTTCTTTCCAAAGTTGATCGTATAATTCTTTACCACCACCATATTGGAACCATGATAAGAATGCGATATTATCAATACCTACTCCACCACCAGCTACCGGCGAACCAAATAACATAGCAGCAGGATGATCACCTGACCAATAGTGGGTCCAAGCGAATCCACAATCTATTAATCCTTTATCAACAGCATCTAGAGTTTCTTTAACTCCAACAACTGCGCCTGCAGGCAATATTTCAAATTTCAATGATCCACTAGTTAATTCAGTTACAGTATCAGTAAAGTCCTTTAACATTTTAACCTCGTCGGCCTTAGTGTTAAGAACAGTTTGACACTTTAATGTTTTTGCAGCATTAGCGCTTGATGTAAATCCAAGAACTAAGATTGTTGCAAATAACATTGAAATGATTTTTTTCATTATTGTTCCTCTTGTTAGTTAAATTTAACATCTCGATGTAATCAGAAAAACAAAGCTGACACAAGTGACAATTAATTGATATAGTTATAAATATCATTAAAAAAGTTTAATTAAAAAAACTATTCAACTTGAGATGGAAAATTTTGATTTTATAATTATTGGTGCTGGATCTGCAGGATGTGTTCTTGCAAATCGTCTTTCTGAAAATTCTCAAAATAAAGTTTTATTAATTGAGGCTGGTGGCAAAGATAACTATCCCTGGATACATATACCTGTTGGATATTTTAAAACAATGCACAACCCATCTGTAGATTGGTGTTACAAAACAGAACCTGATGAAACAATGAATAACCGTTCAATTCGTTATCCTAGGGGAAAAACTTTAGGGGGCAGTTCAGCTATAAATGGTCTTTTATATATTAGAGGACAAAGTAGAGATTATGATGTTTGGCGTCAATTAGGTAACACTGGCTGGGGATGGGATGATGTCCTCCCATATTTTATTAAAGCAGAAAATCAAGAGCGTGGAAAAGACGAATTTCACGGTGTTGGTGGACCTCTGTCTGTATCTGATCAAAGAATTCAACTTCCATTATTAAATGAGTTTCAAAATGCAGCTGAAGAATTTGGAATTCCGAAAACAAGAGATTTTAATACTGGTGATAATCATGGATGTGGTTACTTTCAGGTCACTGAAAAAGATGGTTTCAGATGTAGTACAGCTGTTGGATATTTAAATCCTATTAAAAATAGGAATAATCTTCATATAATTACCAATGCACACGTAAAAAAAATAAACTTTGAAAATAAAATAGCTAAAAGTGTCGAATACTGGCAAGGAAATGAACTCAAAAAAATATTAGCTAATAAAGAAATTATTCTTTCATCAGGATCAATTGGTTCACCACAAATTTTACAAGTATCTGGAATTGGTAACTCCGATAAATTAAAAAATTTAGGTATAGATATGATTCATGATCTAAAAGGGGTAGGAGAAAATCTTCAGGATCATCTCATGTTTAGGCCGATTTATAAAATTCATGGATTAAAATCTTTGAATAAAAAAGTTAATAGTTTATTTGGTAAATTAATGATTGGTCTTGAGTATGTTTTTAATCGAAGTGGACCAATGACAATGGGTGCTAGTCAAATGTGTATGTTTGCTAAAAGTGATCCATCTATAGAATTACCAGATCTGCAATGGCATGTTCAGCCTATGAGTATGGATACTTTAGGTGCAACTAAAAATCATGACTTTCATGCATTTACTCCAACAGTATCAAATATTAGACCGACTAGTAGAGGTTTTGTAAATATTACAAATAAAGACTCTAGAATTTATGCAAAGGTAAAACTCAATTATCTTTCAACCCAACATGATAGAATGATTGCTGCAAAAGGATTAAAACTTACAAGAAAAATTATTATGGAGTCTGAAACTTTTAAAAAATATAAACCTGAAGAATATAGACCTGGTATAAATATTAATGATGATGAGGAATTAGTTAAAGCTGGCTCAGATTATGCTCAAACTATTTTTCATCCTGTTGGTACTTGTAAAATGGGTCAAGACGACATGGCAGTGGTCGATGAAACACTTAAAGTAAAAGGTTTAAAAAATTTAAGAGTGATTGATGCATCAATAATGCCTAATATAACTTCAGGTAATACAAATGCACCAACAATAATGATTGCAGAAAAAGGTGCAGATATGATACTTAGAAATTAATGCTATCTGATTTTGTTACGCCAGAGCAAATTACTATTTTAACGCAAATTATCTTAATAGATCTTGTGCTTGCTGGTGATAATGCAATCATTATTGGAATGGTTGCTTCTAAATTTCCACTAGAACAGAGAAAAAAGATTATTTTTTGGGGCATAGGTGGTGCTGTTGTTTTAAGAATTATATTAACTTTATTAACTGCTTACTTGTTACAAATTACGGGTTTAAGATTAATTGGCGGTCTTCTTCTTCTTTATATAGTTTACAAACTTTATGTTGATGTTGTGAAAGGTTCAAGTCATCAAGATGATATTAAAGTAGACAACTCTAGCTTCATGAAAGCAATTTGGACTATTCTACTTGCTGATTTCACAATGAGTTTGGATAATGTATTGGGTGTTGCTGGGGCAGCTGGAGATCATTATTATTTGCTTGTTTTTGGACTGGTTTTATCAATTGTTTTAATGGCAACTGCTGCAACGTTAATATCCAATTGGATTAAAAAGTATAAATGGATAGCTTGGGCTGGTTTATTAGCAATTCTTATTGTTGCTATTGAGTTGATTTACACTGATATTAAAATATTATTTTTATAATGTTCCTTAAAAATTATAATTTTAGAAATAAAACTGCAGTTGTGACAGGTGCTGGTAAAGGTATTGGTAGAGCGTGTGCAATCGCTTTAGCTGAGGCTGGTGCAAATTTGATCATAATCAGTAGAACCAATAAAGACTTAAACGAAGTTTCTAAGATTATAAAAAAGTTTAAATCAAGGTGTAAATCTTATGTTTGTGATATCACAGATTATAATGAAATTAAAAAAATCATTAATAAACAGTCAAGAATAGACATCTTAATTAACAATGCTGGTAATAACAGACCAGCACATTTTACCAAAGTTAAAAAGGAAGATATGGAATATATGGTAAAAATAAATACTATAGCAAGTTTTAACTTGGCTCATCTTTGTGCATTAAAAATGATTAAATCTAGAAATAGAAAAAAAATAGGTGGATCTATAGTAAATATGTCCTCTCAGATGGGTCATGTTGGTGGCCCTATAAGAAGTGTCTACAATATGAATAAATTTGGTTTAGAGGGTTTAACAAAAGGAATGTCAATTGATCTTGCAAAATACAATATTAGAGTAAATACAGTTTGCCCAACATTTGTTGTAACTCCGATGACTAAAAAATTTTTAAAAGATAAGAAATTCAAACAAGATATGTTGAATAATATTCCTCTTGGAAGATTTGCAGAATTATCTGAAGTAGCATCAGCTGTAGTGTTTTTGGCTTCAGATGCTGCATCTATGATTACAGGCACTTCATTATTGGTTGATGGTGGATGGACGGCAAAATAAAATTTAGATTATTTTTTTTGATAATCTTTTTAATATCAGCTCATTCAAATGCTATAGAATTTGAGGGCAAATTCCTTCAAGGTCATATTATTGTTGGAATTACTAATCCTTCAGCAAAAATTATTATAGATAAAAAAGAAGTAAAAGTTTCAAATGATGGTTACTTTGTTTTTGGAATTGATCGAGATAGAAAATTTGATTTAACAATTACAAAAATTCAAAATGGAAAAAAAGAAAAAATAATCAAAAAAGTTTTAAAACGAAAATATAATATTCAAAGAATTGATGGACTTGAAGAGAGTAAGGTAACACCGCCAGAGTCTGTTTATAAGAGAATTAAGAATGAAAATAGTAAAATTGGAAAAGCGAGATCAATTAATTCTGACTTACCTTTTTTTAAAAATCAATTTATTATGCCGGTTGAAGGAATTATTAGTGGAGTTTATGGAAGCCAAAGGATTTTAAATGGTAAGCCAAAATGGCCTCACTATGGAATTGACATTGCTGCCAAACAAGGAACAATGATTAAATCCTCCGGATCTGGTATAGTTACTATGGCTGAGGATGATCTTTATTATACTGGAGGTACAATTATTATGGATCACGGACATGGGATATCAACAATTTATTCTCATCTTGAGAATGTGTTAGTTTCTGTTGGAGATAGAATAAATCAAGGTGATATAATCGGCACCGTTGGTTCAACTGGAAGATCTACAGGACCTCATTTGGATTTTAGGGTTAATTGGTTTCAGACTAGACTCGATCCAATGTCGGTATTAAACTAATATTATGAAATCTTTAATTGAAAAAACATCTGATAAATTGGTCAATGCTTTTTTAAAAAACAAGATCATTGCTCCAATACCATCAAAATTTTGTAAAAAAATAAATGAAGCTCAAAAATTACGAAAATTATGTGAAAGTAAAATTAAACTTCCTGTTATTGGTTTTAAAGCAGCTGGGACTGGTATTCCCCTTATAAAAAAATTAAAAGAAAAAGAACCTTTCTATGCCACTGTTTATAGCAAAAATGTTTTAAAAAATGGTAAAAGTGTAAAAATAAATAAGTCAACTTTAGGTATAGAGCTAGAAGTTTGTTATAAAATTAAAAGATCTTTCTTTTCATCCAAAGGTGTAATGACTATGAGAAATATCTCTAAATATATTTCTCACATGGCACCATGTATTGAGGTTGTAGGATATAGGCAGAGAAAAAAAGGTATTACTTCTTTTGGAGATTTGTGCAGTGATTTTGGTGCCAACGTAAAGTTTTTAATTGGTCCCCAAAAGAAATATAAAAAAATCAATATAGGTAATTTGAAAACAAAAATTTCTAACAAAAAAAACAAACAAATTGTAAATGGAAATACTAATACTGTATATATAAATCCATTAAATTCATTAAGATTTGTTCTTAACAAAATTAAAAGAGACAAAAAAATCCTTAATAAAGATTTTTGGGTTTTCACAGGATCGTCTGTTGGTGTTGTACCTATCAATGACAAAGGTATTTTTACAGGAAATATAGATAAATTAGGATCTGTTAAAGCTAGAATTATATAATATTTATTTATCGAGTTTTCTTATAGTTGATAAAGGAACACCATTTCTTGAAACAGTTACTTCATCAGTGCCAGAATAAAATTTGAAGCAAGTAGTTTTAACATTTGGAGATCTTAAAACTTTTTCAAAATCAGATAATAAAAAATTACCTTTATCATCAACTAAATTCTTCGTAGAAGGATTATTTCTAATATTTGCAAAGCTTCTATTAGTTAGTGCTACATGTGTCGCTTGCAAAGGGCGTTCATCAATATCATACAATCTTTTTATGCCAAAATTTTTTTTAAGATAATATAATAATGTTTCTTGACCACCATAACAGTCTGCAAACTTAAATTTACGGATTTCTTCAATTGAATATTTTTCTTTTAAATTTTTCACAAGTTCTTTGTATGATGTCCCCCAATAATCCAATTCAAATTTATCCACAGTTTTATTAAAAAATGGGTAGCTAAAATTAACATAAGTATATTGATAAGGGGTCAGCATAATAAATCTATAAAAAGAGATAGAAAATAAAATTAATAATATAATGAAACCTAGTTTGTTTACAAAATAATCTTTAAAAGTTTCAAAAAAATAATTTAAAGATAATGCAGCTATAATACTAAAAAAAGGAATTATAAATAGAAAAAGTCTAATATTATCATGAATTGATATAGATAAAATCACTGATATTATGATTGGAAAAAAAGCAATTAGATTTGTTAAATAAAAAATCTTATTAAAATTTTTAATTTCAATCTCATAGTTTAGCTTTTTAAAAATCATTAAGAAATAAGTTGCTAAAATCAAAAAAGAAAAATAAATAGGTATTCTATAAAATAAAATATTTAAAAAGTAACTCCTTGGAGTATTAAGGGTTTCATAAAATTCACCATTAATCAGGCCAAGTTTAGGGCCACCTTTGAGACTTAGGGTGTTATTTATTACTGTAAAAAAAACCTCAAAAAAATTATTTTTATTTATTTCTACAATTATGTGTGGCCAACACAAAACTACTAAAAAAAGACAAAAGAAAAAAGCTAAAGGAATATGCAAACTTAATCTCTTAACTAAACTATAATAGTTTGTTTTATATTTTCTTATTAAATAATAAAGACCAGTCAAGACAACAGGTAAAATCGCCATTAAAAGAGCAAGTCTTACCCCACATCCAAATCCAATAAAAAATGAAAATAAAATTAAATTTTTAAAAACATTCTTATTTTCAGTACAATAAAGATAAAAGTAATAGCAAAACCAAACAAACCCAAAAAAGACAATTATATCTTTTGAATTCATTCCCATGTGTCCAAAAAAAAATGGGTTCATCAATGTAAGTAATGTTGTAATTAAAGCTATTTTTTTATTAAATAATCTCTTAGTTAACAAATATAAACCTAAAAGACTTAATGTTGAGAAAGAAACATTAATAAAATGCATTATGATATCAATGTTACCTATATAAATTTTTTTATTTATAAAAAAAACAATTTGCGCTATTGCATATGAAAGTGTGTCGTACAATCCTGGGTAAATACTATTGTTTCTGAATTCAAATATTTTTTTTTCACCTAAAGATACTAAGAATTCGTACCTTACAAGTCCGTTAATGTGATGAAAATACTCATCTGCTGACAATCCAATTATCATTGAAGATACCCAGGCGAATAACAGCATTAAAAATATAGAGCATGAGAGTACCTTGTTCATGATTGATTATTAATTCAAATATTACTATTTTTGAACTATAATTATCAATGTTTTACCAAAACTATACATTGTAATAAAATCTAATATTTTTGAAATATGTATTAAAAAATTCCATATTCTGATTTTTTTATCAAAATTAGATTTATAGTCTTTTTTCATAAATATTTTTGCTGACAGAGACAAAAAATAGCCAATAGTATCAATATAATAATTCTTAAGATTACTATATTTAATTCCATTCATTTCATTCAAAAATTTTTTCATTGTATATCTTCTATAGTGACCAACATCTTTATCAAATTGTGAAAATAAATGTTGATATGCTGGAACAGTCAATAGCAGTTTACCCCCTTTTTTGAGAGACCTGAATACGTTTTTAAGCTCTTTTTTTGGTTGTTTAATGTGTTCAAGAACGTCTAAATAAAGAATAGTATCATACTTTTCTTTTGTTGGCTTTAAGTACTTATTGTAAACTCTAATTTTATTACTTGTCCTATATTTTTTTTTTAAAAATTCAAATAATTTTTTTGATTGTTCATAAAGAGATATTTTTTTTGACAACTTAATATATCTATCACAGATTACACCATGTCCTGGTCCGACCTCGCAGACTTTGCCTGTTATATTATATCTTAAAAAATTGAATTGATAATCTCTAAAGATATTTGCTTTATCAAATAAGATTAATTCCCACGCAGTATAATTTTTTTGTTTTTTGTTGATACTTTTCAAATTACAATTTATTAAACTTGAGAAGGTTGTTTTTTCATATCCTCTTTTTTAATTCCAGCTACTCTTACAGGTTTTTTCATTGCATCTCTTCTGAAAGGTTCACCTAACTCTTGATTTAAAATTACTTCAATAAACGTAGTTATTCCCCTCTTTTGATCTTCGCAAGACTGCTTGATCGCAGCAGTTGTTTCGTCCATAGTTTTAACAGTTACACCCTTTAAACCACATGCATCTGCTACTTTTGCAAAACTTAATTCTGGATCAAGCTCTGTTCCCACAAAATTATTATCAAACCAAAGAGTGGTATTTCTTTTTTCCGCACCCCATTGATAATTTCTAAATATAACCATAGTAATTGCTGGCCATTCTTCTCTAGCACATGAACTCATTTCGTTCATGCTAATTCCAAAAGCTCCGTCACCCGCAAAACCAATTACAGGTGTGTCAGGACATCCAATTTTTGCACCTAAGATTGAGGGGAAACCATATCCACATGGACCAAAAAGACCAGGAGCTAAATATTTTCTTGGTTTTTCAAAAGTTGGATAAGCATTACCAATGGCACAATTATTTCCAATATCACTAGAAATAATTACATCTTCTGGCATACCTGCTTGTATTGCTCTCCATGCTTGTCTTGGTGACATTCTATCAGCATCTCTTTCTCTTGCTTCTTTATTCCAAACTGTTCCTTCATCATCATCTTCATGATCTAAACTTGATAATTTTTGTAACCATGCTGATTTAGTTTGATGAATTAAATCTCTTCTTTTTTGTCTATCTGTATCTCCAGCATTTGGGGTTAATTTTTTTAAAATTTGCCTGGCAACTAACTTTGCATCCCCACTTATTCCAACTGTAACCTTTTTTGTTAATCCAATTCTATCTGGATTCATATCTACTTGAATTATACTTGCATTTTTTGGCCAATAGTCAATTCCATATCCTGGTAAAGTTGAAAAAGGATTTAATCTTGTTCCAAGTGCTAAAACAACA
>CACPQC010000005.1 GCA_902635975.1 uncultured Pelagibacteraceae bacterium
AAATTTAGGACATTTAAGAAATGAGTTGGCAGGAAACTTATCTGGTGGTCAAAAAAAATTACTAGAACTGGGTCGCACAATGATGGTTGATGCAAAGTTAGTTTTATTAGATGAAGTTGGAGCAGGTGTAAATAGAACATTACTCAAGGATCTAGGTACCGCTATTGAAAAACTCAATAAGGAAAAAGGTTATACATTTTGTATGATTGAACATGATATGGATTTTATAGGAAGACTATGTGATCCTGTAATTGTGATGGCTGAGGGTTCAGTTTTGTTTGAAGGCTCAGTTGAGGATGCAAAAAAAGACGAAAGAGTAATTGAAAGTTATTTAGGAAGAGGATCGAAAATCAAAGATAATTAACATGGCATTTTTTGAAGGAAATAAAATGACTGGAGGATATGGAAACGGTCCAGATATAATCAATTCATGTTCAGTCAATGTAGATAGAGGAGAAATTGTTTCTATTTTAGGTCCTAATGGTGCTGGAAAATCAACGGCGATGAAAGCTATGTTGGGTTTATTAAATTTAAAATCTGGCTCAGTAATTATTAATGGCAAAGATATTTCAAAACTTTCTCCACAAGACAGAGTAAAAGAGGGTATCTCTTTTGTTCCCCAAACAAAAAATGTTTTTGCAGGCATGACAGTGGAAGAAAATTTAGAGATGGGTGCTTTTTTAATTAACAATGAATTTAAAGAGACAATTGAGGAGATATTCGACTTGTTTCCAATTCTTAAAGAAAAAAAAGATCAATTAGTTGGTGAGTTATCTGGAGGACAAAGACAACAAGTTGCATTAGGGAGAGCTCTGATGATTAAGCCTTCCGTGCTAATGTTGGATGAACCAACTGCAGGTGTATCACCTATTGTGATGGATGAATTATTTGATCACATTGTAAAAGTAAAAAAAACTAATGTAGCAATTCTAATGGTTGAGCAAAATGCAAAACAAGCATTAAATATTTCTGACAGAGGATATGTTTTAGTAACAGGTGAGAATCGTCACTCTGGTACTGGCAAAGAATTATTAGAAGATCCTAGAGTACGAAGCTCTTTTTTAGGTGGTTAATATGGATTTTATAAACGCAATTATACTTTTATTGAATTATATTTTTGTTCCAGCTTTAGTGTATGGATCTCAGTTAGCACTTGGTGCGATTTTTGTTACTTTAATTTATGGAATTCTACGATTTGCAAACTTTGCTACCGGAGACATGATGTCTTTTGGAACAATGTTTGTAATTCTATTCACTTGGTATCTTCAGTCTTATGGAATTAGTTTTGGGGTTTTACCCACAGCTCTTTTAGCAATTCCTTTTGCGATTATTTTTATGGTTAGTTACATGCTAATAATAGATAAATTTGTCTTTAAATATTACCGATCAAACAAAAGCCCTCCAGTACAATTGGCAATGGTTAGCATTGGAGTAATGTTTGTTACTCAGGCAGTGGTTCGTATAATTATTGGTCCTTCAGATAGAAGATTTTTTGATGGAGAAAAATTTTTGATTAAAGCTGGTGAATTTAAAGAAATGACAGGATTGAATGAGGGTCTTGCAATAAAATCTACTCAAGTTATCACAATTATTGTTACATTAATTTTAGTTTCAACATTGTTTTGGTTTTTAAATAAAACTAAGACAGGAAAAAGTATGAGAGCATACTCTGATAATGAAGATTTAGCATTATTATCAGGTATCGATCCAAAAAAAATCGTCATGACCACTTGGGTCATAGCGGGTATCCTTGCTACAATTGGTGGTACTTTGTATGGTTTAGATAAAAGTTTCAAACCATTTACTTACTTTAATAATATGTTACCAATATTTGCTGCAGCTATCGTAGGTGGTATTGGTAATCCATTTGGAGCTTTTCTAGGAGGTTATGTAATTGCTTTTTCAGAAATACTTCTAACATATGCCTATAAGAAATTTTTCATGTATATATTACCAGAAAGTATGGAACCAGATGGTTTAATTCAGTTGCTTTCAACTGATTACAAATTTGCAGTATCTTTTTCAATATTGGTTATCGTCTTGCTGTATCGTCCATCTGGAATATTTAAAGGAAAAGTATTGTGAGAAAAAATTTAAATGTCATTGCAGCTTATAGTATTATGATGGGATTAATTATCCTTGTTGGTATATTCCAGTCTTGGAATATTGCTCTATCTATCTTTAATCTTTGTCTGATATCAGCTGTTATGACGATGGGCGCTAATATTCAATGGGGTTATGCTGGTTTAATTAACTTTGGAATAATGGGTTTTACAGCTTTAGGGGGTTTAGCGGCAGTTTTAATTTCTGTTAACCCAGTTCAAGAGGCATGGAGTGCAGGGGGTACTAACATTCTATTAAGTTTATTTCTCATTATTGGAATTGTTTTAGCTGTTAGATTTGTTCTCAAAAAATATCAAAAAACTAAAATTAGAAATTATGTTATCGCTGCAATAATTATTTCAGGAATTATCATTATACGATTAGTTTCTGAGCCTGGTATTGAAGCAATTGAGGAAGTAAATCCAGCAAGAACTGGATTTTTAGGTGGGCTAGGGCTTCCAATAATTTTTTCTTGGATTGTAGGCGCTTTTTTTGCAGGGGGGCTAGCTTTTGTCATAGGAAAAGTAGCGTTGGGCTTAAGAGCTGATTATTTAGCGATCGCTACATTATTGATATCAGAAATAGTGATAGCAATCATCAAACATGAAGATTGGCTTACAAGAGGTGTAAAGAATGTAATTGGTTTAAAACGACCCGCACCTTATGAGGTAAACTTACAACAAACAGATTGGTTCATAAATTTAGTTGAAAAATTTAATTCAGGAAAATTAGTTTTGATTTCTGATATTACTGAAAGACAAGCAGCTCTTAATCAATTTGTAATTGAAGGATCATCAATATTTGTGAAACTTTGTTATTCAGGATTATTTTTAGTTGTTGTAATTATTCTTTTAATCTTAACTCAAAAAGCTCTTTACTCTCCTTGGGGTAGAATGATGAGAGCTATCAGAGATAACGAGGAAGCTGCCAACGCTATGGGAAAAAATGTAGTCAAACAACATTTGTTAATTTTTGTTTTAGGTTCAGCAATAGTTGGAATTGCAGGAGCTATGCTTGTAACGCAAGATGGATTATTTACACCAGGAAGCTACAGACCTTTGAGATACACTTTTTTAATTTGGGTAATGGTTATTGTTGGTGGAAGTGGGAATAATTTTGGTGCAATTCTTGGAGGTTTTGTAGTTTGGTTCTTGTGGATTGAAGCTGCACCAATAGGATTGTATTTGGTTAATCTAACAACAGCAGGTTTAGACGATACACATTTTTTAAAGGTGCATTTAATTGAAAGCGTTCCTTATTTTAGATTTTTAATGATGGGAATAGGTTTATTACTGATAATGAGGTACAGGCCAAAGGGTATACTTCCTGAAAAAATAGAAATAAAATAAGTTTATGAAATATATTATTACAGGCGCTGCTATTGCTTGGGCTTTATATATGGCTGATAAATATTTATTTTTTTAAAAAAAAACCCCCAACAAATTAATGTTGGGGGTTTAAATTTTAAGATAAATTATCTTTGCTTCTTAGTTTTGAATTTTCCGCCTTTAACTTCTTGTTCTAAGAAAGAACCTTCAGCTTCACCGACGCCAGTAAAAGTTACTCCAGTTGCACCTTCGTAGTTAACTTTTTTACCTTTAGCTAATAAATCTAAACCTTTTTTGAGCTCACCTGGGTAAATTTTTGTTCCAGGTCCATTAGCAACATCCATCACATTTTTTGCAATTGATGCTCTATCAGCAGATCCACCTGCTTGCATTGCTAAAACAATCAAAGCAGCTGCATCGTAAGACTCACCAGTGTAAGGACCAGAGCTATCAATTCCAGCAGCCTTTGCTACTCCAGCAAAAACACCTGAACCTTTTCCTGTTGATCCTGGCATTGAACCAAAAGATTTTTTAAGATCTTTTCCAAATGCATCTACTAGTGATTGACCAATCATACCATCGGACAAAACAAAAGTATCAAAAGCACCTGAGTCTAAAGATGCTTGAATTATTCCTTTTCCTCCTTGGTCAAGGTAACCAATGACTGCTACCGCATCACCTCCAGCAGAAGCTAGAGTTGCAACTTCAGAAGAGTAATCCGCTTTTCCATCCTCGTGAGCATTTACAGTAGTTACTTTAATACCATGAGCTTCAACTGCAGCTTTATAAACATCTGCTAAACCTTTTCCGTAGTCATTATTTGTGTAAGTAATAGCAACACTTTTTACTTTTCTATCTTTTGTAATGTCAGCTAAAATTTGACCACCTCTAGCGTCAGATGGAGCAGTTCTAAAGAAATATCCTTTATCATCTAAAGTAGTTAATCCAGGAGAAGTTGCAGAAGGTGATATCATCACTACACCATTTGGTACAGCAACATTTGAAGCAATTGCTCCAGTAACCCCTGAACAGTCAGCACCCATGATTGCAGCAACACCTTGAGCAATAACACCCTCAGCTGCTGCTGTTGCTGCTGCTGAGTCAACACAAGTTGAATCTGCTCTTACTACTGAAATTTTTTCTCCACCTAATAACGAGCCTGAGTCTGAAGCTTCTTTAAAAGCAAGTTCAGCTGAAGCTGCCATAGCTGGTGTTAGGGATTCAATAGGTCCAGTAAATCCTAAAATGATTCCCATTTTAACTTCTGCTAATGTATTCGTAGTAAAAGTAGAAGCGAATATAAAAGCAGCAATAAATAGTTTTTTCATTATTATCCTTTTATTTGTTAACAATTTGTATAAAGCTAAATTAAATCTTATTTAAATAAATTTTCAATAACCAATTTTGTATATTTTATAAAGAAAATTAATGTTAGATTAACAAAACATTAAATGAAATTAACTAAAATTAAACCTCAATTTTTAAAAAAACATAACCCAAGAATAGGCTTAATCACTTTATCAAGTGATTTTAGAATTGAAAAAGATTTTAATGATGTGATCCATGGAAAGAAAATTGATTTATTTTCCAACAGAATCCAATCTCACAATCCCTTAACTAATGAAAATTTAAAAAAAATGGCAGAAAATATTACCAAAGTTACAAATGATATTTTGCCAGATCAAAAACTAGATTGTGTTGCCTACGGATGTACTTCAGGGACAATTGCTTCAGGATATGACTCAATTTTTGAAAAAGTCAATATTGCTAAACCAAATACTAAAGTAACAACCCCTATAACCTCTGCTATCAAAGCAATTAAAGCTCTTAAGATAAATAAGCTCTCAATTTTTACACCCTATACAAATGAAATAAATCAATCTCTTATTAATTATTTTAAAAAAGAAAATATAGAAGCAGACGAATTATTTTATTTTGATATAGAGTCAGATTTAGACATTGGCAAAGTAGATCCAGACTATTTATTTGAAGTTCTGACTAAAATAAATTTATCAAAAGATAAAGCATTATTTGTTTCATGTACAGCACTCCCAGTTTTATCGATAATTAAAGATTTAGAGAATAAATTAGGAAAAATTATTTTATCTAGCAATCAAACCTTAATTTGGGATACTTTAAAACAAATTGAATATAAAAATAAAATTGATGGGTTTGGTGAACTATTTAATTATTAATTATGCATTTCACTGAAAAGGAATATAAACAAAGACTTTTAAAAGTCCAAAAAATGATGCTGGATCAGGGCATAGAACTTCTTATTTCCCATGACACAAATAATATAAATTACTTAACTGGCTACGATGCGTGGTCTTTTTACTACGCACAGTGTGCAATAGTTCATATAAATGCTGATCAGCCTGTATGTTTCGTCCGAGATCAAGATGCGGGTGGTGCTTATCTGAAAACCTATTTAAAAAAAGAAAATATTATTATTTATGATGAAGAATATATCCATACTTGGCCAAAGCATCCATATGATTATTTAGTAAAAATTATTAAAGATAAAAAATGGGATAAATTATCAATAGGTTTAGAAATGGATGCACATTATTTTACAGCATTTTGTTATGAAAAAATTAAACAAGGATTGCCAAATGCAAAAATAAAGGACTCAGAAAGATTAGTTAATTGGGCAAGACTAATTAAGTCAGACAATGAAATAAAAGTTATGAAATGTGCAGCTAAAATTTCTGAGATCGGAATGAAAACAGCATACAATGTAATCAAACCTGGGGTAAGACAATGCGATGCTGTGGGTGAAATTCAAAAAGCTCTTTTCTTTGGTACCTCAGAATATGGTGGTGAATATTCAAGTATTGCAACATTATTACCCACTGGAAAAGGAACCTCTGCCTCTCATTTAACAGCCACTGAGGAAAAATTTGTAAATGGTGAAGCAACAATTATTGAACTTTCTGGAGTATACAAAAGATATCACGCACCAATGGCAAGAACTGTTTTGTTAGGTAAGCCTGATCAAATAAAAATTGATACGATGAAAAAAACTATAGAGGCACTTAATGCAGGTATAAATGCTACTAAGCCAGGGAATACAGCTAATGATGTGGCCCAAGCTTTTTGGAAAGTATTAGATAAATATGGAATAGAAAAAAGATCAAGGACTGGATATTCAATAGGTATCGGTTATCCGCCAGATTGGGGGGAGCATACATTAAATATTTATAAAGGAGATATGACTATTTTAAAACCAAATGTTTGTTTTCATATGATTGCAGTTATGCAATTTGGCGACTGGGGAGTTGAAGCTTCAGAAGCAATAAGAGTTACTGACAAAGGAGCAGAATTATTTTGCAATATGTCAAAAGAACTTCACGTCAAAAGCTAATTATTTAAGGTTGATATTTATAGTCACAAATGTTTTATAGTTATCTAATTTATGTCAGTTAATAAAGAATTTGTTAAGTTCGATAAAGTAGATAAGAGTTACGATGGTAAAGTTTTAGTTGTCAAAGATCTACAATTAGACATCGCTGAAGGTGAGTTTATTACAATGTTAGGTCCCTCAGGATCAGGTAAAACTACATGTTTAATGATGTTAGCTGGCTTTGAAACACCAACTAATGGAGAAATATATTTAGATGGAAATGCTATTTCTAGTATTCCACCACATAAAAGAGGTATAGGGATGGTTTTTCAGAACTATGCATTATTTCCACACATGACTGTTTATGAAAATTTAGCTTTTCCTCTTAGAGTAAGAAAAATTCCAAAAGATGAAGCAGATAAAAAAATTGATAAAGCTCTATCGATGGTATCTTTACAAGGATTTGCTCAAAGAATGCCCGGACAATTGTCAGGTGGACAACAACAAAGAGTAGCTGTAGCAAGATCATTAGTTTTTGATCCACAACTTGTTTTAATGGATGAACCACTTGGAGCTTTAGATAAAAATTTGAGAGAAAGCATGCAATATGAAATTAAACATATTCATGAAAGCATTGGAGTGACCGTTGTTTATGTAACACATGATCAAAGCGAAGCATTAACTATGTCAAACCGAATTGCAGTTTTTAATGATGGAAAAGTTCAACAACTTTCTAGTCCTGATGAATTATATGAAAAACCAGTAAATTCTTTTGTTGCAGAGTTTATTGGAGAGAATAATACTTTTGCGGGTGAAGTCTCTGATATTTCTGGTGGAAAATGCAAAGTCAAGTTAGCTAACGCAGATATATTAGCAAATCCTATATCAGTTAAAGGCAAAGGAGAAAGAACAACAGTTTCAATTAGACCTGAGAGAGCATTAATTAATCCAACTGATAAAATGGATAATATTCATAAAGGAAAAATCGAAGAAGTTATTTATCACGGAGATCACACGAGAGTAAGAATTAATTTATTAGGAAATTCTGAATTTATTTTAAAGGTTCCCAACAGTTCTTCCAACTTAGATATTAAGTTAGGAAATGAAATTAAGATAGGTTGGAACAGTGATGACGCTAGAGCCTTAGACCCAAAATAAACACTCTATATACCTTCATTTAGCAAGTAAAAATGGGCTGTTGACTCTCATTATCGATCTTGTTGTAATCTACTTTTATAAAAAAACGTTTAAACGGAGGAAAAATGAAAAAAATTAGTAAATTATTACTAGCCCTTTCTTTTGTATTTTCTTTAACTACTTCAGCGTTCGCAGTAACTGTAGCGTCTTGGGGTGGAGCTTATACTGAAAGTCAAAAATTAGGTTATGGTGATCCTACTGCTAAAAAACTAGGTATTCCGATCAATTGGGTCGACTACTCAGGTGGATTATCAGAAATTAAGGCACAGAAAGAAGCTGGCAAAATTACGTGGGATATAATGGACGTATTTGCAATGGATACTATCAATGGCTGTGATGAAGGATTATTTGTTAAATTTGATTTTGATAAAGACTTCCCACCAGCACCAGATGGAACTCCAGCAAGTAAAGACTTCTTTACTGGAATGCCAAGTGAATGTGCTGTAGGAAATATTTTATATTCTTGGAACTATGCTTATAACTCAGACAATGTTAAAGGCACTCCAAAAACTATCAAAGATTTCTTTAACACTAAAAAATTCCCTGGAAAAAGAGCTATCTACAAAGGCGCTCTAACAAACTTAGAGATTGCTTTAGCTGCAGATGGTATCAAACCAGGTAAAGGTGGAGCAAAAATCTATAAGGCTTTAAACACTGACAAAGGTGTTCAAAGAGCTATGGATAAGATCAAAAAACTTTGCACAGACCCACAGGGTGGATGTGTATTTTGGTCTGCAGGTGCTCAACCACCAGAATTGCTAATGAGCGGTGAAGTTGTTATGGCAACTGGCTGGAATGGTAGATTCTTTAACGCTGCAGTCGGAGAAGGTGCTCCAATCGTTCAAGTTTGGGATGCACAAGGTCTTGACTATGAATATTTTGTATTAGTTAAAGGTTCACCAAATGAAGCTGATGCTAAAAAAGCTTTAGCAGAGATGACAAGTACAGAAGGTTTAGCTGGAAGTGCGAAATATATCGCATACGCGCCTTGGAGAAAATCATCAATCGCAGTAATGGAAAAAGGAGAGCCATGGTACAAAGATGGTAAGACAAACATGGTACCTAATATGCCAACTGCGCCAGCGAACACTAAAAATTACTTCTTAGTAGATCCACTTTACTGGGCTGATAACGGAACAGAACTTGGTGAAAAATGGGAAGCAATGAAAGCAGGATTTTAATTTTAAGTTTTAAAGATTAAAATTTTATATTATATTAAGAGGGCGGTTATTATTAACCGCCCTTTTTATTTATGAGCTTAGAAACAAAACAAATTTTAACAACTGATGGAATTCCTTTAGAGGTAAGTCTTAAAAAAGCAGAAAAGAAAAATAAGATTAAAGCTTTTTTACTTGTTGCCCCATTATTGTTGTTCATAATCATTACGTATGTATTTCCAATAGGAGATATGCTTATGAGAAGTGTTGATGATAAAATGGTCACAGAAATGCTTCCTAAAACTTTTAAGTCAATGGAAAAATGGGATGGAGAAGACCTTCCACCTGAAGAGGTATTTGAGGCTTTTTATTTTGATTTCCAAAAATTAATTGAAGAGGAAAGAGAAGGAAAATTATCAACCCAACTTAATTATACAAAAAATGGATTTAAAAGTATTATCAAAAAATTAAGACGAAAGTCTAAATCTTTTGAGGAAGGAAATTACAAAGAACAAATCATGTCTGTTCATCGAAGATGGGCTGATGTTGAATATTGGAGGGCAATTAAAAGAAGAGCGCCTGCATATACGTATCAAAAATACTTAAAAGGAGTTGATATGTATGAAAATGAAAAGGGAGAAATAATTAATGTACCTGAGGATAGAAGAGTTCACAGAATTTTATGGCTAAGAACTTTAGAAATTGCTTTTTTTGTTACTGTGTTTTGTTTCTTGATGGCTTATCCAATAGCACATTTACTTGCAACATTGCCAATGAAGTACAGTAATTTATTGATGATTTGTGTCTTACTTCCTTTTTGGACCTCCTTACTTGTAAGAACAGCCAGTTGGATGATCCTTTTACAACAGCAAGGTATAGTCAATGATTTCTTTGTCATGATTGGACTAGTAAGCGATGATAACAGACTAGAAATGATGTTTAATAAAACTGGTAGTTACGTTGCAATGACCCAAATATTACTACCTTTTATGGTGCTTCCACTTTACAGTGTGATGAAAACAATCTCCCCAAGTTTAATGAGAGCTGGTAAGTCATTAGGTGGAACCCCTTTTGTAGCTTTTTGGAAGGTCTATTTTCCTTTAACAATCCCAGGTATCGGAGCTGGATGTTTATTAGTTTTCATTTTAGCAATAGGTTATTACATTACTCCTGCTTTAGTTGGCGGAGCCTCAGGAACATTGATAAGTAACCAGATAGCATTTCATATGAAAAGTACTCTCGATTGGAGCTTTGCTTCAGCAATGGGACTAATGTTGCTAAGTGGAGTATTAGTCATTTACTGGCTGTACAATAAATTAGTTGGAATAGATAATATTAAATTAGGATAAATAAAATGGCTTTACCCAAATATACAGAACCACATTATAGAATTTGGCACTATGTTTATTTGACAATCTGTGCAGCAGTATTCTTTTTTCTCGTTGCACCATTGTTTGTTATTTTTCCATTATCTTTTAATGCCGAGGAATTTTTAGTTTTTTCAGATGGAATGAAACGTTTAGATCCTGATGCGTTTTCTTTAAGATGGTATCAAGATATGATTTATGGGACTAAAAACCCTTGGGGATTAGCTGCAAAAAATAGTTTTATAATTGCTATCTTTGCAACAATAGGCTCTGTCATACTGGGAACAGTAGCAGCTTTAGGTTTGAGTAGTAGACATATGCCGTACAAAGGTTTAATCATGGCAGTATTAATCTCACCAATGATAGTTCCTTTAATTATTTCAGGTGTAGCAATATTTTTCTTTATGGCTAAAGTTGGATTAGCAGCCACACACACGGGAATAGTTCTCGCGCATATTATTTTGGGGACACCATTTGTTGTTATTACAGTAACCGCAACTCTTTCAGGATTTGATCATAGCGTGACAAGAGCAGCTGCTAGTTTGGGCAGTGATCCTGTAAATACATTTATGAAAATAACTTTACCACTTATTTTGCCTGGAGTAATATCTGGAGGATTGTTTGCATTTGTTACTTCATTTGATGAGGTAGTGGTTGTTTTATTTTTAGCTGGATTAGAAAACACAACCATTCCAATTCAAATGTGGACGGGTTTAAGAGAGCAATTAAGCCCAACCATTCTTGCTGTTGCAACTTGTCTAATTATATTATCAACATTAATATTAGTGACCGCTGAACTTTTAAGACGAAGATCTGAAAGACTCAGAGGTATAAATCGATAAAAATATCATTACATGAATATAAAAAATGTTGTAGTGATTGGTTCGGGTACAATGGGAAGTGGTATTGCGGCTCACTTATGTAATGCAAATATCCCAGTTACATTGTTAGATTTAAAAACTGAAATTAGTGAGAAAGCTAGGGAAAGAATTCATAAATCTAGACCACCTTTGCTAATTGATAAATCAAAAATAAATAATATTAAAATTGGAAATATATCTGATAATTTTGATGTAGTTAAGGAAGCTGACTGGATAGTTGAAGCAGTTGTTGAAAGAATTGATGTAAAACATCAAATTTATGAAAAAATATTTAAGTCAAGAAAAGCAGGTGCAATTGTTTCATCTAATACATCCTCAATACCTATTAAAGTTTTATCTCAAAATTTAACGGATACAGAAAAAAAAGATTTCTGTATAACTCATTTTTTTAATCCCGTCAGATATATGGGTCTATTAGAAATTGTAAAAAATGAGAACACTGATTTAAATAAGATTAATCAATTAAAAGAATTTTGTGAAATTGAGCTTGGTAAAGGTGCTATTGTTTGCAATGATACACCGGGATTTTTAGGAAATAGAGTAGGGGTTTATGCTATGCAAATAGCAATGACTGAAGCTTTTAAGATGAAGCTATCAGTCGAAGAGGCAGATGCGATTTTTGGAAGACCAATGGGTATCCCAAAGACAGGTGTTTTTGGTCTTTATGATTTAATTGGGATTGATTTAATGGCTGACGTTTTAAAAAGCTTTATTAAAGAATTACCTAAAACTGATGAATTTCATGAGGTAGCAAAAGAAATTCCATTAGTAAAAAAATTAATTGAAACTGGTTACACTGGAAGAAAAGGTAAAGGTGGCTTTTATAGAATAAATAAATCTGGAGCAACCAAAGTGATGGAAGCAATTAATCTTGAAACAGGTGATTACTCGCCTAGTAAAAAGATTGATATAAAATCTGATAAAGTAGACCTTAGTGGACTAATAAATAGAAAAGATAGATATGGTGAATATGCATGGTCAGTAATTTCAAAAATTATAAAATATGCCTCATCGCTAGTTCCTGGAATTACGAACCAATTTAATGACATTGATGAAGCAATGAGGCTTGGTTTCAACTGGGCTAAGGGACCATTTGAAATGTTAGAGGAAATTGGTGTTAAAAATTTTTTTAATAAAGTAGACGATTTTAGTGGAAACAATTTTTTAGAGGAATTGAATAAAAGTAAAAATGAAAATTTTTATGGTGAAAGACAAAAATACACTAACATTGAAACGCTGGGTAAAGTTAAAAAAACTGCTGTAAGATTAGATGGTAATGACTCTGCAAAAATTTTTAGATTCAATGACTATAATATTGTAGAGTTTACCACTAAAGCCAATGCTTTAGATTATGACTCAATGGATGCCCTTAAAAAAGCAACAGATAAACCACTAATAATTATAAATGAAAGTATGCAATTTTCAGCAGGAGTAAATTTAACTTATACGATGCAATTTGCAGAAAAAAATGATTTTAAATCAATAGAAAAATTTATTAAATATTTTCAAGAAACTTGTAAGCATTTAAAATATTCTAAACATCCTGTTATTTCTGCCCCATCAGGTTTAACTCTTGGAGGAGGGTTTGAGGTAATGGTTCAAAGTAATTTTGTTGCATCTCATACTAATATAGTCGTAGGACTGGTTGAGACTATTGTTGGGTTAATTCCAGCAGGTGGAGGCTGTAAAGAAATGTTAGGAAGATGGTTAGAAACTGAAGAGGCAAAAAAAGATCCAAATTTTGCACCACTTAAAGTGTTTGATATTATTGGCTATGGTAAAACAGCAACTTCACCTGTAGAAGCTGAACCATTAAAATATTTAAGACCTAGCGATAAAAAAATAATGAATAGAAACAGTTTATTGGAAGTTTCAAAAAAAATCATCAGCGAAAATAAAGATTTTAAAACACCCAAAGAGTTAAAATTTAATTTACCTGGAGAAAGTGTTAGAATCGAAATGAATAAAATTATTGAAAAACTTTATAATGAAAAAGTTATTTTAGACCATGGTGTTAATGTTGCAAAGGAATTAGCGAATGTTTTAAGCGGTGGAGATACAACAATAAATAAAACATTATCAGAGGATGATTTGTTTAAATTAGAATTAAATGCATTTATGAAATTGATTGAAACTAATAAAACTCAAGATAGAATAAGACATACATTGTCTACAGGAAAACCCTTAAATAACTAAATAAATATTTTTTGCTGTTGATTGTGCCACTTTTCAAGGACTGGTTTGAGTTGTTCGCAAGAAAAATATTTTTTTCTTTTGTCACTTTTATCAACAAATTTTTTTAAGTAACCTAACTTAACACCCTCTGATAGAATAGTTTGTATCGTCGTTCGACTAACTGTTGAATTAGTAATTTTACATAAATCTTCAAAAGTAATTTTTTCACGTCCATAAATATAAAACGTTATTATTACATGAATTTTGGTTTTAAATATAAATGATAGTTCATTCGAGTCATTTACGTGGTTAACCAAATCTTTTGCTATTTTAGAAAATTTATTTCGCATACTATAAAATATTGTTATTAAAATTTAACAGTATTTTTTATTTACACAGATAACCAATGTTTTTTTCAATTTTTAGCTATGCAATTTAATCAATTTAGAATTAATCATTTTTAGTGAATTATGTTCTAATTCATATTCAAACAAACATTCAAAATAAAGGTTTTTTTAATCAAATATACTATTAAAATTTGGTAGTAAATTTTACTGCGAATTTAAAACTGTATTACTTTAAGTAATGTCAGATAAAATCTATTATGATTAAGGGATTCAAGTAACTTAAAGAAATATTAGAAATTTAAAGCAAAATGAAAATATTAATAAATAAATTTATTAATTGGTTTTTAATATTTTTTTTAAGCCTAACAAGCACTAATTCATATGTTTTTGCTCAAAATATTGATCAATTTGCCCTACCAACAGGCGGAAAAGTAGTAAGTGGAAACATTACCATCAACCAGCCTAACATCGGAAGACTTGATGTAAATCAAACGACTAAACAAGGTATCGTTAATTGGAATACTTTTAACGTAGGTTCAAGCGCATCGGTCTATTTTAATCAACCGACTAATAAATCTACTATTTTAAATAATGTAGTTAGTGGAAAATCAATTATTAATGGCTCAATTTTTTCAAATGGAAGACTAATACTAGTAAATCCCACAGGTATATTAATGGGACCTACCTCAGCTGTAAGAGCAGAGGGTGCGATATTATCAACTCTAAATATTACAAATCAAAATTATCTAAATAATAACTTAGAGTTTTCATCAGATAAGCTATCCAAATTAACCGCAAGTGGAAAAATTGATGCTCAATACGTAGCTTTAATTTCTCCAGAAATAAATAACAAAGGTCAAATTATTGCTAAAGCTTCAACCGCCCTTGCAGCTGGAGATGATGTTTTGTTAAGTATTAGTGGAAACAACAAGCTTACTGTGAAAGTAAAACCATCTAAACTTAAATCACTTGCAAATAATGAGGGAACAATTGAAACTAAAAATGGAATAGTAACAATAAAAGCTGATGCTGCACAAAGTTTAGTTGATGAAACAATTAAAATAACTGATGCAAAAGCACAGGGCCTGGCGTCAGTAAATGGTGTTATCAAATTAGTTTCAAATACAGGATCTATCGAAGCAAGTGAAATTAAAATCGATGCAGGATCGAAAGGTGAAGCAACCATCTCGGGCAAATTAGATGCTAATTCTTCAACAGGTGAGGGTGGCGATATTGAAATTACTGGTAAAGAATTAAACCTAGTATCTGCAAAACTTAGCGCAGATGGTAAAGAAGGTGGTGGTAAAATATTAATAGGCGGAGACTGGCAAGGTAAAGGGGATTTGCTTCAGTCAACATATACTTCAATAGATAAAAATTCAGTATTATCAGCTAGTGCAACAGAAAGTGGAGCTGGTGGTACTATAGTCGCTTGGTCAAACATTAAAGATAGCAATTCAATTACAAGTGTCTATGGAACTTTAAAAGCAACAGGTATAAATAAAGATGGTGGTCAAATTGAAACTTCTGGAGCAACCTTAAATTATAATGGAATTAAAGTAGACACAAGTTCAGTAAGTGGTAGTTATGGTAATTGGTTACTCGATCCAACAAATCTAACTGTTGGTTCATCTGAGGCTTCAACATATGTAAGTAATTTAGCATCTACAAATGTTAATGTAACTGCAGATAACACCATTACTGTTAACAGCGCTATTTCTTATGGTGGTGGAAGATCCAACGGAACTCTAACCTTTACATCCACCTCAACAGTTTTAAATGCAAATGTTGGATCGAGTAATAACTCATTAAATGTTATTTTTGCATCAGCGGTTAAACTTGGAGCAGATGTAACTATAAATACTCGAGGAGGTGACTTAACTTTAAATAGTACACTAGACAGTAATACTAGCACAGCAAAAGGATTGACGGTATCAGGATCATCTGGATCAGCCACATTTAGTGGGAATATTGGCTCAACTTACAGACTTTCAGGAATAGATGTTACTGCGGGGACTATCAACATTGGTGGAAATATCTCCACAGATTCATCAGCTGGAACTTATTCAACTTCTTCTCTAGGAGCTGCAGGATGGATAAGAAGCGATTATAACGGTTATTTTGGAGAATGGAACAATGGGCATGTTAACGATAATACAAATTTATTTAATAATACTCCTTTTGCTACCCATAACGTAACGAGCATCTATCAGGGTGATCCTGGGTCTTATAAATCTTACAGATACGAGGGATATTTTAAACCTAATGCCTCTGGATCTTGGAGATTACAAGTAGGTGCTGACGATAGTGTGATATCTTATGTAGGAAATGCTGGCCAAACATTAGCTAGTTTAAAGTCTGCTGTACAAAATTCAAATAGATTTAATCATTCAGACAAAAGTGCTTATTTATGGGCATACCGTCCAGGAAGACACGGAGTTCAATATCACGAAAGAGATAGAACTTTTACTGCTAATGAAGTTATGCCGTTTTTGTATTTTTGGGGAGAAGCAACCGGAGGTGCAGCAGCAAGAATGCGTATACGAAATCCTAGCAATCAGTGGTCTGGTTGGACCAATAATTATCAAACTGGAGGTGCTACAGTATTTTACAGGTCGTATACATCTGAAAACGTAAGTTCAGCAAATGACGATATAAGATTAAATGGAAATGTTGTTCTAACATCTAATTCAACAATAGATGCTAATAACGACTCCATTACTTTCACAGGAACAGTAAATGGAAATTCTTCAGGAAGAAATTTAGTTGTAGATGCTGGGACAGATAACGTAACTTTCTCTGGTGCCGTTGGTGGATCAACTGCACTAAATGATATTACGGTAAATGGTGCAGCTTTGAGCGCAGCAGCTGTCACAGCCTCTGGTGATGTTTCAGTTACAAACAGTGGAACAAGTACTATATCAGGAGTGATTGCGGCAAACTCATTTACAAAAGCTGGGGCTGGTCAATTAACATTTAAACCTTCTAACGCGACAGGATCTATAACTTTAAACGCAGGTTCAGCTGTATTGAGTGCAGATTCTCAAATGAACAATCTAAGTGGTTCAGCAAATATTAATATATCCAGTAATGATATTACTTTAAATAACAGTTCTTCAACTACTTATTCAGGAGTATTAAGCGGTTCAGGAAATTTAATAAAAACTGGAAATGAAACAATAACATTGTCGGGAACAAATACTTATTCAGGTAATACCACAATTAGCGCTGGGACATTGTCTGTTTCAGGAAGATTGGGAAGTGGAACATATTCAGGCACTATTGCTAACAGCGGAATATTTTCATACACATCAAGTTCAGCACAAACTTTATCTGGAGTAATATCTGGCTCTGGACAAATAACTAAATCAGGATCGTCAACTTTGACTTTATCTGCTGCTAATACTTATACAGGTGGTACTACAATTAGTGCCGGGGCAATTACTGTTTCTGGATTGTTGGGTAATGGATCTTATGCAGGTTCAATTAGTAATGCAGGTACATTAACTTTAAGTTCAGGCTCAGCACAAACCTTATCAGGTGTAATTTCAGGTAGTGGAGGAATTACAAAATCAGGTAGTGGAAATTTAACACTTTCAGGAAATAGTAATTTTACTGGAGCTGTAACTTTATCAACTGGAACATTAATAGCTGCAGCTAATAATTCGTTAGGTAGTTCACCTTCTATTAATTCAAGTGCTAGTAAAGTATTAAAAGTCTCTGATGGAGTTACATTACCATCTCTTGATGTAACCGGAGCTATATCTTTAGAGTCAGATATAACAACTACAGGAGCACAAAGTTATTCTGCAGCAACAGTTATTGGAGCTAGTTCAGGTGCTGCAGTAACTTTAGCAACTACAAATTCAAATATAACCTTTAGTGATAATGTAAATATTTATCAAAATACTACAATTAATACTGGTTCAGGGGCAGGTAATGTATCATTTGGCGGAACTCTTGGTTCAGTTTCAGGTGGAACAGCAAGAAATTTAATTGTAAATGCTGGAGGTGGAAATGTAACTTTTTCAGGAAATATCAAAGGTGGAAATTCCGTTACATCAACTTATCTTACATCAAGCACTCACACAACAACTCAAAATGGATCCAATCCTTATACAATTAGTAAAGATCTAGGTTCGGACTGGACCTATGAGGCAAAATATAATTCTTCAGGATGGAGTGGAAACTTAAATACCATATTTTCTTACGGACACTACACAAAAGGTATTCTGATCAGATCACCAAATAGAGGAGATAGTTTTTATGTTAGAGGACAAAATCAAGGACCATTAGATTTATTTGGTCAAGGAAGTAATGGAACAGCTGGAAATTGGAGAACTGTAAAAATTACTTATAATAACAATATTGCAAAAGTTTATGTTGATGGTTCAGAGGCATTTAATGGAACAAATGCAAAATCATCTGGCAATGTAATTAATCCAACAACTAAAACTATTATGATAGGTCGAGCTCATCATGCAAGCAACGAAGGTCTAGCAGCTACTATAAAAGATATAACTATTGTTACAGATGCAAGTGACAGTGGAGTTGCACTTAATGATTTAACCGTAACAGGGGCAGTTATATCTGCAAGTGGAGAAATTTCAGTGGATGGTGATATATCAATTAGAAACTCTGGAACTTCAACATTGTCTGGAGTTATTTCAGGATCAAATAATTTAGCAAAATTTGGAACAGGAACTTTAAATTTATCAGGTGTAAATACGTACACAGGAACAACAACAATTAACGCAGGTAAGCTAAAAGTATCAGGTAGTGGTAAATTAGGAAGTGGAAGTTATTCTGCAAATGTTATCAATAATGGAACATTTGAATATGGTTCTAGCGCAACACAAACAATATCTAGTACAATTTCTGGATCAGGAGATTTAACAGTAAGCGGTGGAGCATTGACATTATCAGGAACAAATACATACACTGGGGCTGTTAATATAAGCAATGGAGGTGCTTTGATAGCTGGATCTGCCAGAGCTTTAGGCGCATCCGCTCCATCATTAACATCAACATCAACCTCAGATCAGTTTAGCGTTTCAGACGGTGTAACTTTGGCCTCTTTAAGAATAAACGGTGCAGTAAGATTGAATTCAGGAATAACGACTACTGGAGTGCAGAATTATACTGGAAATGTTTTAGTTGCCTCAGGTTCTAGAGGCTCCCCAGTTGAATTCACAACTACGAATTCGAATATTAATTTTGGCGGTACTTTAAAAGGACAAGGTAATGCTAAAGCAAGATCAATGACAGTTAATGCTGGTTCAGGAAATGTAACCTATGGGGATAGAGTTGGTTATGCTTTTAATTTAGAAATAGTTGATCCAACTAATACTACTGATAGTTTTTATACAATGATAACAACAGCTAACACTATAACCCTTAAAGGCGATGTTATGACTTATGAGCAGCAAAGGTATAACGGAGATGTTTTAATCGGTAGTACGGGTAACAATGGAACTACAAGAACAGTATTATCTATGGACCCAGCGGTAATATTTAATGGAAAAGTAAATGACACTGTATCTGGTAAACATTCTTTAGTTGCAAAAGCAGTAGAAATTGACAGAGGAATAAATTCTGTTCCTACAGTTCAATTTAAGTCAAAAGTAGGATCTATAAAAAAATTAAAATCTTATACTGGCTTAACTGGATACCAAGTATCAGGTGCAAGATGGGGTACGATTAATCCTAGCTCAGCATTTGGAACTGCTACAGGAGTTGGTCAGAAAATGACAGGAAGTAGTGGTGGATTATCAAACTCAGTAAAAGAAAAAGCTAAAAGAGCTGCCAAGACAGCTGCAAAATTTAGGCCAATAAATAAGTTTGGCCCAGGCCCTATGAAGTTTAATATGTTTAGAGGTGGAAATAGTATTGGTTTTACAAAAAGCGTTGAAATTGTTTACGCGGACAACCCAAAATTTGGAGATATAAAAGCAAGACCAGGTGGTAATAATTTTAAAATCGGTAAACCTTTAGCAAGAGGAAAAGTTGAGGGTAATAATCCTTCCGGACAAGGATTTTTTGGAAGATTATTCGGAGGTCCAAAAGGTAATCCATCAAACTTTAAGCCTTCTAATATTGAAACTGCAAAAGATTTTAATGCGCCACCGAAGCAATTTAGAGATATAAAAGAATTGTTTAAATCATTCGATGGCAAACCACAAAAAGGTGAGTTTTTTAATCCATATAAGCTTGGCTCTAAACCAAATCAAAGAATAGAAAACAAACCCAAAATTGAAAATAATCAAGGCTTAAACAACATAGATACTAATCCTGATGCGAGAATAGAAGATGAAGATAATATATAATTTAAAATCAACTTTAATTTTTATGTTTCTGATAACTTTTTCAAGTATTGGATACGCAGTTGATATACCTACAGTTGATGACCTTAACAAGCAGGTTCCACAACTACCTGAAAAAAAAGAGCCTGATACCTCTGAAAAATTGAATGAGCTAGATAAAGAATTTTTACCAAATAATGAAGAAAAAATTTTAAAAGTATTAGTTAAAGATTTTAAATTAGAGGGCAATAAAAGATACAATGATGAGATATTAAAAGATTTGATTAAAGATAATATTAATAAAGAATTAGACTATGATGCGCTTCTTAATGTTACCACAGAAATTTCTAACTATTATAGATCAAAGGGATTTCTGGCAACATCTTATCTTCCTCCACAAGATATAAAAAATGGGATTGTACAAATTAAAATTACTGAAGCGAAATTAGGAAAAATTGCTTTTAATGTAGATAAGACAAAAAAACTTAATCTATCAAAAGAAAAAATTAGAAAAAAAATTCTCTATAAAGTGCAAGACGATGGAGGTTTAAATATTTCTCAATTAGACAAAAATATAAGAAATTTTAATAGAACTCCTGGAATTAATGCAGTAGCTCAACTAGAAGAAGGAGAAGAATTTGGGGAAACCGATGTTATAATTACCGCAAGTAACACGGAAACAATCACAGGATTATCTTTGGTCGATAATACTGGATCTAGATCATCAGGCACAGGTAAACTTACTAATACAATTAATATAGATGGATTACTTAACATAGGTGATCGATTTTCACTTACTAATGTTGCAACAGGAAATAATTTCAAAAATGGAAAACAAACTGAAGAATCAAATTACTATGCAATGTCAAACACATTTCCTTTGGGTTATAATGGAATGCAAGCAACTATGCGACTTTCAAAAATGGAATATAAACTTTCTGCTCCTTTTGATTCTACTACGCCCTCGGGTTATTCAACAGAATATAATTTAACTTTTACAAGACCATTGATTGAAAAACTTACAAACAATCTTAATGCAACGCTGTCTTTATCAAGAAATGATTATGTAAATGATTTAGGTACAGGCAATAATAGTAATAAAGATATGACCAAGGCTTCTCTAAATTTAGGATTTGATGCCACAGATACGAAATTAGGTGGAGGCGTAAATTATGGCCTCATTGGAGTAACGCTAGGTAAGCTGGATTTGACTGATAATGCATCGAACTTTATCACAGATCAAGCTGGGGCCGATAACAATGGTAGAAATTTAAAAGCAACATTAAGTTTAAATCGTTTACAAAAACTAACAGATAAGACTAACATTTTATTAAAGTTTAACAGTCAATTTGCTGCTGATAATCTAGATGGTGGAGAGCAATTTACTTTAGGTGGATTAAACGGTGTACGAGCATATACTTCGAGCGAGGCAGCTGGTGATGCAGGTTTTACTACAGGGATAGAAATAAAAAGAAATTTTTTTAATTTACCAACAACAATTTTTTATGATTATGGAAAAATTCGTTTACACAAAAATAAATGGACGGGATGGAACTCAACAAATACTGAACTTAAAAATACATACGCACTTAAGGGCTGGGGACTAACAATGGATGTACCATTTTTTAATTTTTTTAACATGCAACTAACCCATTCTAGAACAATTCAAGGTAATTCTGGAAAAGACAGTGAAGGTTTTGATGTTGACGGCTTGAGCTGGGATGATAGAACAATCGTCTCTTTATCAAAACAATATTAATGAGTAAAATTTTATTTACAATTATAATTCTTTTTTTTGGTTTTAAAGTTGCAATAGCAGATGAAAAATCACCACCAAAGGTTACGACTCAACAGTATGATAATTGGACATACCAATGCGTAGAAAATGGTAAGAATAAAAATTGCGAGGTTAGTCAAACAATTAGAATTCAAAATACTAATATAAATTTTTCAGTTACATATTCAAAATTTTTAAATGAAAAAAAAAAGGAAATTAGTTTAATTACTATAATATCGCCGTTAGGTATTGACTTGAAAAGATCACTTTCTTTAAGAGTTGATAATGAAGAAACGATAGAAATTCCTTGGTCAAGCTGTGAGCAAATAGGGTGCCTAGTATTTCTGACAAAAGGTTCGGGAAACTCAGAAATGGATAATATTTATGAAAAAGTATACAAAAATTTTATTTCTGGAAACCAATTAGAAATAGAGGTTTTGGGCTATGCTTCGAGACAACCTTTAGTTATTCAATCAAACTTAAAAGGTTTTAAACAAGCTACTGATAAACTCAACTCAGAAAATTAAAATAAATATTATTGATCTATCAACATATAAAAAGAATTTATAAAATCAGGTCTTAATACGTATTGAGATTTATCTAAATACTTAATTTTCTCTAAAGCTTTTAATCCGTAAATTACTTTTCCAACTGGTGTGTATTCAGTTTCATATAATGGCTCATCTTTGAGAATTATGAAGAACTGGCTATCTTCAGTATTATATTTTTTGGTCCTTACTAAACCAACACTTCCTTTATCAAAATTAAAAGGATTATCTATTTCTGAATTAATAGTACCTAATCCAGATTTTCCAGTACCAATCTTTGCATAATTTAAACTTCCTTTTTTTCCAAATTCTAAATCTCCTGCTTGAATAAGTGTGTCCTTAATGACTCTATGAAATGCAACATCGTCATATGCCTTAGAATTAATTAAATACTTAAATCTTTTTACAGCATTTGGAGAAATATCAGGATAAAGTTCCATTATCACATTTCCACATTCAACATTCAAAATTGCAATATTATCTGGATCTTTAAAAGTAATTTCTTGAGGGTCGAAATTTTTTATAAACAAACATTTATTTTTTATAGAAAAAAAAAAACCAAAGGAAAAAATTGCCAAAATAATTATAAATGCAAAAATTACTTTTTCAGATGTTGAAGCTTTAATCTTCTTTATCATAAGATAAAATTTCGATCGATTTTTAAAAGATTATTTTTAATAAATTGAATCTTTTTTTTTAAAATTGGATCAGGATTACTCAAGTTTACTCCAATCATTAAATGAGAAAAAACTTCAGCCATATCTTCAGATGCTGTAGATTGTGAATACTCAGTAAAAAATCCCCTTGTATTCGAATAAGTATCTAACCCTAATTTATCAGTACAAGTTGAGCACTCAGCATATTCAAATTCTTCAATATTAAAATTTGACCAAATCTTTTCATCAAATATCTCTTTAAATGAATCATTTATAATATGAAAAACCTCGTGGTGAATTACACGTTCAAAATATTTTTTATCAAATTTAATATCTAGTATTAAAGTTTTCATTATATTATCTGGAATACCAGCGGTATTGATATTCGAGATTGATAAGTCTTCACACATAACAATATATTTTAAGTTAATCTTTTTTAGAAACTCTTGATCGTATCTATTTAGACTTTCTTTAATAATTTTATATTTTTGATCTAAAATGTTTTTTTTTGAGTTGTAACATTTTATATTTTTTTCACTTCCAAGAGTGAATGGTTTTTTTGCGTATAAGTATCTAAGTTTATTTGTAGTTTTGATATCGTAAATTTCTAAATTTGGAATTTTTATTAGATTATAAATTGTATCTGCCTGAGTTTGAGTAATAATAAATAAAGATAGTATAATTAATCTAATTAGGCACATATATTTAGACACATAAGATATTCCAATTTAATTGAATGTGATACAATTTTACTGTGAAAAAAAAAAGAAATAAAGATCCAATCCAACCGGTAAGTGGAACAAAAGTACCTCGTTTTGCTGGTCCTTCAACATTCGCTAGATTGCCGGAGTTAAGAGATGTGGAAAGTTGTGATGTTGCTATCGTTGGTATACCTTTTGATGCAGGGACGAGTTATAGACCAGGAGCAAGATTTGGACCTCAAAGTATTAGACAAGCATCCAGGCATTTAAGAACAAACTATCATCCAAATTATGATGTTGAACCTTTTAAAGTTCAGCAAGTTGCTGATGCAGGAGATATTACTTGTAATCCATTTAATATAGATGAAGCAATTAAACAAATTGAAGAGGGTGCAATTGAATTATTAGATAAAACTGGTGGAATAATTAGTTTAGGTGGTGATCATACGATTGCCTTTCCTTTATTAAAAGCAGTGAATAAAATTAATAAAGGACCTGTTGCACTTGTACATTTTGATGCCCATTTAGATACATGGGATACATACTTTGGAGCACCATATACACATGGAACACCATTTAGAAGAGCAAGAGAGGAAAATTTATTTTTAGATGATGCCTCAATGCACGTTGGTATTAGAGGACCTCTTTATAGTAGAGATGATCTAAAAAATGATGAAAGTTTTGGTTTTAAAATTATTCATTGCGATGAATTTCAAACACAGGGAACTGATAAGATAGTTGAAAGAATTAGGAAAAGAGTGGGCGACAACCCACTATATTTATCAATTGATATAGACGTCTTGGATCCAGCTTTTGCCCCAGGAACTGGGACACCTGAAATTGCAGGAATGACCTCAAGGGAAATGGTTAATGTTATAAGAGGATTATCGGGAATGAATTTGATTTCTGCAGACGTTGTAGAGGTTTCACCGGCTTATGATCATGCAGAGGTTACTTCACTTGCTGCTGCAACTATAGTATATGAATTGACAAATTTATTTGCAAAAAAATAATCAAGAATTATTTAAGTTCTATGGAAAACAAAAAAAAATTTTATATAGATGGTAAATGGCAAGAACCTCAAAGCAAACAAGAAATAAAAGTCATTAATCCTGCTACTGAGGAAAATAGTGCTGTTATTACCTTAGGCAACAAAGATGATGTTGATCATGCTGTGAGCTCGGCCAAAAAAGCGTATGAGACATGGTCCTTTTCTTTGAAAGAGGAAAGAATAAAACTATTAGAAAAACTTTATGAAAATTATAAAAAAAGATGGGCTGATATTGCAAAAGCTATCACATTAGAGATGGGCGCTCCTAAGGATTTTGCAACAAAACTACAAGCGGGCACTGGAGCGGCTCATATTAAATCTTTTATAAGACATTTAAAAAGTTTTGAATTTGAAAAACCTTTAGGAGATCACGCGCCAAACCAAAGACTTATTTATGAACCTAAGGGAGTTTGTGCATTAATTACACCGTGGAATTGGCCAATGAATCAGGTTTGTTTGAAAGTAATGCCTGCCCTAGCATCTGGGTGCACAATGGTTTTAAAACCCTCGGAACTTGCGCCATTATCATCAATGATTTTAGCAGAATTAATTGATGAAACAAAATTTCCTCCAGGAGTTTTTAATTTGATTAATGGTGATGGCTTTGTAACAGGAGAAGCATTAACCAGACATTCTGATATAGATATGATTTCTTTTACAGGATCAACGAGGGCTGGTGCATTAATTTCACAAAATGCTGCAACTGATTTTAAAAGAGTTAGCTTAGAACTTGGTGGCAAAGGAGCAAATATTATTTTTGAAGATGCAGATCCTGGCGCTATTGAATGGGGTGCTTTGAGATGTTTTAAAAATTCTGGTCAATCTTGTAATGCTCCAACAAGAATGCTAATTGAAAAGTCTCATTATAATCAAGCAGTTGAGAAATTAAAAAAATTTACAGAAGAAATGCAGGTAGGAGATCCAAATAAAGAAGGGGAACATATTGGACCAGTAGTTTCAGAAACTCAATTTAACAAGATACAGGCATTAATTCAAAAGGGGATTGATGAAGGTGCAAAATTAATCGCAGGAGGACTTGGAAAACCTAGTGGTCTAGAAAAAGGATATTTTGTAAAACCAACTGTTTTTGTTGATGTAAATAATAAAATGGAAATTGCTAGAACTGAAATATTTGGACCAGTTTTATCTGTGATCCCATTTGAAACCGAAGCCGAAGCTATCGAAATAGCTAATGATACTCCTTATGGCCTAACAAATTATATTCAAACTAAAGATCAAGAAAAAGCTAGAAGAGTTGCTAAAAAATTAAGATCTGGAATGGTAGATGTTAATGGTGCAGGGATCGCGATTGATACTCCATTTGGGGGTTTTAAACATTCTGGAATTGGGAGAGAAGCAGGTGAACACGGTCTACAGGAATTTTTAGAGGTAAAATCAGTGGGTGGTTGGAACTAATTATTAATTAATTATAGATCTTTCTTTAACTCCCTCTAAAAAAGATAAACATTTTTTAATTTCATTTAATTCAATAAATTCATCAATAGTATGTGCTTGTTCAATTGAACCAGGTCCACAAACAACTGTGCTTATACCGATTTCTTGAAATAGTCCGGCCTCAGTTCCAAAAGAAACAACCTCTCTTTTATTATCACCGGTAATACTAGAGACAAATTCACAGGCTTTTGAGTCTTGAATTCTATCAAAACCAATTATTTCACCAATTATTTTTTTTCTAATTGAAGCATTCGGATATTTTTTTTTCATTTCAGTTAATAGTTCGTTTGCATAATTATCAATTTCATTATTTAGGAAAATTCCATCTTGTTTATTAACTGGTCTTGTCTCCCAATTTACATGACATTTATCTGCTATAACGTTATGGGCTATTCCTCCGAAAATCCCACCAATAGATAATGTTGAGTAAGGCGGTGTAAATATCGAGTTGTCAGGTTCTCTATTTTTTAAATCGTTTCTTAGAGACATGAGTTTATTTACATATCTTGAAGCATATTCTGCTGCATTAACCCCTTCATCTGGTTTAGAACTATGTCCAGCAAGACCCTCAAAAAAAGTAGTATATTCATAACACGCTTTATGAGAGTCAATAATTTTCATCTTTGTAGGCTCTCCAACAATACATATGCCGTTTGTAATTTTTCTTTTTTTAAGTTCTTTAATTAACAAAGGAGCTCCAACGCAAGCAGTCTCTTCATCAAATGTTAAAGAAAAATGTATATCGCGAGACAGATTTGACTTTGAAAAAATATCTGCAAAAGCTAGTGAACATGCTAAAAACCCTTTCATATCACATGAGCCTCTTCCATATAATTTATCATTTTTTATTTCTGCAACAAATGGATCGGTAGACCAACCTTTGGAAACGGGAACAACATCTGTGTGACCTGATAAAATAATCGGTTCTTTACCATTAGACCTTTTTGCTTTTAATGTTGCAAAGAGATTTACTCTTTTTTTATCTGCATCAAAAACTTTAAAAGAGGTTGCTCCACTTTTTGAAAGTATATTTTCACAATAATTAATTAAGGATGAATTATTTTCCCCCGAAATAGTTTTAAAGGATATAAGATCTTTAAGAATTTTTATTGATTTTTCAAATAATATGTTATCTATACTCGCCATGTTTTAATTATATATTATTATTATGAAAGAACAAATAACCTATCAAGATTTTGAAAAAATAGATATCCGCCTAGGAACAGTAATTTCTGTTGAAAAGAATGAAAAAGCAAGAAAGCCATCATTAGTATTAAAAGTTGATTTTGGTAAAAATATTGGTGTTAAGCAATCATCTGCTCAAATAACTCATTTTTATAACAAAGATAATTTAATCGGTAAACAAGTAATTGGGGTGTGTAATTTTCCAGAAAAAAATATTGCAGGAGTAGTATCGCAAGTTTTAATTTTAGGTTCTATAGATACAGATGGAAAAGTTACATTAGTTCATCCTTCTCAAAAAGCTGATGACGGTTTACCTATAGCTTAAATTTATGCACCCTGAAATATTATCGATTTCACTATTTTGGTTTGTGACGGCTTATACACCTGGCCCAAATAATGTTGTCGCGTCTTATTCAGGTTTTAATTTTGGAGTTAAAAAAACTATTCCCCATATTCTTGGGGTGACACTAGGTTTCACATCATTGGTGATTTTTCTATCAGTTGGTTTAATCAATATTTTTAAATTATTTCCTTTAATACAAATTATTATTAAATATTTGGGTACATTATTTTTAATTTATCTTGCTTATAAAATTGCTTTTTCTAAAACTTCAGATGATACAACAAAAGAAAATCCAGTAAAATTTATCGAAACATTTTTATTTCAATACCTGAACCCCAAAGGAGTGACTGTTGCTATTATAGTTGTATCTACTTATGTTGAATTAGGGGAAAATTATCTTAATTATGCGACTCAAGTAATACTACTGGCTTTTCTTTTTTCTATAACTAGTATCACTTTATGGACTTTAATAGGTAAATTTTTGAGGAAATTTGCGACAAATGATAAATTTATAAAATATTTTAATTATGTTATGTCAAGCCTTCTTCTTTTGAGCATAATTACTTTTTATATATAAGTTATGAAACCAGGAATAAAAAACTCTTATAAGTCTTTGTCAGATCTTAATATCAATGGCAAAAATTATAAGATTTATTCACTCTTAAAAGCTGAAAGTAATGGGCTTAATGGTATCTCAAAATTACCAAAATCTTTAAAGGTTCTTTTAGAAAACCTTTTAAGATATGAAGATGACGTAACAGTAACAAAAAAACAAATTGAAGCCATAAAGGAATGGCTAAAGAATAAGACTTCAAAAACAGAAATTGCTTATAGGCCTGCAAGAGTTTTACTACAAGACTATACCGGAATACCTGCGGTAGCAGATTTAGCTGCTATGCGTGAAGCAGTAAAAAAAAAGAACAAAGATCCTAATTCAATAAACCCATTGTCAGCTGTAGATTTAGTAATCGATCATTCTGTTCAAGTTGATCAATCTGCTAAATCAGACTCTTTTGAAAAAAATGTTGAAATTGAATTTGAGCGGAATGGAGAAAGATATTCTTTTTTAAAGTGGGGTCAACAAGCATTTAATAATTTTAGAATAGTTCCACCAGGCACCGGTATTTGTCATCAAGTAAACTTAGAATATTTATCTAAAGTAGTTTGGAGCGAAGAATTTGATGGAGATAAATATCTTTTTCCAGACACATTAGTTGGAACTGATAGTCATACAACAATGGTCAATGGCTTATCAGTGTTAGGTTGGGGTGTTGGAGGTATTGAGGCAGAGGCAGGAATGTTGGGTCAACCAATTTCAATGCTGATACCAGAAGTCATCGGTTTTGAATTAAATAATAAAATGCCAGAGGGTACAACAGCTACAGATTTAGTTTTAACAGTGGTAAAAATGTTAAGAGACAAAGGAGTGGTTGGAAAATTTGTAGAGTTTTATGGAGATGGATTAAAAAATTTATCTTTAGCTGATCGTGCCACCATAGCTAACATGGCCCCAGAATATGGTGCAACTTGTGGTTTTTTTCCAATTGATGATGAAACATTAAAATATTTAAAATTTTCAGGTAGAGATACATTAACAGTAAATATTGTTGAGGAGTATGCAAAAGCTCAAGGTTTGTGGGCCAGTAACGATATTGAATTTACTGACAGCATATCGTTAGATATGTCCACAATAGTTCCAACAATATCTGGTCCAAAGAGACCCCAGGATAAAGTTTTATTAACTAATGCCTCAGAAAATTTTAAGAAAAGTTTTTTTGAAACTACTAAGAAAAAAGATTATTCAAACTCAAAAGTTTCTAATACAGATTATGAAATTAAAGATGGTTCAATATTAATTGCCGCTATAACTTCATGTACCAATACTTCAAATCCAAATGTACTCATAGGTGCTGGTTTATTAGCAAAGAAAGCAGTAGAATTTGGTTTGGAGGTGAAACCTTGGGTCAAAACTTCATTAGCTCCTGGATCACAAGTTGTAACTGATTACTTAGAAAAAGCAGGATTAAATACTTACTTAGATAAGCTTGGATTTAATTTAGTTGGTTATGGTTGCACTACTTGCATTGGTAACTCTGGACCTTTACCAGATAATATTGTTGATGCAATACAAAAAGAAAATATTTATGCAGTTTCAGTTTTATCAGGTAATAGAAACTTTGAAGGTAGGATCTCACCACACATCAAAGCTAACTACTTAGCGTCACCTCCTTTGGTTGTTGCATATGCATTAGCTGGTCATATGGAATTTGATTTATATAAAGATCCATTAGGTAAAGACAAAGATGGCAATGATATTTTTATGAAAGATATTTGGCCAAGCAATAAAGAAATTGAAGATAAATTAAAATTATCTTTAAACCCTGATATGTTTGTTAAGAGATACTCTAATGTCTCTGAAGGTCCTAAACAATGGCAACAAATTAAAACAGAAAAGAGCAGTATTTATAACTGGGAAGAAAATTCAACATACGTAAAAAAACCTCCTTTTTTTGACGATCTCTCTGATCAACCAGAGGGTTTTAAAGAAATCAAAAATGCTAGACCTTTATTAATCTTAGGCGATATGGTGACTACCGATCATATTTCTCCTGCAGGTAATATTCAAAAAGAAAGTCCAACAGGTGAGTACTTTATGAAACATCAGATTCTGCCTAAAGATTATAATTCATATGGATCTAGAAGAGGAAATCATGAGGTTATGATGAGAGGTACTTTTGCTAACATTAGAATTAAAAATGAAATGGCTCCTGGAACTGAGGGTGGTTTTACAAAATTATATCCAGAGGAAAAAATAATGCCTATTTACGATGCAGTAGTAGAGTATAAAAAAAGAGGCACTGATCTTATAGTTATAGGTGGTAAAGAATATGGCACAGGATCATCTAGAGATTGGGCTGCTAAGGGAACAAAGTTATTAGGAGTAAAAGCAGTAATAGCAGAAAGTTTTGAGAGAATTCATAGATCAAATTTAATTGGTATGGGAATTTTGCCATTACAATTTATTAACGATGTTAATAGAAAAAACTTAAAATTAATTGGATCAGAATTGATAAGTATTAATGGTATAGAAAATGGGGTAAATCCATCAGATCATTTAACAGTTGAGATAAAATATCTATCTGGCGAAATAAAAAAAATAAAAACATTGTGTAGGATAGATACTAAAAATGAATTAGAGTATTACAAAAATGGTGGAATTCTTCAGTATGTGCTTAGAAATATGATTTAAATATGGATGAAGATACTTCAATAATAGATAATAGAACGAGAAATGAGAGAATTAAAAACTTTATAATAAATAATAAAAAAAAGCTAATTTCATTAATAACAACTTTTATTATTTTGATTATAAGCTTTTACTCTTACCAAATATATCTTGATAAAAAGCGAGAAGACATCTCAAATAGATACAATAGTGCTATAATTGAGTATGAAGCTGCAAATAAATCGAAAATTATACCGATACTTAAAGATATTATAGACGCCAAAGATGCAACTTACTCACCTCTAGCGTTATATTTTATAATAGATAATAATTTAATAAATGATAAAAGCGAAATTAATAGTTTTTTTGATATTTTAATTGATAAAACTTCCCTTGATATTGAAATTAAAAATTTGATTATTTATAAAAAGGCATTGTTTAATGCTGATCAAATTAACGAAATAGAGTTATTAAATATTTTAAATCCTTTGTTAAATTCAGATAGTGTTTGGAAATCACACGCACTATATCTTGTTGCAGAGTTTTTTTATAGCAAAGGTGAGAAACAAAAATCTAAGGATTTTTTTGAAAAGATAGTTTCGACAGAAAATTCTAATACAGATATACTTACAAGTGCAAAAAGAAGATTGAATAGAGACTTAAGTGATTAAGAGTATATTTATAATTTTAAGCATATTAATACTAAGTAGTTGTTCGTTTGATACTAAATCAGGAATTTGGACAAAAGAAAAGATTGCGCTTAATGATAAAGAAAATAATCAAATTAAAGAACTTTTTAAGAAAGAAGTTTTAAACGAGAATGAATTTAATCCAAATTTAAAGGTAGTCATCAAAAATTCTTCTGAAAATAAAAACAAGTATAATGGTAACAATTTTGGAGTTTTTACAGTCAATTCAAATTTTAAAGAAATATCAAAATACAGCTTTAGTAAGATTGAATATTTTGATCAATTTGAACCAGAGGCTGTATTTATCGATAAGGATTTAATATTCTTTGATAAAAGGGGATCAATTATAAAATTTGATCATAAATCAAAAATTGAATGGAAAGTTAATTATTATACTAAAAAAGAAAAAAAATTACTCCCAATACTTAAATTTGAAAAAAGTGGTAAAAATTTACTAGTCACTGATAATTTAGCAAAAATATATTTGTTAAATGCATCTAATGGAAAATTAATTTGGCAAAAAGAACATGATGTTTCGCTAATATCTCAGCTAAAAATTGAGAATAATAAATTTTATGTGTTAGATGCAAATAACACTTTTTCTTGTTATTCATTGTTAGATGGTCAAAAAATTTGGCAATTTAAGGCAGAAAAAAAATTGATTAACTCTCAAAAACAAACATCTGTAGTTATAAATGACGATAGTGTAATTTTTAATAATACAAAAGGCGAAATCATTTCACTTAATAAGATTGATGGAAATTTAAACTGGTTAACACCAACCATAGAATATGGTGAAAGCCTCCAATCTTTTTTAGTAAAAAATTCTGATTTAGTTCTAGATGAAAATGATATTTATTTTTCTAATAACCAAAACTCTTTTTTTTCTTTGGACACAAATTTAGGTTTAATAAATTGGAAACAAGATATAAGTTCAATATTAAGGCCAGTAATAATTGATAACATTATATTAACAATTTCTCCAAAAGGTTATTTATATATTTTAGAGAAAAATTCAGGTAACGTAATTAGAATTACGGATATATTTTATAATATAAAATCAAAAAATAGGAAAAAAATTGAGATAAATGGTTTTATTACATCTAGTGATAAGATTTATTTATCAACTAATAATGGAAAAATCATTAAGATAAATATTGAAAATGGAAATATTGATTTAGTTTATAGAGTGAGTAGGAGTAAAATTTCCAAGCCGTATGTAAATAACGGTAAAATTTACATTATCAAAGATAATGGAATTGTTAAAATAAATTAAGATGATTTTAAGATTACTTGAATTTCTGGGAAGAAAAAGAGTGGTATTGGATAGAGGGCCATCACATCCACAATTTGAATTAGCTAAGCCTTGGATGAATCGATACTATGTTTTGTTTAGAAAAAGACCTAAATGGTTCCCTTTTAATATATTAATACATGAAATGCTCGCTGATGATCATGGTGTTGGAGTACATAATCATACCTTTCCTTATGTAACAATTGTATTGAGGGACGGATACTGGGAAACAATAGAATCAGGAAGATACTGGAGAGCTCCGGGGTATATAGGGTTTAGATCTGCAAATAATTTACATAGAGTTGATATTAAACCTGGAACAAAGCCTTTAACAATTTTTATAGCTGGACCTTATGGACTAAGAAAAGGGCCGAGATCAGAGTATGGAATAGATTTTAAAACGAAGAAATGAATTTTAAAGATTTATTTTTGGAACATTGTAAAAAAAATAAATTCAATATTAATCAAAATCAAATTAAAGTCATTGAACAACTTGAAAGCTACCATAATAAAAATTTTAAAAATTCATTTTTAAAAAAAATTTTTAAAAAAAACTCTGATGAGTTGGGTTTTTATCTATTTGGAGGTGTAGGCGTAGGTAAAACAATGATTTTAGATTTTTTTTTTGATTTTATAGATACCAAAAAGCAAAGACTTCATTTCAACGAATTCATGATTAATTTCCATGATTTTATTCATGATAAAAAGGGCAGTAACGATGAAAATATTATAAACTTATTTGTAAATGATTTGAAATCTAAAATATCATTAATTTACTTTGATGAATTCCAGGTAACCAACATTGTAGATGCAATGATACTTGGAAAGTTATTTGAGCAAATATTTAAACAAAATATTAAAATAATCATTACCTCAAATACAAAAATCTCAGATCTCTATAAAGATGGATTACAAAGAGATCAATTCAAGCCATTCATTAACATTATGCAGTCTAAGTCAATAGAACATGAATTAAGAATTGAGGAAGATTATAGAAAATCAAATGATAATCAGAAACAACGGTTTTTCTTTCCACTTAATGAAGAAAATAATTTTGAAATTAATAAGTTTTTTAGAGTTATTACAAAAAATAAAAAAAATTTTTCAAAGAATTTGAATATTAAAGGAAGAATATTTAAGATAAAAAATTTTTACGAAGGTATATCTAGATTTAACTTTGATGAGCTTTGTGACAATAATTTAGGAGCAGAGGATTATTTAGAAATTGTAAAAAATTTAAAATTTATGATTATTGAAAAAATCCCGCAATTTAACGATATTAATTCAAACCAACAGCAAAGATTTATAACCTTGATAGATATTATATATGATAAAAATTTACCTATAGCTGTAACTGCAAGTCAGAATGTGCACGAATTTACTTCTTCAAGATCATTGAAGGAGCCTTTTAAACGTACAATTAGTAGATTATATGAATTAACTTCGATGAAATATAATATATGAAACAAAAATTTTATAATTTGAAAATAAATACCAATGGTCAGAAATTATATGACTTTACTGATCAAACTATTGAATGGATTAAAAAAAATGATTTTAAAACTGGTATAATAAATCTAAGCATTCAGCATACCAGTGCATCAATAATTGTACAGGAAAATGCAGATCCAGATGTTCAAAAAGATTTGATAAATTATTTTAATAATTTAGTTCCAATGGACAATAAATTGTATATTCACACCACAGAAGGTAAAGATGATATGCCCGCACATATAAAATCAGCAATAACTAATAATCAAATATCTTTAAGTATTAAAGATGGAAAATTATTACTTGGAACTTGGCAAGGAATCTATTTGTTTGAACATAGAATAAATCCTCAAACAAGATCTATAATTCATCATTTTTTAGGTGAAACTTAATTTTTTTTTAAAGTTTGGAAAGCCTCCAACGCAGCTTTACGTGCCTCTTCATGGACAACTATTGGTCTTGGATAATTTTTTCCTATAATTGTTTTAATCGCCTCTTGTAATTTTGTCTCCATTTCCCATGGTTTATGTATAAATTTTTTTGGAACTTCATTTAGCTCAGGAATCCATTTTTTAACGTACACGCCCTCTTTATCAAATTTTTGTCCTTGAAGAATAGGATTGAAAATTCTGAAGTAAGGAGCTGCATCCGCTCCACATCCTGCAACCCATTGCCATTGAGCAACATTATTAGCTTTATTGAAATCTAATAAGCAATTTCTGAAATGTTTTTCACCTTCAGTCCAATTTATTCTTAAATGTTTCACTAAAAAGGAACCTACAACCATTCTTATTCGGTTATGCATCCATCCAGTCTCATAAAGTTCTCTCATCCCGGCATCGACAATCGGATAACCTGTCATACCTGATTTCCACGCCTTTAAAAACTTTTCATTTTTGACCCAGGGGAACTTATCAAATTCTTTTCTATAATTTCCTTTTAAAAATTCTGGAAAATAATTAATTAGACTGTGTGAAAATTCACGCCAACCCAGTTCATTAATATATTTTCTGTAACCAATCCCTTTAGATTTAATTTCACTGCACTTTTTCCAAATAGTATTTACGTGAATTTGTCCATGTTTTATATAAGGAGATAATTTGGATGTACCATCAACAGAAGGATAATCTCTTGCAGTTCCATAATTTCTAATTTTACCATCAATTAGATTTTTTAGAATTTTTTTAGATTCGTCCTCAGATACCTTCCAATATTTTTCAAACTTTTTATACCAATTTTTTTTTGGAAGAATATCCTTTGGCTCAATACAATTTTTAAAGAATGCTAGTGACTTTGTTTTTTTTTTAATACTATAATTTTTACTCGGTGGTAATCCTAAAAATTTTTGTTCAGCATTTTTCCAAAAAGGAGTAAACACTTTGAAAGGTGTTCCATCATTTTTAGTTACTTCTTGAAACTCATTTAAAATATTCCCTTTGAAATATTTATAATTAATTTCATTTTTAACAAAAATGTCTCTAATTTTTTTTCCTTTCGCGATTACGTCTGGCTCGTAAATTTTATTCCAGTATACAGAAATATTATCTTTTTTATTAATTTTTGAAAATATATCTAGTTCATCACCTGCTAGTATTTGAAGATTGATCTTAAACTTAGATAGTTCAGATTTATAGACTTCCAATGATTTTGAAAGCCACCATTTCTGTGCTTCTCTTTTAGCATCAAAATCATTTTTGTTATAAATGTATAGGGCTAGCACTCTCTCATGATTTTGAGTTGCGTAAGAAAGAGCAGGGTTATTTTCAATTCTAAAATCTTCTCTGATCCAGGTAATTGCATTTTTTGACATAATTATCTATTTTCTACCTTTAGATAACAGTTGTTTGTAAAGTTTAACATCTGCATTACCTTCGCATCCAATGACTAAGACATTTGAATTTTCATTAAGGTTTATCAATTTTTTAGCTTTTATGTCGTTACAAATTCCAATCAAAGCAATAATTCCTGGAGTTGCGCATTCACCACCTATAATTGAATTTTTGCTAAACTTTTTATCTTTTAAGCTAGCTACTGTTTTAGCAACATTATTATCCGAAATTGTGACACAACAATTGCTTGCTTTTTTTAATATTTGCCAAGGTACAAGAGACATTTCATTACAAGACATACCGCCCATAATACTCTCTCTTTTTATTCTTATTTTTTTTAATTTATTGTTTTTGATACTTTGAAGTACACAATCAGCTCTGTCTGGCTCAACAATAATAATTTTTGGAATTTTTTTAAAATATTTTGCTACTCCAGCAACCAAACCTGCAGCTAAACCGCCAACACCCGCTTGAAGGAATATATGAGTAATATATTGATTGGTTTGTTTGGAGATTTCTTTAATCAAAATAGAGTACCCTGCCATTGTTAATTGAGGAATATACTTATAATTTTTTGACGATACATCTTGAACAATTTTCCAATTATTTTTTTTTGAAAGTAACTGGCATTCTCTCAATGAAGCTTCATAATTTCCTCTTACTCTAATTACTTCGGCGCCAAGTTTTTTGATTTCTTTTACCCTTGTTTCGCTTACATATTGACTAACAAAAATTTTACACTGTAATTTTAGTCTTTGTGCTCCCCATGCTACAGATCTACCATGATTACCAGCTGTTGCCGATGAAACAATTATTTTTTTATTTTTTTTTGAAATTTTCTCTACTGCATAAGCTCCACCCAGAGCTTTAAAGGATTTCAAGTGAAATCGCTTTGATTCGTCTTTGTAAAATATATTCTTAAGTTGAAGATTTTTATTTAGTTTATTCAATTTTAATAGAGGAGTTGGATTATATCCTTTCCATTTTGATATACTTTTGTGAGAATTGACCAATAAATTTGATGGTAAATATTTTAGAACATATCTTCTACTAAATTGAAAGTTTTTATTTATTAAGAATTTGGAGTATTTCCATTTAAGATTTTGCATTTTAAATTTTTTTTATATTCAAACTATGAATAAACCTATATTAATATTTATACAAAGAAAAACTTTATGAAAAAAATATTAGTTATTGGTGGTGGTGCAATGGGTTCTGCTTTTTCAATACCATGTTTAGAAAATGATAATAGAGTTATAATTACAGAACCATACAACAAAGTTTTCATTAAAAATTTAGCATCAAAAAAAAAATTTCATTCTTCTTTAAAAATGAATTTACCCAAAAAGCTAAAATTTAAGAATTATTCAAAAAAAATATTTAAAGAAAAATTTGATTTAATTGTAATTGCATTGAGTCTTGCTGGAATTGATTTTATTGGAAAAGAGTTAAAAGACTTAAAAATCAAAGCACCATTACTAGTTCTTACTAAAGGACTAAAATATGATAAAAAAAGAAAAAAACTCTTAACTATTTCAGCGTTACTTAAAAATAATTACAATGTTGCAAATGTATCCGTTTTAAAAGGACCTTGTTTAGCTAAAGAATTAGCAAGAAAAAATAAAACAAGCGTGGTAGTAGCAAATAAGAATATCAAAGTTGCCAAATGGATTGGAAAACAAATATCTACCAAATACTATCGAACTGAATTTTCTAAAGATGTTATTGGAGTAGAAATTTGCTCAGCAATAAAAAATATATATTCAATGGTAATAGGCTCAGGTCAAAATTTTAACACTGCATCAGACTTATTCCAAAAAAGTGTAAATGAGATGAAATTTTTAATAAAATATTTTAAAGGAGATGAATCGACCATATTAGGGCTTGCTGGTATTGGTGATTTATATGTGAGTGCTGTGGGTGGAAGGAATAGTAAAATGGGAGATTTTTTGGGCAAAGGTTTTACATTTGCAGCAGCTAAAAAAAAGTTTATGCCAAAAGATACAGTCGAAGGTGAGCAATTAGCTAGAGAAATTGCTCCTTATATTTTAAAAAAAATTAATAAAAAAAATATACCGTTGATGGCTCATTTGCTAAAGACAATACTATATAATAAAAAAATTTAGCCAATTAGAAAGTTATTTTCTACAAGCAACCCTATAATAATTCCAACCAGTAATGCAAAAATTAACTTTTTTTTATCCACTTATTAGGTTTTTTTGCTAAGAGAAGACTTTATATTTGTTGACGAAGGAATTTTAGTCTTCCATTTTTGTTTGATGTTTTCCCAAAGTTTAGCCATCCCTAAAGGCTCATAAATCATAAAAATAATCATCAACCCACCAAATATCACTTGCTCTATAGAAGATATAATTGTTGCGTCAATTGCACCATGAAATACATTGTTACCAATTGCGTTTAAGAGAACGGGAAAAAGTAGGATAAATGCTGCACCAATAAAAGCACCATTAATTGTGCCAAGCCCACCCAAAATACACATAAATAATATTTTAAAAGATAGTTTAATATCAAAAGCAACTGGCTCTAAAGATTTAAGATAACAAAATGCAAAAAGTGCACCTGCAACACCACAATAAAATGCGCTGATAGCAAATGCTTGTACCTTTGTTCTTAATAATGAAACTCCCATTGACTCTGCAGCGATATCCATATCCCTTACTGCCATCCAATTCCTGCCAGTACTACCTCTAGCCATATTCATCGCTAATAACGTTAAAACTGTGGTAACAGCTAAACAGACAAAATACATAGCTAATGGAGTTGTAAATGGTTTACCTAAGATAACTATATCTTGGGCAGTTATAATTCCTGATGAGTCGTAGTTTTTAAACCAACCAAATTTATCTATCATCCATATAATAAAAAACTGCGAGGCCAGTGTTGCTACCATAAGATAAATTCCTCTTACCTTAAGACTTGGTAGACCGAACAAAATTCCAAAACCTGCTGCAATTAAACCTGATACTATTAGCGAACCTACAAAACCTAGATCAGGCACTCTTAAAATAAGGTTAAACATAGCAAAAGCGCCTGCAGCCATAAAGCCAGCAGCACCTAAAGCTAACTGTCCTGTGTAACCCATAACAATTTGTTGTCCAATTGTTGCTAAAGCTAAACAAAGCCAAGGAATTAATATAGAAGTGTACCAATATTCTGTTGTAATAAATGTTGGTATTACTAATACACTCAGAACCATACAAACAGCTAAATTTATTAGGTCTTTTTTTGTATAAGTCATAAAAACTGGTTTCATAAATTAAACTCTCCTAATAATTTTTTCTCCAAATAAACCTTCTGGTCTATACAATAAAAAGAATATTGCTAATACGTAAGGAGCCCAACCTTCAATAGCTCCTCCAAAAAACGGTCCAATGTATACTTCTAACACCTTCTCCACTGCACCAATAATTAAGCCTCCGATAATTGCTCCTGGAATAGATGAAAAACCACCTATAATTAATACTGGCAAAGCTTTTAAAGCTAAATCAACAAGAGCAAATTGAACACCTGCTCTTGCACCCCACATACATCCTGCAACTAAAGCTACAACCCCCGCAGCAGACCAAACTAATAACATAATGTGTTTTAAAGGAATTCCTATTGAACTAGCGGCACCAGCATCATCTGCAACAGCTCTCAAACCAAGACCAATTTTCGTATATTTAAATAGAAGGAATAAACCAATAATCATAACAGCTGCAACAAGTCCTGCAGTAATATCAAGAGCACTAATAAATAGTTTTAAGTTGTCAGCGATCCATGGCACTGGAAAATCTCCAATTCCTAAATCTAGTCTTCTTACTTCTACTCCCCATGCTGCTTGAGCCAAACCCTCTAAAACATATCCTAGACCGATTGTAGCCATTAACACTGTGTCTTCGCTAGCATTCATCAAAGGTCTTAAAACAAATCTTTCAGTACACAAACCAACCACCACCATTAAAAAAGCAGCTAAAATAAATGCAAGTACAAAAGGTATGTTAAAATCTTGCATGAAACCACAAAAAGCAAGAACTGAGAAAAAAACCATAGCTCCTTGTGAGAAATTAAATGTTGCTGAAGCTTTAAAAATTAGAACAAATCCTAAAGCTACAAGTGAGTACATAGTTCCGGCAAGTAAACCGCCAACTAAAACTTCCATAAAAAATAATAATTCATCAACCATATTTTAATCCTAGTGTTCCACCCCTAAATAAGCGTCTATTACTTTTTGATTTGATCTTACTTCATCAGGCGTGCCATCTCCAATAACTTTACCATAATCAAGCACTACAACTCTATCTGATATGTCCATAACTACTCCCATATCATGTTCAATAAGAACCATAGTGGTTCCTAATTCATCATTTACTTTTAAAATAAATCTGCACATATCTCTCTTTTCCTCAACGTTCATTCCTGCCATTGGTTCGTCTAATAAAATTATTGAGGAGTCTGTTGCAAGGGCCCTACCTAACTCAACTTTTTTTTGTAGTCCATAAGGAAGTTTTCCAACTGGTGTGTCTTTAATATCTTCAATCTCTAAAAAACTAACTATCTCCTCAGATCTATCCCTGTTTAGTTTTTCCTCTTTTTTTACTTTAGGTAGTTGAAAAGCAACTTCAAGAAAATTTGTTTTTGTATGAAGCTTACGGCCTACTAAAATATTATCCAGGACAGACATTCTTTTAAATAGAGCTAAGTTTTGAAATGTTCTAGAAAGACCCATTTGCGCCATGATATTGGGGGTAATGTTTGGTACTTCTTTTCCTTTAAAAGAAACAGTTCCTTGTTGAGGTTTATAAATTCCATTTATACAATTAAGCATTGAGCTTTTTCCAGCTCCATTAGGCCCAATTATAGCCCTAACTTCATGCTCAAGCACATCAAACGAGGTATCAGTTATTGCTTTAACACCACCAAAAGAAAGTGAGATATTTTTTACTTCTAATATTGGTTTACCTATCTTAAATTTTCTCTCTAGTGCCATTTTTAATTAATTTTTTTCTTCGTTAAACTTTCTTCTTTAAGCACGTCTCTGAAATTTTTTCTACCTTTCTTTGAAATACCTAAATATAATTCTTTTACCTGGTCATTACTCAATAAACTTTTGGCTGTTCCATCTAACATAACTCTTCCTGTTTCAATAATGTAGCCGTAATCTGAGTTTTTTAGTGCAACGTTGGTATTTTGTTCAGCAAGTAAAATACTAACACCTTCTTTTTGGTTTAATTCTTTAACAATATTAAAGATTTCAGCTACTAATTGTGGTGCTAAACCCATAGTAGGTTCATCCAAAAGGAGCATCTTAGGTTTTGCCATCATAGCTCTTGCTACCGCTATCATTTGTTGCTCTCCACCCGAAGTAAATGCTGCTTGACTTTTTCTTCTTTCTTTAAGTCTTATGAAGTAAGTATATATTTTCTCTAATTCTTGATTGATATCACCTTTTGATAATTTCCTTGAATAAGCTCCTGAGATAATGTTTTCTTCAACGGTCAAGTGACCAAAGCATCTTCTGCCCTCTAATACTTGGACCATACCAAGACCAACCATTTGTGAAGGGTTTTGTTTATCAATAGAAGTGCCGTCATAATCAATTGAACCTTTTGTAACTTTACCTCTTTCCGAAGCTAACATAGTTGAAACCGCTTTTAGTGTAGTGCTTTTACCTGCACCATTAGCTCCGAGTAATGCCACCACTTTTCCTTTGGGTACTTTTAACGAAACATCATGTAATGCTAAAATGACATTGTCATACATCACTTCAATATTTTTTATGTCTAGAATGTTTGCTGAAGTGTTACTCATTAAGCTTTCTTTTTATATTAAATTAAATTTTATTTAAAGGGGGAGTTTAAAATAATTTGATTATTTAAACTCCCCCTTCGATTATTTGTATTAATTTATCTCTAAATTAATTAACCGCATTTTTTCGGTGTAATGTTGTTCTCTTTAGCAAATTTTGCTGCAGATGCCTCTACTAGACCTCTAATAAATGCAGGATCACCTGGAGCTTCCCAACCAGTTACCTGATTGAACTTTGTTCCATCCCACTGCATTACAGCAAATTTACCGGCACCTTCATGGTTTGCACATGAAATAGCGAATGGAGCTAACATTCCCCCAACTCCAAGTTCAGTAAGTCTAGCTTCAGTCATGTTTAAATTTTCATAACCATCTCTAAACTCAGCACCAGTTACTGCCTTACCAACTTTGTTATGCATTTTTTGAGCAATTCTTAATGCCTCAATCCACATAACTGCAGCACCTAGTCCTCTATTCCAGTAAACTGAACCAATCCTATTTGGATCAGCTAAGTTACCTTTTCCAGCACCATATACTTTATCTTTGATGTCTTTAACTAATGGATATTCTCCTGGTAAAGCATTTGCAACAGCATAAGTTCCCTTAGCTGCGTCACCTGCTGGATACATATCCTCTTCAGCAGCACCAAAAGTTACATACATCATTCTATCTCTAGGGAAATTAATTCTAGCAGCATTTGTCATTGCTGTTGAATTCATACCAGAACCCGCTCCCCAAAAAGTTACCCAATCAGGCTTTTCTTTTCTGATTTGTAACCACTGAGATTGTTGTTCTAGACCTGGAGGTGGAATTGAGATTTCAATTAATTTCATTCCCCAATCAGAAGTTATTTTTCTCATTGCTGGAAGTGGTTCTCGACCGTAAGCTGAGTCAATGTGAAGGTGTACAATTTTCTTACCTTTCATTTTATCAATACCGCCCTCTACTTGAGCCATAAACTTAAGTTTTACAGCTATTTGTGACCAGTAGTGACTTGCAGCATTAAATACCCAAGGCCATACTCTTCCATCAGCACCATCAGTTCTTCCATAACCATATTGAGCTAAAACAACATTATCTTTAGCCATTCGGTTAATTACTGCGTACGCTCCTGGTGTTCCTAAAGTATCAAACACTACTATTCTTTGACCATCCTTTTCTAAAAGTCTTTGGTAACATTCTACTGTTTTTACCGCATTATACTCAGTCTCACATTCTTGCCATGTAAGCATTACTCCGTTTACTCCACCTGTCATGTTTACATAGTTCATGTAATCAATTTGAGCCCCGTAGTAACCAGTACCCATTGCTGAGTAAGGTCCAACACGACTACTAGCTACTGGAAAATATTGCGTCTCAGCAGCAGATACACTTTGAGGTAAAGTAAGTGAAGAAAATAAAGCGATTACTACTGTTAGAGTAGAAGTTAGCCTTTTAATTATATTTGCTAACATTATTCCTCCCTTATATTTAGTTATGTTAATCATTATAATAAGCTATAATCTAATCACATACCTAAGGTTTCTGCAATTAATAATCATTATTAATTTAAAAAACTTAATCGTTGCAACTAAGCATGCCACTACAACTGTAGATTGTTTTTAAATTTTATCTGGTAACTAAATATTTATTATTGCACCCTAAAAAATTATAAATCTTAAAAGTTATTTATAAAAAGAATTATTAAAATGAAAAAAATCCTTATTGTCGAAGGTAATTTGGCTGAAGAAAATAAAAATTTTTCTGAAGCAGGAATTCAAACACATACTGAAAGCTTAAAAGATAGCCTAAACTATCTTGGCGAAAAATTAATTCTTGATGTTGTAAATCCATCCTCAGATCAAAATATTCAAATATTCAACGAAAAGTTGCATACGTACGATGGATTAATCTGGGGAGGAAGTAGCTTAAATATTTATAACGATACTCCAGAAATAAGAAAACAAATTGAGTTTATGAAAAATTGCCAAAAAAAAGTAAAAAATATTTTAGCCATTTGTTGGGGTATGCAAGTTGCAGTTACTGCTGCAGGAGGTCAGGTTAAAAAAGCCGGTACTTCACATGTAGGTATAGCTAAAGAAATAATATTAAATGAGAAAGGTTTGGCTCACCCTTTATATAAAGGTAAAGAAAAAAAGTTTAACTCTCCCGCATTTAATTACGATGAAGTTGTAAAAATACCAAAAAATGGAATTTGTTTAGCGTCTAACAAAGTGAATAAAGTTCAAAGTCTATACTTAAAAATTGGTAATACTGAAATTTGGGGTCTTCAATATCATCCAGAAATAACTTATGAAAAAATGATAAGTTTAATTAATTTTAGAAAAAACAGATTAATAGAAACTAGAAAAGTTTTTAATAACGAAAAAGACTTAGAAAAACATATTTCTTATATTGAAAAAGAAATATCAATTACTAATAAAAAAAAAAAGATGTTGGAAATAAAAAATTGGATTGAAAAGTTAGATCAGAAAAGCCCTTCGATCTGACCTTTCTTATTTAATTTTATATTATCAGCTGCCGGAACTTTTGGTAAACCTGGCATAGTCATTATTGAGCCACATACAACAACAACAAATTCTGCTCCGGATGATAATCTTACTTCTCTTATTGGAATCTCATGATTTGAAGGAGCACCTTTTAGTTTTGGATTTGTTGAAAAACTATACTGAGTTTTTGCAATGCACACGGGTAAATTACCGTGACCATTTTTTTCAAAAACTTTTAATTGTTTTTTAATTTCATCATTTACAACTACTTTATTAGCTTTGTAAATTTGTTTTGCTATTAATTCGACTTTTTCTAGTAATTTCAAATTTTCTTCATATAAAAAATGAAATTTATCTTTATTTTTATTACAAATTTTGACAACTTTTTTAGCAAGATCTTTAATACCATTTCCGCCTTTTGCCCAATGCTTACATTCACTTACTTCTACCTTATTTTTTTTACAGAAATCTAAAACAGTTTGTATCTCTTTTTTAGTGTCTAAAGCAAAATGATTAATAGCTACTATCGGCTCTAAATGAAATTTTTTAATATTTTCAATATGTCTTTCTAAATTGACTAATCCTTTTTTTAGAGCATAAATATCTTCTTTTTTTAA
>CACPQC010000006.1 GCA_902635975.1 uncultured Pelagibacteraceae bacterium
ACTGTTGCAACACCTCAAATCAGACTTGTACAATTGGAAAGCAGAAACGTTTACTGTTGATAGAGATATAATGCAGTTGAATCCATCTGTAACTGTCAGTAGTTTAGGTGCAAGTTTTACTGGCTATCACAGTGACATGATTATTGCAGATGATATTGAAACATCAGACAACTGCATATCAGAAGCACAGAGAGATAAGATAAAAGAACGTGTGAGTGAATTTGGAAAACTTTCTAATAAAATTTTGTGTGTTGGAACACCGCACACAGAAGATACAATCTACAATCATTTAGAAGACGTTGGATACGTGGCAAAAAAAATACCAGTGATTAGAACACGTCAAAAACAACTTGCAGATTCAACAACAGAAGATGAAGAATATCTTGCTTGGCAAAATCACCCACAAGGTATGTTTACGCACAAATGGTTAGAACAACAACGTATGGAAACAACAGAAGGTGATTTTAATTCGCAGTATATGCTTATACCTCAATCAACTTTTCAACCGTTGGTGCAGTTAGAAAAAATAAACTACTACAAAGAAGACTTTGTTTGGAACTATGTCAGTCAACCTTTTGGCAACTACATTGCAGACTGCAAATTAGGTGAAAGCAAAATACAAAGGATATGTGCGGCTTGGGATGCAGCAACTGGACTTAAAGGCAGAGATAATTCTGTATTGAGTGTGTGTGCAAAAGATGAAAACAACAATGTATTCGTACACGATGTTAAGATACTTTCGGCAGTTGGCGAAGATAGAAGTTTTGAAAATCAATGCAAAGAAGTTATTGCAACGTGTGCAAAACACAAAGTGGGACACGTGTTTGTAGAAGAAAATTTTAGTGCAACACTTGCAAGTGAATTAAGACGTGTAGCACGTCAATTAAAACTTGCAATAAATGTAATACCTAAATTTAGAAGTCAAAATAAACTGCATTTTATTGCCCAAACGTTAGAGCCAGTTATAAAAATAGGCAGAATGTTTGTGCATGAAAGAGTAAAAAATGAAACACCTTTTTTAGATGAACTGCAATCATTTCCACGTAAAAATCAAATGGACGACTGCATAGATGCTACTGCCGAAGCAATAAGTCACTTGCCAGAACTGCAATTGGACATTTCGAAACTTGCAAAAATTCACAATCCTCTCGTCCAAAATCTGCGCAACTTTTCTATCAGCAAAGGATACAACTGATAACGAAGGTGTTTTGGCTAAATAATTTTAGTTTGTAACAAGATTATTTATTAATCTTTTTTTGTATATGCATACGCACGTGCGAAAGAGAATTTGAAAAAGGAGTAAAAAAATTATGTGTGCACCAAGTAGACCCAGTCCGCCGCCAGCACCAGCCCCACAGCCAACCCCAACTCCAACACCAGAAAAAAAATCTGCAAGACGTGTTGGCAGAACTTTAAGGCAAGCATCGCCATCACAGAGAGGTAGAGGTGTTTTAATTAGAAGTAAAAGTCCATTGGGCATAAATCCAAACACAACAGTATCGTTGGGAACACGAAGAAGTTTGTTAACTCCAATCACTGTACCAGTTGATGTAGAATTTGGGGGATATTAATTATGTGTATGCCTTCACCAAAAATGCCAGACATGTCTGCACAGATAAAAGCACAACAAGATGCACTCAAAGCAGAAAGAGAAGCAGAACAATTAGCACAAAGAGATTCAGAAATGAAACAAGCCGCCGCCGAAGCAAAAAGACAACAAAGAAAAAGACGTGGCAGAGCAAGTTTGATCACACGTAGTGGCGGCAGTGGTTCGTTGGGCATACTAGATGCAAACGTTGCACCTTCATACACTGGTCTTCGACCGTTAGGTAGTGGCACAAACATAACGTAAAAATGACAATAGACATTATCAAACAAACTTTTAAGTTGGCTAAAGCCGCACGTGAAACACACGAAGATGAAATAAGTGAAGCATACAAGTTCACTAGACCAAACAGAGATATTTGGCGAAACAGAGAAAGCCACACAGACAGAACTAAAATTTATGATAGCACTGCACCAGACAGTGTACAGAATTTAGTATCAACTATTTTAAATTTGCTTATCCCACAAAATCAACAGTGGGCAACTCTTTCAGTAAGAGAAGATGTAAAAGAAGAAGTTGCAAGTGATATCAAAAGACTTTTAGACAAAGCAAACAGAACAGTTTTTAAAACAATACGAGATAGCAATTTTTATATCGCAGCATCAGAAAGTTTGACAGATGCTATCATCAGTGGTTGTGGCGCAATAGGTATGTACGAAACAGAAACTGAAATAGAATTTATAGGTATACCTACATATCAACTTTATTTTTTAGACGATTACAAAGGTGAATTGGATACTGTCTTTAGACAACATCAATGCACTGCACAGTTCTTGTTTGAGAACTACAAAAAACTACCAGACAACATCAAAGAACTTGCAATGAAATCACCGCAAGCACAGATAAACGTAACAGAAAGTTGTATGAGATTTACTGGCGACAAAGATTACACTTATACCGTTATGGTTGGCAACGACATGGATGTTATTTTTCAAAAGAAGATGGCAACACAGATGTTTGTTGTTTTTAGATTTGGCAGAACTATCGGTGAAGTTTGGGGTGAGAGTCCAGTTAGAATGGCACTGCCGTACATTAGAACAATCAACGAATGCCAAATGTTAATGCTTCAAGCAGCATCTTACGCATCACTTGGCGCATGGCAAGTAAACAGTGAAACTGCGGTAAACTTCGCAAACGTAAAACTTAAGGCTGGTGATGTTGTAACAGTTGATCAACCTTTGACTCCTATTCCGTTTGCTGGCAACTTTGCAATCACAGATGCAACAATACAAGATCATCGACAACAGATAAGAAGAATGATGTTCAATGACGTAATACTTCCACCAGAAAATTCAGCATCAATGACTGCAACTGAAATACAGATTAGACAACAAGAATTTTACAGAAGATTAGGTACGTACGGACTACGTTTAGAACAAGAATTTTTAAGACCAGTTATTGCAAACATTGTGAAACGTTTGCAGTTGAAAGGTGCAGTACCAGAATTTGTAACAGACAACACTGCTTTTGAAATAGTCGTCAACAGTGCAGTCAAAAGAGGTATTGCATTGAGTGAGATAACACGTGACATGCAGATATTACAAGTGATCACACAGTTAGGTTCAGAAGCAACAATGAACGTTGATCTAACAAAACTTGCACGTAAGATACTGCGTGATGGCGACATGTCACCAGAAGTATTACGAAGTGAAAGTGAGATTGAAGACATGAAAGAACAGATGCAACAACAACAAGCATTGCAACAAGTTGCACAACAGTTCATCAATCAAAATCAAAATCAAAACAACCAAACACAAAATTAGTTTACCAAAAACCAATTATAGAGTCGTATTACCGCAGTTAAATACATTACAATTAAATAACAAACGTAATGAACCAAAAAGAACTACAAGAACACTACAAGAGAGTATTTGACACAGAAAGTGGCAAGCAAGTGTTGTTGGATTTAGAACGTGTCACAAACACAACACGTGTCACTGCTGACTCACCAAATCCATACTCGGCGATCTTCGTAGTTGCTCAACAACAATTACTGAAACGAATACGTAACATGACACAGTTGCGTACTGCTAAAATAGAAAAGGACAACGTTAAATGAGTGAACAGACACAAACACAAACAGAAACAAAAACAGTTGAACAGACACAGAGTGCTGAACAACAGACACAACAACCAGCAACAGAAAACTTGCTGACAACAAAAACAGAAAATGCAGAGCAGACTACACAGAACACAGAAACTGCTGAAACAGAACGTCCAACGTGGTTACCAGAAAAGTTTAAGACTGCTGAAGACTTGGCGAAAAGTTACACGGAACTTGAAAAGACACTGGCTGAAAAATCTGCAAAAGTACCCACCGAGTATGATTTTTCCTATGCAAAAGAATTTGGACTTGCAGACATGGACAACGAACTCAAAGCAGAAGTCACGCAAGCATTTCAACACGCAAAATTAACAGAACAACAAGCCAAAGAAGTGATGGCGATCTACAGTGATCAAGTCAGCAAACTGACAGAACAGTTGCAGAATGCACCTCGCACAAACTTGACTGAAGAACAGAGTGTGTTGCAGAAAAACTGGGGTGATGACTATGCAAAGAACATACAAGCAGTCAAACAGTACGCAGAAACACTGCCAAAGAGAATGTTAGAACATCCACTGGTTGACACTGCTGAAGGCATTGAATTCCTACAAAAATTAATGAACAACAACGTGCAAAACCCAATTGTGAGTGCAACAACAACACGTCCAAGTGTGATCAGCATAAGAGAACAGATCAACACAATGCGTGATGATTCAAAAATGAAACTGCCTGCTGGTGATCCAGTTGGCGAAGCACACAGACAGAAACTGTACAATCTGTATGAACAGTTGGAACGTGCACAACAGAATTAGACAACGTCTTTTATATCGTCTTTCGACGTTCCTCTAATATGTGTGTAGTCCTCTACTAAAAAGTTCTTATCAAAGTACTACACACATTAAATAATTTTGTGCGTTGTTCTTCCGCAAAGTTCGCAACGCACGACATGTGTGCATTGCGTACGTTTAAGTTCACAGTATGGTTGACAAAACTGGCGGTGCACACTGTTTTATTATGATTATAAATGTTGAATACATGCTGGACGACAAAACACAACGAGTGTCCTTCACTGATGAACAGTTCCTCATTGCAACTGGTTGTGATTGGCAAACTGCAAGCAAGCAACTGCGTATGCAGTTTTTAAAAAGACAGATAAAAGAGAACAACAATTTTTGTTATCTGTTGCCAAAGTAATTTAAAAGTCATACGGAGCAGTTTTGTTAGCCACGCCGAAGGCGTGAGCCAAAAACCTATAAAGCAGACTAGATGTAGTCTTGTTCTCATCGTACACTATTGTAACAATTAACTGCACTCCAACATTCTGACTGTTTCGTGCCATATAATGGAAGGTTTTTGCAGTTCACACGTTGGGCACACAGTGGCAGATTATTTCCATTGTATGGAATGTTTTTGCGGTGTGTAAGAAATGTGTGCGGACTGAATGCATTTTGTGCATAGATCACTAAAATTTTCTGACTACATCTAGTACCGTCTGGTACAAAACATATACCCCCACTTTTTGCCGAAAATGGTGTCGGCGGCAAGTTCGATTTTTTTCTGCAATCGTTTTAAGTAAGTGGTTCGCAAATTAATTGTTTACTAACAACAACAAACCAGCCTTTACATCAATCGGTATTTTTCTTTTCAAATCTTTATTTGCTGTCACATACTTTTCAATCAAATCTTTTGTAAACTTCATACGTTTATTACGATAATCTTCTTCCATTATTTCCAATTGTTCTATTGCAAATTTTCGAAACTGTTTATCTTTATAGATATCTATTTGCATCACGCACTGCCCTTCTGCAGTATTAGATAAAGCAACACAATTACGATCGCCAATTCCAAAACTAACGCAGTGTGGTACGCAGTCCACAAAATAGACAAGTTATTTTTTTTACGCATTACTAACCTCATTTACTTTTTTGCCTTCGACAAAATCTATAACTTTCAATGAAGATGGATCGCAACCCATTTTCACATAACCTTCAGCACGTTGTTCTGCATCGCAATCTTTCTCAAATTTGAAACTGTATTCACTTTCAACGTACAGAATTTTATCTGTTTTGTAGAGTCGTTTGAAATCAACATCACTCATATCTGGTACATAGTAACTGTAACTTAATGCTTCGTCATATATCCTATACCAAATATCATCAACTGTTTCGTTTTCTTCTATTTCGTTAAGTTCATTAGCAACAATAGTACAAAGTTTTTGACTGAAACTATAATCTTCATCTTCGTAATCATTGTCTAAATTTATCTCTATTTCAATTGATGATGTGTTTACTCCGCAATTGCCGTAATCCAAATCAACAGTTACATCTATGTCATCTTTTGTTATCTTCATTTTTTTACCCATTACGATGTCATTGTATCTGTGCTCAATCTCTAACAGATTTTTCTTTTTTAAGATTTCGTAAACAGTGTCTTTTGTTATTTCTTCTGCAAACTCATCTAACTCATTTGAGTTGAATGTAGGCAACACAGTATGATCATCACTGAATACTGCATAATTGTATTTTTTTACTGTGTATCCATAACCTTCACTTTCTAATTCCCATTTTCGATCACTCATTATGCCGCCTCTCTTTCTTTTAGTATTTGTTTTTCAACTGAAGTCAAAAAATTATCTTTTTGTAGTTGTAAAACAGCATAGGTATAACGGTGATCAAATTCTATATTCGTATGCATTGTGATACCGTCCATAAATGCCGCAACTTCAAAAACATCTTCTTTATTAATATTATACCTTTCGTGTTGCATAATTTTTCTTAATCGTTGTTTTGCTTCTTTAAAAGACAAATATTTTTCAATAGATAATTTCATTATGCCGCCTCTCTTTCTGTTTCATCTATTATTTGTTGTTGCCATTTTTCTTCACTCAAACAGTTTTGGCAGATGCATTCGCCTAACTGTTTAAAGTAGTACAAAAAGTTTTCATCACTTAAAATACATAATCTTTTTGCCAGTTCACTGTTAGTGAGTTTACGATATTTTGGCGGCAACCAATGTCGCATGTCTGCTCTTATCCGCCATACCAACGTAGATGGATTCGAATAAGGCATGCGATATTTGCCATACCAACACTGTTTGTTTAAGCAACCCATCGCCAACTTTGTTTTTGCTTTCAACAGTTTTCGTTGTCTGTTCCTACGTTTGTCACAACGTGCTTTGTTGGCTTTTTTATGTGCTTTCGGCAGTTTGTTCATATCCGCCTCACTTTGTTAGCAGTAGTAGCATCAATTGCTTTCGCACTGTTAATGTCTACAAAGTTTATATCAACAGTGTACATTTTGTTTTCCAACTGTTTTTTTGCAATCTCAACTGCTTCTGTTTCGTTGTTTGCCACAACTTCTTCGTCACAAACAGTGTTCAGTTTCACTCTGTATGTCTGCATTATGCCGCCACCTTTTGTTTTGCTTTTTTCACAGATATTTCTGTTATGTCAAAATCACCTTCATAACATTTACCTTCCCAAAAATATCTCGTTTCAATTTTATAAAACGCATCGTTTTTGTTTTGTGCAAAAATTATACCTTCAACATAATCTTCTTTATTCTCATCTTCATCATGTTCTTCGCCAACACCATTGATGCTATGACTCCATACAATACCACTGTATCTAAACGGAGCATCTTTGCTTTTTAAGTATTCTGCAAAACTGAATACTTTTGCCAGACTCTCTTTTGCCTCAAACGTTGTTTTTGCAACTTCTTTTGCTTGCGCCAAAAACACAGCACGTGTGTTGTTGCTTTCAGCATACAGTTTATCCAATATGCTTATTCTTTCTTTTTCATCTATCTTTGCAATACACGTGTCAAAAATAGTTTTTACTAGTTTACTCATATATCCTTCCGTTTGTTGAAAAAGTAAAAAAACTCTTTACAAAAATGCCAGCATATAATGCCAGCACGTTGACAAAATTAATTTTGTAATTTTGCAACACAGTTTTGTGTTTGTGTAAAAATTGCACTTTTGCAGTGTTATTTGCACACTTATAAAATGCTTTGTACAAACACAATAGTTTTTGTTTTTTCATTTTTTTTACTCACTTTTTTACAGACGCAGTGCGAGTCTAACGTAGACACAATTTGTGCAACGAACACACTGCGACTGTTAACTGAATGCACTTTACGTGCATGCAGTTTGGTTTATTTTAAAAAAAGCAAAAAAATAATTAACTATAAGAAAAACTTATTTTTTTAACTTTTTTGTTTGACTTACAATGTGGGAAAGTTTAAAAAGAAATTACTTTAATAATACTTTTTGTAACTATCTGAACAAGTAAGTCACAATAAAATTCTACAACAGATCTGTTATACGTCAACTGAATGTGGCAGAAAAAAGGCAACTAGAATTGTTGTTTTATGCCCTTTAATTAACTTTGGTAAAATAACTTCACTTCTTTATAGGCAGTGGGTTCGAATAAAACATGTTTTTTAGTCAATAAATAACAACGACATTGACTCCCTTTTGACAATGTCGGCATATCGTTGAGTGGCTGATTTTTGATAATACTATTGCCAAATGATTATTCCTTACATCAGTCACTCATTCATCAGCATAAATATTTTCGGCACTGTTGTTTAAAATAACAACAAGTTAGTAACCATAGCCAATTTCGGTGTATGGGATACGCACTCTGTTAGTTGCTGTTTCTTCAAAACGTCAGTGCCAAAAAATAAGGAGCAATCAATGAAAGCAATAAAAAGAAGAATGGGTCCAGTTAAACTCAAATCAAAAAAAACAAGAAAAGCAAAAGGTAAGAAAAGAAGAACTGCTTACGGAACTAAAAGGAAAGGATAATGCCGAAACACACACACAAAACCAAAGACGGCAGAACTGCACGTAAAGGACTGTATTACTACGCAAACAAAAGAAGGAAAACTGGTAAGAAACCTATCGCAAAAGGCAAAAAAGGTTTTGTCACAAAAGCCGCAATTAAAAGAAGTGCAAAAACTGCATTTAGAAGAAAAAGGTAATCAATGAAGAAAACTATAAAAGCACCAAAAGGCTTTCATTTTATGAAAGGCAAAAGTGGTATTAGATTGATGAAACACAAAGGCAGATTCAAAGCACACAGAGGTGCATCCACTTCTTTAAAATTAAAAGTAATCAAAAAACACTCATAATGGCAAAATACAGAAATAGGACTGTAACACTCAACAAACCTTTCCGTACACCCAATCAATCTAAAAAGTTTGCGGTGTACGTTAAGAATCCAAAAACAAGCAATGTTATAAAAGTGCGTTTTGGCGATCCAAAAATGAGTATCAAAAAAAATCAGCCAGCACGTAAGAAAAGTTTTTTAGCACGTCACAAATGCTCTACTGCCACAAATAGAACAACTGCGAGATATTGGAGTTGTAAGAAATGGAAGTAAAAAAAGATGAAAGATTATTTCCAAAAACTATATCAGAAGTTAAAGAACTAGAAAAATACTATAAAAAAGACATAACAAATATTATAGAAGAAATTGATAGATGGACAAATCATATACAGTTTGTACATTCAAAGTGTTATGTAATAGGTAATGGTCCAAGTAGGAAAAATTTAGATCTACAAAAGATAACAAGATTTTTAAGTAAATCAAAAGTTCCTTCAAAAAGTTTTGTGATTGGTTGCAACTACATATACAAAGATTTTGAACCAGATGTAATAATTGCACAAGACACAAAAGTTTTATTACAGATGGTAAAGGACGATGTGTCTGTGCCAGTCATTGCGCCTTTGTTAAAATACAATTGGGCAAGAAATAACGGTCAAAGAAATTTACGTAAATTTTTCTGTTTGAAATTTCCTACATACAACATGACACGTTGGAACAGTGGCGATATTGCTATCTATGTTGCTTGCCTTTTAGGTTTTAAAAAAATTGAATTGATTGGTTTTGATGGTGGTGCAAGTAGTTTATACAGAAAAGATGATGGTGTAAGTTTTGTTCAAAGTGTTGTAACAGAAAGAAGGATACAATTGATCAAAAACAGTTTTGAAAACATTACAATAAATAGATATGAAGACAACTTGAAAAAGCCTTCTGTGTAACAAACAAGACTTTGTTCGTGTGGTGCACGTTAAAAACAAGTTCGAACGTTTTGTGTTTTTGGATAACTTCACTGCCTAAAAACAAAAAACATAATTCAGCATTTTTTACATAAACTAACAACAAAAGGAGTAAAGCAATGGCTTTATCTAATGCGGGTTCAACTGTATCAAATGCATTTGTAACCCAGTTTGCGGACGATGTTATTCATGCCGCACAACAAAAAACATCCAAACTGGCTGGTAGTGTAAGAACTGTAAGAAACGTAGTAGGTTCTACTTACAAGTTTAATACACTTTCGTCAGGTGGATACGTGAAAAACAAAAGTAGATTTGAAGATCTGACAGTGATGTCGGATTCCAGCAAAAGCATGGGTGGTAGTGCCTCCTATGTCGGTGGGGTTGCTAGTCACGCAACTGTAACTGCTACTCTTAACAACTATGTTTCTGGTGAATACGTCGATGACTTTGACCAACTGAAAACAAATTTTGATTTCAGACAAACTTATGCAGAGTCAATCGGTGCGGCACTTGCGAGAGCATACGACACAGAAATCGTTGATGCTTTAGATGCAAGTTCACCATCAACAACTGTAACTGCAAGTGGCGGTTTAACTAAAGCAAAATTTTTAGAAATTGCTGAAGGATTAAACTCAAACAGTGTAGACACTGCTGACAGATTTGTAGTTATATCACCAGCAGCACTTACTGACTTGCTAGCAGACAGTGGAGTTACTACTGCGGCTGATGGACCAATATCTAACACTGCACTTGCAACTGGTTTCATTCCAAACTTTTTAGGATTCAACATTGTTGTTTCTAACTTGTTAAATGAAGCATCAACTGGAGTGCGTAAGTGTTATGCTTTCCAAAAAAACAGTGTTGGTTTAGCAGTTGGAAAAGATGTAACTGCAATGATTAACTATGTTCCACAAAAAGTATCTCACTTGGTTGCTGGCGAATTTTCGGCTGGTGCGGCAGTGATTGATACAACTGGTGTAGCAATCATCAACGTAACTGAATAAGGAGTAATCCTTACTCAATTTGAAAGCCGTTGTCTTTTGATGACGGCTTTCTTCTTTTAGTACTCTACATAAATATTAAAAAAGGATTTACACAATGGCACTAACAAAATTTGATATTTGTTCACAAGCATTAATAAAATGTGGAGCAGAAACAATTACTTCATTCAATGACGGCACACACGAAGCAAACGTTTGTTCTGTTATGTACGACACAATAAAAAAATCATTACTTTATTACACGTTTTGGAACTTTGCGATTATAAAAGTTCAGATGAACAGATTGGCGGAAACACCAACAGATGCAAAGTTCTTATTCGCATATAGTTTACCAGCAGACGTTATCAGAATTAGAAGTATTTTTGATGAAAATGGACAAGCAGATTTCACTTACAAAAAAGAAGGACAAAAGATTTTTTCAAATAACAAGACTGCATTCGTTGAATATGTACAAGATATGAACGAAACAACAATGCCTTCTTTTTTTGTTGAAGCACTTGTTTCAAAAGTAGCAACAGAAATTAACGAAGCAATAACTGCAAGTGGTTCATTGACACAAAGACTTGCTGGCGACTTTCAACAAAAATTACGTGCAAGTAGAATTGCAGACGGACAAGAAAATCCACCACAAAATATTATGCCAGCAGGCAGATTGATAGAAGCACATTTAAACGGAAGTACTTCAGACAGATTTAGACACGAGCAAAACTAATGGGTATTAGAAGGTATACACAAACAACTTTCACACAAGGCGAAGTTGGAAGTTTTATAAAAGGCAGAGCAGAACTTGGCATATATCGTGCTGGTTTAGAAACTTGCGAAAACATGATTTTATTACCACAAGGTGGCATTGACAGAAGACGTGGCTTTCAATTTATATCTGCAAATTTGGACAGTTCAACATTAGCAGATGGTAGCACAGATATTGTAACTGGTTCATTTCATACACAAAGCAGATTGATACCTTTTAAATTTGGTGAAGGACAAGAATACGTTTTAATTGTTGAACCAGCAGATAGCACAATTTCATCTACTGCTAAAATACACGTTTATTTTAATGACAGTAGAGTTGCAGTTTTAACAAACGGTGTAGACGGCAATTTATTCGATATAACAACTGCAAACATTGCAGACATAAGATTTGCACAAACTTTTGATGTAATGATTATGGTTGAACAGAGTATGCCGCCTATTCAACTTGTTAGAGGTAGCACACACACAGATTGGGCAGTTGGCGATTTGAGTTTTGACTTTTATCCACTTGTTAATTTTAATTTTGCAACAACACTTACACCAGCCGCAAAGACTGGCAGTGGTGTAAACTTAACTTTAAGCAATGGCAACTACACGTGGGTAGATGCTAATTTTCCAAACGGACATATTAATATGAAAGTTAGATTGAATGCTGGTTTGGCTACAATTACATCTGTCACAAGTGATACAGTTGCAGTAGCAACTATTGATGAAGATTTGGCAGACACAGTTGCGGCTACTGGCAATGAATGGGAAATAACTGCATTTTCAAATTTTGATGCTACAAAAGGTGGTGGATATCCACGTAGTGTAACCTTTCATCAAAACAGATTAATTTTTGGTGGTAGCAGAGATAAACCACAAACTATATTTGCATCGCAAAGTGGTGACTTTTTCAATTTTAAACCAACCACACGTGTTGTGAGTGGCAGTGACACAACTGGCGAAGTAACAGACGATGCTGGTTTTGTTTTTACAATAGCCAGTGATGAATTAAATTTAATCAATCATATTATATCACAACAAGCATTATTCATTTTCACAACAGATGGCGAATTTGATATGAGTGGTGAACCAGTGACACCTTCAAATGTTTTGATAAGGCAACAAACAAGATACGGTATAAAAAGTGGTACTGCAGAGCCCAAAGTGGTTGATAACGAAACAATGTTTATAGACAAGTCTGGCAAACAGTTGAGGGCATTTGTTTACAATTTCAACACAGATGCTTTCAGTGCAAAAAATTATTCACTTGTACATCACACAATGTTGTCAACCGCAACACAAATAGAATATCTTAAAAATTACAAAGACACGAACACAAACTACGTTGTAGCAGTAAACAACGGTGATTTATGTGTAATGGGTGTTAACGTTGAAAGAGATGTAATTGGTTGGAGTAGATGGACAACAACTGGCACATTTTTACAAGTGTGTGAAGTTGACGATGCTTTGTATGCATTAGTAACACGTAACAACGGAACATTTTTAGAAAAATTAACAGACGAAGATGTTTATTTAGATTGCCATATAACAACATCAAGTACTGGTAGTTCTTATGCTGGTGCAAATGGATTACAGTCACAAACAGTTGCTGTGCTTGCTGATGGTACTGTACATGAAAACGTCACAGTAGATGCAAAAGGCAATTTTAGTTTGACACGTGTTTCGTCTTCAACACAAATAGGATACAATTATACTTCAACTGCAAAAACATTACCTATCACATTCCAACTTGGAAACAGTTTAGTAAGTGGTGAAAGGATAAGAAAGATGTTTGCAGAATTACAATTTTTTAAAAGTAAAAGTGCAAAAGTAGATGGACGTGTAGTACCGTTTAGAAATTTAGGTGCTTCATTGTTAGATAGTCCAATAACAGAATTTACTGGCATAAAAAGAATAAGGTTGACTGGCATAACAGAACAACCGCAAGTGACTGTAACTGTTGACGAACCGTTGCCAATGACACTTTTATCTTTAACAACAGAATGCAAATTTTCGACTGGCAAATTCCAACAACAGTAAAGCCTACTCGACACAAACTTAATTTTCCACATTTTGAATATGTGGTTAATAACTGTCGACAAGCAGACAATATTGAAATTGGATTAACTGGATTTACAAAAAAAAGTTTGATCAAAATGTATGATAAACTTGAAGACGGACTTACTGGTACAGAAGAAAACAACATTCCTTTTTTAGTTGCTGGCACACAAATACAAGACGATGAAGTTTGGTATTGGTTTTTGGCAACACCATTAGTCAATCATTATTGGTTTCGTGTAACGTTAGAAGCAAAAAAATTAATCAAAAAAAAGAAACATCAACACAAAGATAAGAGACATTTAGTGCAAGTTTGGAGTGGGCACAATGCCAGCATTAGATGGCTAAATATTTTAAATTTTAAACAAGTCAGTCACTACTACGTGGGAAATGAAAAGATTTTAATTGTGGAGAATAGAAAATAATGTGTGCACCTCGTAATTTATTACCAGTAATAGCAATTGCTGGTTTAGCAGTAGCAACTGGCGGTTTATCAGTTGGAGCAACAACTGCGGCGACTACATCAACTACTGCGGCGACAACTGCTTCTACTACTGCAAGTTTTGGAACTGCATTTCACGCAACGCAACAAGCAACTACATTACAAAGTTTAGCAACTGCATTACAAACTGGACTAAAATTTGCAAACACAGCCGCACCACTTATTGGTGCTGGTGGTTTAGTTTACAGTGGGCAGATTCAAAAAAGTATTTTAGAACAACAAGCCGCCTACTCTAACTTTCAGTCTGCACAAGAAGAAGAAACTTATGCATTAAGAAAAGATCAACGTAGACGAAGACTTGCAGTTGCGTTAGGTAAACAAAGAGCATTGTATGGAATAAGTGGTGTAAGATTAGAAGAAACACCAACGGACATTTTAACTTCAACTGCACGTTCGTTTGCAGAAGATGATTTTTACGACAGATACGGAACAAGTGGCAGAATGACAAGTGCAAAATTAAGTGCAAGCAATTTACGACAAAGTGGCGAACAAGCAGAACTTGGTGGATTACTTTCTGCTGAACTTACACTAGCACGTAGAGGAGTAATTTAATGGTTAAGATTCCAACATACAATTCACGTCTAACACCCCAACCTACTTTTACAAAACCAGTTGCACCAAAAGGTATGGCTGAAAATATTGCTAATGTAGCAGATTATGCAAATGCTATTGCAGACGAACAAGCAGAAATAAAAGCATACGAAAAAGGTTTTAAGACACAACAAGCAAACGTAGATAATTTTGTTGCAAATTTTACTGATGCAAGCATTTCTGGTACTGCTTTCAGCAAAGGTGCACGTGCGGCTTTTGTAAGTAATTTTAAAACAAATGCAGAAAATGAATTAAACGATTATGCATTAAAGCATCAATACGAACCAGAAAAATACAAAAAGAAATTTGAAGTTTATAAAGAAAAAAGTTTAGCAAACGTGCCGTCAGTGCTGTTGCCAGACATGACAAATTATTTAGATAGCATTGGTGGTAGATTGAATAGAAACGTAATTGCAAACACTGCTGTTTATAATCAAAAAAAAGATTTAGTTGATATAACAAATCGTTTTGAAGTAATTCTACCTCAACTTTCAAATTCTATAACAACTAACGGATTTGATACAAACACTTCAATTGATCTTTATGCTGAACTTTTATCTTCAATTGGTTCAATGGAAGACAATAAGGCTGATCCAATTAAAATAAACAATTTTAGATTAAAGGTAAAAGATGAAGTTATAACAAGTTCAATTGTGAATGCTTTTAACAAAGCAGAGGACAAAAAACAATTTATTGCAGATGTTCAAAAAGGCAACATTACAGAACTTTTAACAGACATAAATGACACTTATAAAACAGTTGGTTTTGAATTTAATACAAGTTTATCATCAGTTGATGCAAACAAAATTACAAGCAAATTAAACACAATTTTAAAATATGACATTGCTAATACAAAAATTGAGAGAAACACTTATGACAAAGATTTTACAAGATGGTACACACAAACTTTAAATGGGTTTGATGCTGGTGAAGCACCTACAATAGAGGCTGCTGAAAATCTTTATTTTTCTGAAACTAAAATTGAAGAATACAAAAACAAACTTGAAATAATAGAAGTTGTTGGACCAGATATTAATACAAGTAGATACGGCACATTAAGTGAAAGTCAAAATTTATTAAAATCAGCACAAAAACAATTAATTGTTGTCTCTAATGAACCACCATCAACAGAAAGAAATAAAGATTTAGAAATAATACAAGCAAAAGTAGATGGACTTGCTGAACAAGTAAAGTTTAAACAAGATGCAATAAATGAAGGCAATCCGTTTAAAATTTTGTCACGTATGGGTATTAATTATTCTTTTGAAGACGAAAATGAAATAGCACGAGCACATGAACTTGTAAAAGCAAACGTTGGTATAAGTGCAGACAGATTACTTGTTATGCCGCAAGCAAATTTAGAAACGTACAAAGATGAATTTGAACAAGCAGATAGTCAAGCAAATGCACTAGCAATTGTTGGCAAGTATAAAGGACAGTTTGGAAGATACACAGAAGCATTTCTAAATGATGTAAATTTTACAGATGGTTATAGGGTGGTATTTGATTTTATTGAAAAAGAACCAGCAACTGCTGGTACGTTGTGGCAATCAATTACAGACAAAGAACAAAATGAAAATGCATTAAAAAATAGCAGAGCAGATTTTACGGCAGACAAAGATGCTTTCGAAACAAAATTTAGAGAAAGTTTTGGTGAGTCATTTAGAGGTAATGAAGATTTGTACAATGAAATATATGCTGGTGCTTATGCATTTTATTTGAAAAATTTAGCAACCATTGGTGATAACGATAAGTCAATTAACAACACTATAAACAAATTCAACAATACTGGTGGAATATATCAGTTTGTAGAAATTAACGAACAACCAGTGTTTATACCACCAAATGTAGATGGAAATGCTATCAAAAAAAATGTTACAGATATGTTGGATAATCCACACAGATACAACATTACAAGTGGCGCAAATTTTACAATACAAGACATTGTAGAAAACAAAGATGAATACACAGTTGTTGTTGAAGGTGGTACAGCCAAATTAATACAAAATTCAAATATACTTTTTGCGGCAGAAATATATCAAAAACTTCCAAGTGGAAGTAACGAATTTGTTTATTCAGATGTAATGGTACATAGTGACGATGCTTACGATACAGATACTTCAATAATAGATTTTGATGAAACATGGAGTTTTGACAAACCAAAAAATTTAAACAACAAAATTAATAAACAAGTAGCCAAAACAAAGTTTATTGAAACAATTGATAATGAATTGAGTCCTACAACAGTTGAAATAGATACGAGCACTTTTGAAAGAGTGACACAACTGAAAGAAATAGTTTACAAAAACGTTGCTGACGATGAAGGTATTCCTTATGCAGACGTATTCAGTGGCGATTTAGCAGTCACAACAAGAGATATGCAAAACTTGAATGCAATAAGTTTGTATATTAAAGACGGCGATATTCAGCCTTACATTTTAGATTATCTTTCAACTTTTGATTATTTGGGCAAACTAAAAAACAAAGATGTTCAAAAAGAAGTTACGAAACAATGGAAGACAAAAGAATTGAGAGTAAGAACTACATCTAATACTGAAAGTGCACTAATGACACCACTACAAAGTTTAACAGATATTGTTCGTTCAATTGAAATAGCAAACGATGTCGAAGAAGAAAATTTTGTAGGAGTTGAATTGATACCATAATGCCAGCATTATCGCCACCATCTAAATTTGGAAAAATCCAAACACCAAGTGATATACAAATACCTAAAAGTTCTGTGCTTGATAATTTAGGTGTTGGTGCACGGCAAGGTTTTGAAGAAACAACACTTGCATACGGAAAAGATTTTAACTTATTACAGAGAGCACGTAATGGTGAAGATGATATTATACCGTTTGAAGAATGGAACGAAAGCAATCCATATTTTAGAGAAGATATAACTTGGAGTGAGGATTTAAGTTGGAACGTTGCACGTAACATACAAAATGAATTTGCATTACAAGAAGAAGCACAAGCATTGACAGAACGTGCAACTGGTTTAGGCAAAGTTGCGAGATTTGGTGGTATGTTTGCTGGTGCGGCACTCGATCCAATAAACTTTATACCTTTTACTTTTGGTGCTGGCAAAGCAGTAAGTTGGCTGACGAGAGCATCACGTATTGGTGCTGCGAATGCAGTTATCGAAGGAACAACAATAACACCGTTAGCACTTGCGGCTAAAGATGCACGTGGCATAGAATTTGGTGCAAGTGATGTTGCTTTAAATTTAGGTTTTGCATTTGGTGCTGGTTTTGGATTATCTGCAATTGCAGACGGTGCACGTGGTGCATTTAGAGTTGCACGTTCTGCACAAATTAAAACTGACAAAGATGTATTAGATGAAGTTGCAAAAATTGATAGCCCGTTGGATAAAGGCACTATTTCAACAGATGTAGATTTAGTAAGTGCAAAAGCAATATTAGGCGCAAACAGAAGGACTGGTACAGTTGAAGCAACAGATACAAACTTACTTAAAAACACTAATCTATCTAATATTACTGAAACACCTATTGTTGTTAGAAATGACGGAATAGTTTCACAAAATATTAAAGATAGAGGTGCAAAAGTTTATAAAGAGGACAATTTTTTAGTTGTAGAAGGAAGTAGATTTGATGTTGTAAAAATATTACCTACCCTTCAATCACGTATTGATAAAGAAATTTTTCCACAAGTTCTTTTTAAATTTACAGATACATTAGATGATGAAGTGATTGCAGTTGAAAGACTTGCACAAAGGACAAAACTATTAGAAAAACAAACTGGCAGAACTGCTAAACTTGATGAAACGCAAGTTGAAAGAACACGTGTAAAAATTGAAGAAGAAAGTTTTGATATTGAATTAGACAATGCTGGCAAAGTAAAAAGTGTTTTTAATGTAAAAAATGGAAAACGTACAACAAAACTGCCAAAAAAAGAAGCAACACAAAAAATAAAAGCACTTACTGAAACTGTTGAATTAAAAAAAAGACAATTAAACAGAGAACTACAAGATAGTGCTGTCAAAGAAATAGATAAAAATTTAATATCAAATCGTGCTGGCAGAATATCAAGTGATGAACTTTTAAAAACAAAAGAAGCATACAGAAACAAAAATATAATAGAAGCCGCAGATGAAAGCAGAGGTACACTTTATAATCAAACTGCAAAAGAGATAGACTCAATGATTACTGCTGTCATGTCACAGCCAGTAGTTAAAACAAGACAACTAAAAGATTTAGGTATCACATATAAAAAAGATACTGGTGAACTAATAATTACAGATCCATCACGTGCAAGCAAAGATGCATTAGGCAGAATACTTGTTGATTTAAGAAACAAACAGAGAGATTTAAAAAAACAAAGGGCGGCAGAAGAAGAACTTCACACTTGTTTGCCATTAGGAAGTTAATATGAGTAAAAAATGTTTTGATGATTACACAAAGGCAACTGGACAGATTGTTGATGATGTAAAAAAAGAAGAACTACTGCAAAAGGTACGTTCGACAAAAGAAAAGTTAAGAACAGAAGGTAAAGATTTTGAAACAAACATTGGTGATAAGAATGCTTTACAAGATAAGTTAGACAAAGATTACAGACTAAAAGCAAAAAATGAAGTTGACACTGCTATAAGAAGATTAAGCACAGAAACACAACTAAAAACACGTTTTGAAGAATTAGATGCAATGGCTGAAAAGTTGTCTACTGATAACAAAAAACTTTCAAAACAAAGAGCATACCAACGTGCATTTATTGGAATGATTTATAACACAAATGACACAACGGACATACCGTTAGAAAGCATTGAAAAAAGTTTGTTCAAAAATTCATTAGGTGAGTTTTTGGCAAAGACAACAAAACAGATTGGTGAAGATCCAATAAACTTTATACAAAATCAAAAGAACTTTGACGATATGTTAACAGAGTTTTTTGTGTTTTTTAGAAATCCAAACAACGTAAATTCTGTAACAAAAAACGTAAATGCATACAAAATGGCAAAAGAATTTTTTGATGCAAAATACAAATTGTTTGAAAGAAGAAAACAAAGTGGTGACAACAACATATTATTAGATCAAAACATAAAGATAAGATGGTCACAAAATAAGATTAAAAAACTTAACAAAGATGAATTTGTAAATGAAATTGCAGAAAGTTTAGACAGTAACGTACATGGCGATGTTGCAAACAGAACAGAAATAGCAAATAGAATTTACGACAACTACACACAAAAGAGCACACCAGACTGGCGAGAACAAGGCGACACTAAATTAAAAGGTATATTTGATAGTGAAGAAGCAACACCATTGAATGCTATGCCACAAGACAGAGTGCCAAGTTTAACATTTAAAGATGGCGCAACTTTTAATGCAGTATCACGTAAGTTTAGTGATGTAGATAGCAGAGTTTTACTAATGAACTATTTTAACGAAACATCACGTGAACTTTCACTTATTCAATACTTTGGTGCAGATTACAGAAACGGAGTAAGACGTTTTATAGATGAATTAGAAAAAAATCCAAAATATGAAAATGCATTTAGAACAAAAGGCAAATTAGGCGAAGTAGATGCAGTAAAAAGATTTTTAGATAGAAAAGTAAATCCTATTGTTGCCGAAACGTCAAAACTTGCAAGTGGATTTACAACGTTAAGAAATTTTGAAGCCGCAGCAAAACTTGGTAGTGCTACGATAACTGCATTTTTAGATACACCAGTTATGATCATTGCTGGCAGAAAATTATTTGGTTTGCCTACAACAGATTTACTTTCATCTGTTTTTAAATTTGGAAAAAACGGAGCACCATCTGATATGTCAGATTATGCACGTTATATGTTGGAAGGTGTTGAAAGTTATTTAGGTGCATTACAAGAACGTTTTAACGTGTCAGACAGTTTGACAAATTTTGGAAGAGCAGAAGGAGTCAGTGTTAGAACTGCACACGCAGTTTTTAAATTAAGTGGTTTGAATTGGTGGACTGAAGGACGTAAGGCAATGGCGGCTGGAATATACGGACAAGAATTAGGTAGATTGATAAAAGCAAAAGTACCGTTTGATAATTTAAATCCAAAATTTAGAACACAATTAGAAAAGTTTGGGATACGTGGCAAACGTAAAGGTGGCGAAGCAGAATGGACAAAATTGTTAAGAGAGCAACCGTTAGATGAAAAAGGAAGATTAGATCCTTACGCAATAAGAGAAGACACGTTTGAATTTTCATACGGCAAAAGTTCTGTAAGACAAAAAGTAAGTTCTGCAATGAACGATGCAGTTGACACACTTGTAATGACTCCTTCTCAATTTGACATAGACAGTGCCGCACTGTTTAACGATCCGTTGGGTGTTGGCGGACAAGTAATAAAATCAATGACACAGTTTAAAGCACACCCAATCTCACTTTTTAGAAAAGTTTATATGCGTATGTACAAAGAAGAAGGTTTAAAAAGCACTGTTTCTACTGCGGCGGCATTAACTGCTACTTTAACTTTTATGGGTGGTTTAGTTTTACAATTAAAACAATTTTTGGCTGGCAAAACACCTTACAAAAACAACAACGAATTTTATGTACAAGCAATACAACAAGGCGGCGGTTTAGGTATTGTAACAGACTTGTTCATGTTGGCTGGCGGACAAAACATTTTAAGAGCAGTTTTTGGTGGCGAGCCAAAATATCAATCAGCAGACAGAAAAGCCTCAAACATATTAGGACCGTTGTTTGGTGACTTCATAAAAGTAAGTTCAATCATTGAAGACGTGCCAGTACAAGGTTTTAAGTTTTTGTATGATGAAGATTATAATTTCCAAAAGTTAATGCGTAATTCATCAAAAACACTTTTAGATTTAGTTCCAGCACAGTCATTATGGTATACAAAAATGTTATATAGAAAATATCTGCACGAATACTTTGCACAATTAGTAGATCCAAAAGGTTATCGTAAAAGAGAAAAAAGTTTGCGTAAAAACGCACTTAAAACTAAAGGACAAAACAAATATAACAACTTTATATACGAAAGCCTTCCTAACTTTTTGCCCAAACAAAAATAAATATCATTAAAGGAATTCAAAAATGACAGTTGCTTCATTCACTGATAGTGCAAATAGATTAACATACACCGCAGACTCCTCTACTGCTGGCTTCACTTTTAACTTCGATATTGCTGATGAGGATTCAATTGAAGTATATGTAAACAACGTACTTAAATCAAAAACAACGGATTACACTGTAAGTTTTAACAGTGGCACGAGTGGTACTGGCAGTATAAATTTTAATTCTGCCCCATCTGCAAGTGCAACTATAATTTTAAAAAGAGATACGAGCATAACAAGAGAAACGGACTTTCAGCAAAGTGGTAGTTTTTTAGCATCAACTGTAAATGCTGAATTTGATAGAATTACACAAGGCTTACAAGAAGCAGACGACAAAATACAGAACAGAGTTTTGAGAGTAGATCATTTCGACTCTGCTCCAACAGATTTTACAATACCTTCATCACGTGCAAATACATTTTTAAAATTTGACAGTGGCGGCGACGTAACTGTCACAGACAGTTTTGAAGGTTCAACGATTTCAACAAGTGGTGATGTTTCAGTGGGCGGAAATCTGTCAGTTACTGGCTCATTGTCATTGGCTTCATTATCTGTCAGTGGCAATGTCAGTGGTACACTTACGACTGCGGCACAACCAAACATAACATCGTTGGGCACTTTAACTGCTCTAACAGTGGACAACATAAATTTAGATGGCAACACTATTGTTTCATCAACTGGCACACTTGCTATTGATGACAACACAACCGTCAACGGAAGTTTATCAGCAACAACACTTGCTGGTACTTTATCAACGGCGGCACAAACCAACATCACAAGTTTAGGCACACTTACGGCATTGACTGTCGACAACATTCAACTTAATGGCAACACTATTGTTTCAGACACTGGCACATTAGCAATTGATGACAACACTACTGTAAACGGTTCACTTACGGCAACAACATTAGGCGGAACTTTATCAACTGCGGCTCAAACAAACATTACAAGTTTAGGCACACTTACATCTTTACAAATAGACGGAATATCTATCAATGGTAACGATATTTCGGCTACACGGTCAAATGATAATCTGACATTGACACCGAGTGGCACTGGTGAAGTCGTTGTTTACGGCAACATCAGTGCTACAAATATTGCTGGCACTTTGACGACTGCCGCACAACCTAACATCACAAGTTTGGGAACGTTATCAAGTTTGCAAACAGACAACATCAACATCAATGGCAACACTATATCTACAACGAGTGGCAACTTAACATTAAGCAATCTTACTTCCGTTTCAGTTGACGATATAAATTTTGCAGACAACGTTATTAAGGCGACTGCTTCAAATGCTGATTTAGTATTAGAAGCAAACGGCACTGGTAACATAAGTGTCAACGATCATCGTATAACAAATATTGCAGATGCAGTTGACAACAAAGATGCTGTTTCAAAAGGTTTTTTAAATACTACTTTAATCAATGCTGGTGTTTCACCAACTGGTGGCACTGCTTTCCAATCAACTATTGAAAGTGGTAGTTCGAAAGTTGAAGTTGAAAGTGTTGATGGTGACGTGCACATAACAAATGCAAGTTCATTACTTTATAAGTTAGAAGCAGATGAAATAGAAAGTGCAACACTTTTAAGACTGACTGGCGATCAACCATTTTTTGCAAACAAAAACACAATCGCAACAAATCAAACATTGAATTTTGCGAGTGGGCACAACTACGTAACATTCGGCGACATCACTATAAACAGTGGTGTCACTGTCACTGTTTCTAACAACAGTGCTTTTAGGGTGATTTAAGTAAATACATAAGGAGCAAACATAAATGAGTACATTAAAAGTAGATACACTTAACGGTTCAACTGGCAGTACAATAACTGTACCGAGTGGACAAACTTTGGCGGTTGCTGGCACACTTACAACGACTGGCACATTCAATCCAACTGCGGACATCACAGTAAGTGGAAATATTTCTAACGATGCAATACAGATTGCAGACAACAAAATTTCAACAACAAGAACAAACGATAATTTAATTTTAGATGCTGCTGGAAGTGGCAAGATTGACATAGGCGGACTGAAATTTCCTTCATCAGATGGTAGTGCTGATCAAGTTTTAGCAACCGATGGAAGTGGTAATTTAAGTTTCGCAACAATATCCTCAACTTCAATATCGCAAAATAACACCAATGTTACTGTAACAGACAGTGGCAGTAACGGAACTGTTACGATAACTGCTGATGGAAATACTGAAATGACTGTCACAGATGACGGAGTAAGAGTACATGGTAATCTTACTGTTGATGGCACACAGACGATCATCAACACAACAACGTTAAGTGTTGAGGACAATGTTATCGAACTGAACAGAAATGTTTCTAACAATGCTGGCATGCCTACTTACAGTGGATTGAAAGTAAACAGAGGTGAATTATCTTCTGCAACTGAACAAGATTTGTTTTGGGCATGGGATGAAAGTTTTGCAGATGACGGCACTACAATTTTTGGCAATGCTGGTGGTGCGTGGACGGCATTTAAAAGTGCCAACGACAACATGTCTGCATCAACACTTGTTGACATAAGAGCAAACATTATACACGGTGTTGCTACTGGCGCACAATATTCTGACGTTGCTGAAAGATATGCGGCTGACGATTACATGCAAAAAGGAACAGTTGTATCAATCGGTGGCACAGAAGAAGTAACAACTGCAACGGAAGAAATGTCAGAAAATGTTTTTGGTGTTGTATCAACACAACCAGCATTTATGATGAATGCATCGGCTGGCAACAATGACAGTCACCCATTTGTTGCGATGGTTGGCAGAGTTCCAGTTAGAGTTATTGGTTTGGCACGTAAAGGCGACAGAATTGTATTGAGTAGCACAAAAGGTGTTGCACGTGTTGTACGTCCGAATGAAAATCCAACTACTGAACAAGTTATAGGTAGAGTTCTACAAGACAAGATAGATACTGCTGAACACGCAATTGAGTGTGTGGTGCAGTGTAGAGTTTAATCTTTTACTTCAATTACTTCACTGAATTCATCATCGTGTAATTCAAATGTATTAGTTCGTGCTTCTATGTTTTCAATATCACTTTGCATTAATAAAGAGAATAACTTATCCCAATCTTTTTTGTTTGTTGTCATTTCTTTTGGCAAATCTTTTATAATATTGCCATCACCATTTCTTTCGGCATATTCATAAAGTTCAGTCCACTTGTCTTGTGTCATTTCAAAGTCTTCTGAATAAGTGTCTTCTACTTTAAAATATACTTTTTTTATAAATCTAAATTTTTTTGGTTTGTCTGTCATTCTACTATTTCGTTTTCTTCATCGTTTGCAATTTCATCTAGTAAACCAGTCCACTCAATCAAAAGTTTGCCGTTGTCGGTTTCCCAATATGCATCATCACTACTTGGTATTTCGTCTTTGTAATCATCTTCACCATTCTTGTACACGCCGCAAAACCAATATCCTTTTTCATAATATGTTGCAGTTAATTTGAGATTTGGCTTTTTTAATAACAGTGCATTGTATGCAGAAATAGGAGCACTCCACGCACTTTCAAACCAAAAGTTTATATGTTTAAGTCCTTTAAATTCTTCACTGTCTACGATGGAAATTTTTTCTGTTTCTCCACTTAAACTACATTCTATTTGGTTTACACTTATGTCCCATTTTGTGCCCCAGTTATCAACGCACCAACCATACCAGTCTGAATAGCCGTATTTTTTTATAAACTGTTCGTTGGGTGTTAAATTTGCTTCAGTGTCTTTTAATTCGGCTGGAATTGGATTACAGTAATTTAAAAAGTTTCCATCAAGTAGGTGACTTACAATTTCTTTTAATGTTTGTTCATCGCCATCTATTTTTATACTGTTGTTACACCAGTTGGGCATTATCCAAATATCCAAACGTTAATGCCAGCAACGGCAATGATTGCTACGAATATCCAAAACACTGGTGTTAGACTTTTTATCTGCCACCAAATGTTTTTCGAATAATGTTTTTTTTCCATAAAGGAAATTTACACTATCTGCTTACTTCGAACAATCCATTTCCAAACTTGTTATCAGTGTGTTTTTCGCCCACATCCACCATATTGATCAGTTCAGCATCCAACGCATTCTCATTTTTCATCATCTCTTTTGCGAAGTCCTTTACGATACGATTGAACATATCAATCTGTCGTGTGGTGAGATCGTTGTTTTTGCGTCTGTTGATTTTTGCCACTATACCGCAGAGTGCATCCAACATCGAAATTGGTTCATCGTGTAGTCTGCTTTTTTTGTGGTAACGATCCTTTGTTACAATTTCCAATCTGTCGTAGAGATTGATCAGTGGTTCTCTCTTTCCGTCGACAACTCCTCTTTCTAAAAGTGTCGTGTAAAATGTTATGATGTGACTGGTAAGTCTTTTGTACTCACTGTCAGTCATGTTGTAGTACTTTGTTGTGTTTTGTAGTGTGGTATCGTTGTAATAGTAGTCCATTGTTTGTTACCTTTCTATTGTTGTTACAGTTGTGAGCAGAGTGGATACGGTGGATATATTTTGAATAGTAAACTATTGCAGTGTAAAACTGCCAAACACTTTACATCAAATTCGGTTGCCGAATAATTAGACAGATGTTGTACTGTCTACTTGTAACGTGTTTTTCTTTGCGATGTATCCTAACCATTTTCGCACATTGTTTTCATTGTGTATCAGATCAAAATAAGTTGTAGCACTTGGTGCTATTTCTTCCAATGTGTTGATCACAACTTTAACAAACTTGCTCATAACTTTACATGGACAAGCAACCGCATAATGAACGTGTGTATTATCTGTTTTGGTTAGTTCAAAATTACCGATAGCAGTTATAACTTTGTGCCTTCTGCCATATAGTTTTCTATTTGCTTTACTGAAAACAATACGCATTAATTGTTCACAAAGTTCACGTGTAAACTTATGATTAAAGTTTACTGTAAGTGCTAGTGTAATTTTTTGTTTTTTATGCATTGTGCTTGTACATTTTTATTTAGTTTATTTAGACTTTAATTTTACTACATCTATATTTTGGATTACAAGTTTTTGAGAAATGAGTTTACCAACCCAGTGTTTTGTGGTGAGCCGTGTTGGACTCGAACCAACGACCTAATCCTTAAAAGGGATTTGCTCTACCAACTGCGCTAACGGCCCACAAACAATTTTTTTATACTTTATTTTTTATAAAAAGCAAAGTACGGAATAGCACACATGCCTTCTAAAAACGTTGATAAATGCAGTGTTATTTTTTTTGTTCTAATTGTTTTTACAATTTGTTCTGCATAGTGTGCACAAAGTTTTACAAAAGTGCACTGTGGATTCTTGTGTGCACTTTTGCACACGGAATCTGCACACAATATCCTATGCACAAACCTCGCACACTGCTTTTAAAATGGTGTTTAACCGCACTAAATGCACAAAAAACGTGGTGTACACTATCTTAAAAGGGAATTGCTCTACCAACTGAGCTAAGGGCCCAAAATTTAAAGGATTGAAGCTTATATATAGATAAATTTACATATTTCAAATGACATTTTTGACAAATTTTTTACCAAAATTTACAACTTATCTATGTATTTATCGTGAAATTTGTCAAAGGTACCTTTTTGTATATTTGATCTAATTGATCTCATCAATTCTTGATAAAAATTAATATTATGTAATGTTAGAATCATTGATGCAAGAATTTCATTAGTATTGAAAAGATGATTTAAATAATTCAAAGAATATTTGTTTAATTCTAAATTGTCACAATCTTTGTCTAGTGGAGAATTATCATTTTGATATTTTTTATTTTTAACATTAACTCTACCATTCCAAGTAAAGGCTAAACCTGTTCTTCCTGATCTTGTCGGTAAAACACAATCAAACATATCAATACCCCTTTTAACTGCTCCTAAAATGTCAGAAGGAGTCCCAACACCCATCAAATATCTAGGTTTTAGCTCGGGTAGATTTGATTTAACATCATCTAAAACTTGAAACATCTCTTTTTGAGTTTCCCCAACTGCTAAGCCACCAAGCGCGTATCCATCAAAACCAATTTCAATTAGGGAATTTAACGATTCAAGTCTTAAATCTTTGAATAAACCTCCTTGTACTATTCCAAATAAAGCTTTGTGCGGATTATTACCAAAAGCTTTTTTTGATCTTTTCGCCCAATATAACGACAAATTCATAGAGTCTTTTATCAAATTATAGTCATTACTTTTTTTAGGGCATTCATCCATAATCATTACAATATCAGAATCTAAACCCAATTGAATTTTGATACTTTCCTCTGGACTTAAACTAAATTTTTTCCCATCAACATGTGAATTAAAAATTGCACCCTTTTCTCTATCAATTTTATTTAATTTAGATAAAGACATAACTTGAAAACCACCAGAGTCTGTTAAAATAGGAAGATCACAATTCATAAATTTATGTAATCCTCCAGCATTTTTAACACGGTCTACACCTGGTCTAATCATTAAATGATAAGTATTAGAGAGAATAATTTCTGAACCAGTTTTTTTAATATCTCTAATTGTACAAGCCTTAACAGTCGCTTGGGTACCGACTGGCATGAAAGCTGGTGTATTAATATTTCCTCTATGTGTTTCGATTAACCCTGATCTTGCAAAATTATCATTAGCTAAAACTTTAAAGGCAAATTTTTTCAAATTAATTAAAGTTTATAAGGATTTAAAACTAACTATTTTGTCAGGATCAGAAACTGAACCATTATTGTTTTCATCGCCTCTTTTAATTTTATCAACAAACTCCATGCCTTCAATAACTTTTCCAAAAACTGTATATTGTCTATCTAAAAAAGGAGCGGGTTTAAAACAAATAAAGAATTGACTATTCGCACTATTAGGATCAGATGAACGAGCCATTGATAAAGTTCCTCTATCATGAGGTAGACTACTAAACTCTTGTTTTAGATCAGGCAAATCTGATCCACCCATACCAGCTCTATTTAGATCAAAATTATTTGAGTCTGATTTGCCAAATTGAACATCACCGGTTTGTGCCATAAAGCCATCTATTACTCTATGAAAAACAACATTGTCATATTTCCCAGAGTTGGCTAATTCTTTTATTCTATTTACGTGATTTGGTGCAACATCTGGAAATAATTCAATTTTTACATCTCCATCTTTTAATTTTAAAATCATAATATTCTCCTGTGCTATTGTTTGATTGATTAATAAAGAAAAAATAAATAATATTTTTAGAAAAAGCTTATTCATATTTTTCTTTTAAAGATTTAATTGTACTTTTTGTAGTAAACTTTTTTATATCACCTTTTAGTTTGACAATTTCTTTGACAAATTTAGATGAAATTATCTGATTTTCTACATCAGACATTAAAAAAATTGTCTCAATCTTGTTATTGAGCTTCCGATTCATGCCTGCCAATTGAAATTCATATTCAAAATCTGAAACTGCCCTCAAACCTCTTAAAATAATATTGGATTTATATTTTTTACATAAATCGGTAGTTAAGGAAGAAAAAGAAACTACAACTATTTTTTTTTTATCTAATTTTAGATCTGAAAAAAGAGCTTTTTTGACAATTTCTATTCTCTCAAAAGGGTTGAAAAGATAGTTTTTGTTTTCACTGTCTGACACACCAACAACTAATTTATCAAATAATTTTAAAGATTTTTTTATAACATCAATATGTCCAAAGGTTATTGGATCAAAGGTACCCGGATAAATAGCAACTTTTGGCATTATATCAAATTATCATCAATCTTTATTGATGAAACAACTTTTTCATCACCCGAAAGTTTAATTATCCTTACCCCTTGAGTGTTTCTACCAGCTGTTCTAATTTCTTTAACTGCAACTCTTATTACTCTTCCTTTGTTTGTCGATATCATAATTTCATCACCCTCAAAGACTGGAAATGAAGAGGCTATATTCCCATTTCTTGGTGAATTTACAATTCCAATTATCCCCTTTCCACCTCTATTGGTAACCCTGTAATCTTTATGAGATGTTTTCTTGCCGAAACCATTTTCTGTAATTGATAAAATAAATTTTTCAGTAGCCTTTAATTCAGATTTTTCATCTTTACCATTTTTAGTGCTTTTTTTAATTTTATCATTATCAATAATTGATAATGATACAATTTCATCATTTGGTGCTAATTCAAGACCTTTAATTCCTTTAGAGGATCTACCTTTAAATATCCTCAGTTTTTTAGATTCAAATCTTATACATTTACCAAATTTTGTGCTTAAAATAATATCTTGATCATCTTTGCAAATTTTAACTCCTACTATCTTATCGTTACTGTCGAGTTTCATAGCAATCTTTCCAGAAGCATTGATTGATGAAAAATCCTCCAAACTATTTTTTCTAATTTTTCCTTTAGAAGTTGCAAAGACTATTTGAAAATCTTTTAAGCTATTACTATCATCAGGAAATGGCATTATAGAGCTTATAGATTGATGATTTTTTAAGGGTAAAATGTTAAATAAAGATTTTCCCTTGGAAGAAGCTGAGCCTTCAGGAATTTTCCAAGCTTTTAACCTATATACCAAACCTTCTGTAGAAAAGAAAAGCATAGATGTATGGGTATTTACAGACAAAGTTTGAATTACTGAGTCTTCGTTTCTGGTTGTTATGCCAGTCTTACCCTTGCCGCCCCTTTTTTGAGTCTTTAGATTATTTAAAGATCCTCTTTTTATATAACCTTGTAATGTTACGGTTATTATAACTGATTGTTTTTGAATAGTTTCCTCTATGTCATAGTTGAGCACTGCATCAATAATTTTTGTTCTTCTAGGAGTAGAATATTTATCTTTAATTGTTTTTAATTCCTCACTAATTACTTTTAATAATTCTTTTTTAGACGAAATTATCTTTTTATATTTTGAAATTAGCTCAGCCAGTTTTTTTATCTCAACTTCTATTTCGTTAATTCCTAAAGCGGTAAGTTTTTGCAATCTTAGTTCTAAAATAGCATTAACTTGTTCCTCAGATAGATTATAAATATCTTTTTTACTTTTATCTTCTACTAATGAAATTAATTTTTTAGATTTGTTAATTTTCCACTTAGTTTTTGAAATAGATATTTTTGCCTCTTCAGGATTTTTTGAATTTCTAATAATCTTTATAACTTTATCTAAATTTTCAACTGATACTGAAAGACCTATTAAAATATGAGCTCTATCCTCAGCCTTGCTTAAATCAAATTTTGTTTTTTTAATTACTACATCTTCTCTAAAATTTAAAAAACTTGAAAGAAAATCTTTTAGATTACATGTTTCTGGTTTTCCATCTACTATGGCTAAAGTATTAAAACCAAAAGAACTCTCTATCTGTGTATTTTTATACAATTGTCTTTTTACTGTTTCTGGCTCAACTCCACTTCTCAAATCTATTGAAACTCTAATACCTTCTCTATTTGACTCATCTCTTATGTCTCTAATGCCCTCTATTTTCTTTTCTCGAACTAACTGAGCTATTCTCTCATTTAAAACTGATTTATTCACTTGATATGGTATAGAAGTTATAACCAATCTTTCTCTATTATTTTTTAAACTTTCAATTGTTATTTCACCTCTTATTTTGAAAGATCCTCTGCCTTTATTATAGCCTTGCTTGATTATATCTTTGCCTATTACTACCCCTCCTGTAGGAAAATCTGGACCAGGAATGTGTTTCATAAGATCTTTAATCTTAATATCTTTATTTTCGATTAAAGCTAATGTTCCATCAATAACCTCTCCTAAATTATGCGGAGGTATACTTGTTGCCATTCCAACTGCGATACCACCCGCACCATTGACCAATAAATTTGGAAATTGTGCTGGTAAAACAGTTGGTTCTCTTTCTGTTTCATCATAATTACTTTTGAAATCAATTGTATTTTTTTCTATATCATCAATCAAAAATTGAGAGACTTTAGACAATCGTGTTTCAGTATATCTCATTGCCGCAGCTGGATCGCCATCTATAGACCCAAAATTACCTTGGCCATCAACTAATGGAAGACTCATTGAAAAGTCTTGAACCATCCTTACTAATGCATCATATACAGATTGGTCACCATGAGGATGATATTTACCAATAACATCTCCAACTATTCTAGCAGATTTTCTAAATTGTTTCGACCAATCATAGCCACCCTTATACATTGCATATAATATTCTTCTATGAACTGGCTTTAATCCATCTCTTATATCTGGCAAAGCTCTACTTACTATAACGCTCATTGCATAAGAGAGATAAGATGAGCTCATCTCATCATGAACGGAAATTAGTTTTATATTTTGATCTTTAGAAGTTTCTGATTTTTCCATAAAGTTTAAAAGGGAATATCGTCATCCATATCATTCGATATTTGAGACATTTCCTCATTATTTTTAGAAGACTGTGTATTGTCGTTAGCAATTCCTCCTCCAGAATTGCCGCCTCCTAACATTGTAAGAGATGAATTATAACCTTGAATAACTATCTCTGTGGAAAATTTATCTTGACCAGATTGTTCGTCTTTCCATTTCCTGGTCGCGATTTGACCCTCAACATAAATTTGCGCTCCTTTTTTTAAATATTGTTGCACAACATTCACTAATCCCTCATTAAATACAACTATACGGTGCCACTCTGTTTTTTCTTTTTTTTCACCTGTATTTTTATCTTTCCAAGTTTGGCTTGTTGCTAAGCTTAACCTAGCTACATTTTTTCCGTTAACCATTTGTTTAATCTCAGGATCTGCGCCCAAACGACCAATTAAAAGTACTTTATTTAAACTGCCAGCCATAATATTTTAATATTTGTTATTTTAATTTATAGGATTTATACCACAATTTACTCTGAATAATAATTTTATTAAGTCAAAGCAACAAAAATTATGATTAAAAAGATAGTTATTAAGGGAGCTAAAGAACATAATTTGAAGAATATTTCTTTAGAGATTCCTAAAGACAAATTTGTTGTAATAACAGGTCTATCTGGCTCGGGAAAATCTTCTTTAGCCTTTGACACAGTTTATGCAGAAGGCCAAAGAAGATATGTTGAAAGTTTATCTGCCTATGCCAGACAATTCTTAGATAAAATGAAAAAACCAAATGTGGATTTGATTGAAGGATTAAGCCCTGCTATATCCATTGAGCAAAAAAATACCTCAAAAAATCCAAGATCTACTGTTGCAACTGTTACAGAGATTTATGATTACATGAGAGTTTTGTATGCAAGAGCAGGAATTCCTTATTCACCTTTTACAGGTAAACCAATAGAATCACAAACCGTAACTCAAATAGTTGACAAAATTAAAACCTTACCAAAAAAATCAACCATCTATCTTTATGCACCAATTGTTAGAGGGCGCAAGGGAGAATATAAGAAAGAAATTTTAGGGTATAAAAAAAGGGGCTTTAGAAAAATTAAGATTGACGAAATTCTTTATGATATAGAGAAAGTTCCTGAATTAAATAAGAAAATTAAACATGATATATCAATTCTTGTAGATAGAATTGTTTTGAATTCGTCTTTAGGAAATAGATTAGCTGAAGGTATTGAAACAGCAATTAATCTAGCTAATGGTTTGCTTTTTGTAGAATTTGAAAATGAGACCTTGCCAAAAAAATTTAGAAAAACTGAAAAATTAATATTTTCTACTAAATTTGCTTGTCCTGAAAGTGGTTTTACAATTGAAGAAATTGAGCCTAGACTTTTCTCTTTTAATAGTCCTTTTGGTGCTTGTGAAGAATGTGAGGGAATAGGCATAAAACTTAATGTTGATCCAAATTTAGTAATTCCAAATGAAAAAAAAAGTATCGCTGATGGTGCAATAGAACCGTGGGCTAAAACAACTACATTATATTATGCACAAACATTAACATCTTTATCAAAACATTATGGTTTCTCAATGGATGATAAATGGTCAAAACTCTCAAAAAAAATCAAAGATATCATCTTATATGGTTCAGATGAAGAGGAAATTAAATTTACATACGATGATGGCTACGAAAAATATTCCCATAAAAAGACATTTGAGGGCGTTATCAATAACTTGGAGAGAAGGTATCTTGAAACTGATAGTGATTGGAAAAGAGAGGAAATAGCTCAATACCAGTCTGACACAAAATGCGAAAGATGTAATGGTCATAGACTAAAAGATGAGGCGCTTTGTGTAAAAATTGATGGAATGCATATAAGTGAAGTCACAGAAAAATCTATATTAGATGCTGCAAAATGGTTTGAGAGTCTCAAAAATAAGCTTGATAATAGACAATTTAAAATAGCTGAACATATCTTGAAAGAAATTAATGAAAGACTAAATTTTCTTTTAAATGTTGGTTTAGATTATTTAACTCTTTCAAGAGAGTCCGGAACACTGTCTGGTGGTGAGGCTCAAAGAATAAGATTAGCTTCACAAATAGGATCTGGATTAACAGGTGTACTTTATGTTTTAGATGAACCATCAATTGGTTTACACCAAAAAGATAATGTTAAACTTATTAATGCTCTAAAAAGATTGAGAGATTTAGGAAACACAGTAATTGTAGTAGAGCACGACACTGAAACAATGGAAAATGCAGATCATATCATTGATCTTGGTCCAGAAGCAGGAAATAAAGGAGGTGAGGTTGTTGCTCAGGGGACATTTCAAGATATAAGTCAAAATAAAAACAGTATTACAGGTAAATATCTTTCAAATAAATTTAAAATAAATATCCCTGCTAAAAGACGATTAGCTAAAAACGGTAGATTTTTAGAAATTACTGGAGCAAGTGGAAATAATTTAGACAATGTTAATTTAAAAATACCTTTAGGAAGTTTAACCTGTGTTACCGGTGTATCTGGAAGTGGTAAATCTACACTTGTATTACAAACTTTGTATAACGCTCTAAATTTAACTTTAAATAATAATAAATCTAGAAAAATTCCAAAACCTTTTAAAGGTTTCAAGGGAACTGAATTAATTGACAAGATAATAGATATTGATCAATCACCCATTGGAAGAACTCCTAGATCAAATCCAGCAACTTATACTGGTGCTTTTGGACCAATCAGAGACTGGTTTACCGGATTACCAGAGTCAAAGACGCGTGGTTATAAACCAGGAAGATTTTCATTTAACGTTAGAGGAGGTAGATGTGAGGCTTGTGAAGGAGATGGTGTTATTACTTATGAAATGCACTTTCTTCCTGATGTTTATATTCAATGTGATGAATGTAAAGGCACTCGTTATAACCGAGAAACTTTAGAAATTAAATTTAAAGACAAAAGTATTGCTGATGTTTTAAATATGACTGTTGATGAGGGATGTGAATATTTTGAAAATATTTCAAATATAAAAACTAAGTTGTTAACTCTAAAAAAAGTTGGTTTAGGATATATCAAAATAGGACAACAAGCGACAACTCTATCGGGAGGAGAAGCTCAAAGAATCAAGCTTGCAAAAGAATTATCTAAAAGATCCACTGGAAGAACAATGTACATCCTGGACGAGCCGACAACAGGTCTTCATCAGCACGATATTAAGAAGTTACTTGAAATTTTGCATACTTTTGTGGCCTTAGGTAATACGGTAGTTGTTATAGAGCATAATTTGGATGTGATTAAAACCGCTGATTATATAGTTGATATGGGCCCTGAAGGAGGTGTTAAAGGCGGAAAAATTATTGCTGAGGGGAAACCAGAGGAGATATGTAAAGTACATGAAAGCTATACTGGCAAATATTTAAAGCCTCTTTTATATTAAAATTTATGACTT
>CACPQC010000007.1 GCA_902635975.1 uncultured Pelagibacteraceae bacterium
GTTTCATTGAACTATTTTTTGAACAGCTTGTAATTAAGATTAAAGGAATTATCAATAAAATTGATTTGATTAATTTAGAGAATTTCATAAATCACCTCTTATTTATTTGTTTTGTAAAGAAAACTGAATTAAGTCAATATTTTTAGATTTAAATCCTGCTTCACAATAGCATAAGTAAAATTCCCACATTCTTTTGAAAGTTAAGTCAAATCCCTGTTTTTTGATTAAGTCCCATTTATTGATAAATTCATCTCTCCACATAGAAAGAGTGTTTGAATAATGGTCTGCATAGGATTCATAAGATTTAATTGTTAAATCATTTTGAGATATATATTTATCAATACTATTTTTATTTGGTAGAAATCCACCTGGAAAAATATATTTCTGAATAAAATCCTGTTTATTTTTGTATCTTTGAAAAAGCGAGTCATCTATTGTGATAGCTTGAATAGCTGCAGTTCCATTACTTGATAAATTGTTTTTTAAAGTTGTAAAATAACTCGCTAAATAATTTTGTCCGACTGCTTCAATCATTTCAATTGAAGCGATTGAATTATATTTATAATTTATGTCTCTATAATCTTTAATCTCAACTTTAACTTTCTCATTTAAACCACATTTATAAATTCTTTGTTTGGCATATTCATATTGTTTTTTTGAGATGGTAATACAATCTAATTTTGCATCGTATTTCTTACCAAAATATTCCGCAAAACCTCCCCATCCGCAACCAATCTCTAAAACTCTATCACCATTTTTAGGCTGAATTAAATCAATTAATTTTTGATATTTGTTGTTTTGCGCATCTGACAAATTTTCTGATTTTTTATCAAAAATTGCACTTGAGTAAGTTAATGTTTTATCAAGCCATAAAGAAAAAAATTCATTACCTAAATCATAATGTTTTGCAATGTTTAGTTTACTTCTATATTTTGTGTTTTTTATAAAAATATTTCTAAAAAAGTTGATCAATGGTAAATCTAATAATCCAGAAAATTTATGAATTTCATTTATATTCCTTGCTGTGATTTCTATAAGATCAGATAAATTTTCAGTTTCAAATTCATCACGCATATAAGATTCTGCAAATCCAATACTACCATTTTTTATCAAGTTGAAAGTAAAGTTAGGCTTTTTTATTATAATTTTTGATCTTAAAGGTGATTCTGGATCACCAAATTTTAAAATTTTACCGTCATGATTTTTTAATTCTAAAAAACCATATTTTAAATTCTTTAGTTTATTAAATACAATCTTATCTGATAGATTTGTTATATTCATTAGCTTTCAAAAGTAACATTATTTTTTATTTTTAATTTTCTCTTTAGGTATTTAATTCCTTTAGTCCACAACTTAAACGCTTCAAAATGTATCGCAGAAATAATCTTAAACGTCATTAATGGATGTTTAATGTAGGATTTTAGTAATTCTTTTGAGTTGAAATCTACTCTTCTGCCATCTTGAGATGCATATAGTATTTTACCCTCGGTATCATATTGATTTATAATAATAGAAAGATTTTCCTTAGGTTCTAAATTTTTGAAAAAGTAATTACAATTCATTTCTATAAATGGTGATACATGAAATTTTTTAGAGCAATTATGTTGAATAAATTTATAATTTTCTTCAACCTTAAATATGTAAGTGTGCTGCTCATCAAATGTGTTTTTTACCTCATATAATATAGAAATTAATTTCTCATTATCGTCGTAAATATAAAAAACACTTAAAGGATTAAAAACATATCCTAATATCCTTGGATAGCACAGAAGTCTAATCTTAATATCTTCAAATTGAATATTATTTAAACTTAAATTTTTTTTAACCCATTCAATTAAGGACGAACCGTCTCTATCACCATGATCTTTTTCAAAAAAACTAATGAGATTAAATTTATTATACGAAAAAAAATTGATTTTTTTGTCTAGACTTTCTAATTCAGATAAATCTATTAATAATGAAAATACGCTGTATTTAAAGTAATGATTTTTTGGTTTAAATCTCTTATGAATTACTGTGCCGTTATAAATTGAGCTATTCATTTAAGTTTTTGAGCATTTCAATAGAGGACTTTATTCCATCTTCATGAAAACCATAACCAAAATAACTACCACAAAACAATAAATTTTCCTTATTTTGAATATTTTTTAAATTTTTTTGATTATGTAAGGCTTTTTGATCATAATAAGGGTGAGTAAATTCAATTTTTTTATAAATTTTTTCATTTGGAATTTCTTTTAAGGGATTTAGTGTGAGAAAAATATTCTTTTCACAATTAATATTTTGTAAAAGGTTTAACCAATAAGTTAATGAACTTTTGTTTAAGTTTTTTGGATCAACGTAAGTATTCCATGATGACCAAACTTTTTTATTTTTTGGCATTGTACTCTCATCACAATGTAAAACTGCAAGATTTTTTTTGTAATCAAAATTAGATAAAGTTTTTATTTCTTGGTCAGTGGGATTTTTGATGAGGGATAGTGCTTCATCTGCATGAGTAGCTAAAATAACTTTATCATAATCAAAAAATTCATTAGCACCTCCATAGTAAACTTGAGCTCCCGATGAAACTCTTTTAATTGAATTTATCTTGTAGTTTTTAAAATACTCACCACTTATTTTAGATAATACTTTATTCACATATGTTTTGCTTCTGTGAGCTACTGTATACCATTGGGGTCTATTACGTAGTTTGAACAACCCATGATTTTGGAAAAATTTTAAAAAAAAATTCATAGGCATTTTTCCGGCTTCATATGGGGGCATTGACCAGATAGCAGACACCATTGGGATAATGTGATAATTGATGAAACTTTTTGACCATCTATTTTTTTTTAAAAATTCGTCTAAAGTTATTACTTGATCAATATTTGAAATTTTGTCACATAATTTATAGAATTTTAATATTTCTAAAAACATTCTTATAAATTCAATATTTAAAAAATTTGATTTATTAGCAAAAATTCCTTTAAGACCTTTGCCACAATATTCAAAATTAGTTCCCTCAACAGAAACAGAAAATGACATATCACTTTTTTCTATTTCAATATCGATTTCATTAAAAAAATTTATTAAATTTGGATATGTAAGATGATTAAAAACTATAAAGCCTATATCAACAGGAATTCTTTTTTTATTTACGATAACATCAATGGTATAAGAATGTCCTCCAAAGCGATCTTCCTTTTCAAAAAGATCAACATGGTGTTTTTTTGATAAAAAATAACTCGCACTTAATCCAGAAATACCAGAACCAATTACAGCGATTTTCATTAATTAAGCTGCGTCTTCTTTAAACTCATCCATACTTGGACATGTACAAAAAATATTTTTGTCACCATAAACATTGTCGACTCTTGCTACTGGTGGCCAAAATTTATTTGTTCGTAAAAATTTAGCTGGATAGGCTGCTTCTTCTCGAGAATATTTGTGTTCCCAGTCGTTTGATGCAAGTTCAGTGTCAGTATGAGGAGCATTTTTAATTGGGTTATCAACTTTATCAAATTTACCAGATTTAATATGATCTATTTCTTGTTTTATTTTAATCAAAGTATCACAAAATCTATCAAGTTCAGATAAGCTTTCACTTTCAGTAGGTTCTATCATCATTGTTCCAGCCACTGGCCACGACATTGTTGGTGCATGAAAACCAAAGTCTATCAGTCTTTTAGCTATATCCTCTTCAGTTACACCTGTTTCTGATTTAATCTTTCTAATATCAATAATGCATTCATGTGCAACATTACCTTTTGATCCTTTATACAGAATTGGAAAGTGATTTTTAAGTCTATTAGCAATATAATTTGCATTTAAAATAGCAATTTTTGTTGCAAGTTTTAATCCTTCGGAACCCATCATTTTAATATACATCCAAGAAATTGATAAAATACTTGAGCTGCCCCAAGGAGCTGCTGAAACCGCTCCTATTCCAGTTGCAGGTCCACAATCTTTTACAACTGGATGATTAGGCAGATAGGCTTGTAAGTGTTTTCTACATGCAATAGGGCCCATACCAGGTCCGCCTCCACCATGTGGAATACAAAATGTTTTATGTAAGTTTATGTGACAAACATCAGGACCAAAATTTCCTGGTTTTGCAATTCCAACTAAAGCATTTAAATTTGCTCCATCCATATAGACCTGACCTCCATTTTTATGAATTAAGTCACATATATCCGTGATTTTCTCTTCAAAAACTCCATGGGTAGATGGATATGTTACCATCAATGCTCCAAGATTTTCAGAATGCAGCTCTGTTTTTTTTTTTAAATCCTCAAAGTCAACATTTCCCTCTTTATCACAATTAACTACTACAACTTTCATTCCAACCATTTGAGCACTTGCAGGATTAGTTCCATGAGCAGAGCTAGGTATTAAACATATATTTCTATTTTTATCACCTCTATCTATATGATATTTTCTAATTACCATTAATCCTGCGTATTCACCTTGAGCACCAGCGTTTGGCTGAAGTGAAACTCCTGAAAAACCTGTGATTGATCTTAGCCAGTTTTTAAGATCAGTGAATAATGATCTGTATCCTTCCATTTGCTCAACAGGCACAAACGGATGAGGCTCGGCTAATTCTCTCCAAGAGATAGGTATCATTTCTGCAGTGGCATTTAATTTCATAGTGCATGAACCAAGGGCAATCATAGTTCTGTTAAGAGCTATATCTTTATCCTCTAACTTTTTGAGATATCTAAGCATTTCTGTTTCTGAATGATATGAATTAAAAACAGGATGTTCTAAAAACTTTGAAGCTCTTAATAGATTTTCAGGTAAATTAGGTAAACTTACTGTAGGATCCTCTTTTTTTATTGATTCTGCTGCATTAAAAATTTTCAATAATTGATTCACTCTATAAACATTTTTTTTTTCATCAAAAGAAACAGCAAGCATTTCTGAATTTACTTTTCTAATGTTAACTTTTTGAACCAAAGCATTTTTAAAAATTTGATCAGTTTTCTCTTTAGTAATAATTGTTACAGTATCAAAAAAATAATCTGAATAAATTTCGTAGCCAGACTGTTTTATTTTATCAGCAAAATTTTTTGCTAACTGAGATACTCTCTCAGAAATATTCTTAATTCCGTCTGGTCCATGATAAATACAATATGCTGCTGAAACAATTGCTAATAAAGCTTGAGCAGTACAAATATTACTTGTAGCTTTGTCTCTTCTAATATGCTGCTCTCTAGTCTGCAGTGACAATCTATAAGCTTTATTTCCATGTCTATCTACAGAAACACCAACTATTCTTCCTGGCATAGATCTTTTATATTCATCTTTTGTTGCAAAAAAGGCTGCATGCGGTCCACCATAACCCATTGGTATACCAAATCTTTGTGAGCTTCCTACTGCAATATCAGCTCCAAGCTCCCTTGGTGTTTTTAGTTTAGCAAGCGCAAGAAGATCACATGCTAAAATTGCTTTGCCGTTTTTTTTATGAATTTTACTTATTGCTTCACTAGGATCTTTAATATCACCCAAGGTCCCAGGGTACTGTAAAATTCCACAAACAATATCCTCTTTTAATTGTTCTATAACTTTGTCCTCGTTTCCAACAAGAACTTTTAGACCCATTGGCTCTGCCCTTGTTTGAATGACATCAATTGTTTGTGGATGACAATTTTCTGAGACAAAGACTAAATTACTATCACTTTTATTTAGTCTATGACTTAAACCCATAGCCTCTGCAGCTGCTGTACCTTCATCTAGTAGGGACGCATTTGCAATATCCATTCCAGTAAAATCAACTATCATTTGTTGAAAATTTAATAGCATTTCCAATCTACCTTGAGCTACTTCTGGTTGATAAGGTGTGTAGGACGTATACCATCCTGGATTTTCTAATATATTCCTTAAGATTACATATGGTGTATATGTTCCATAATAGCCCATTCCTAGAAAGTTTGAGTAAATTTGGTTTTTTTTTGAAATTGCTTTTAATTTTCTTAAAGCTTCATATTCTGAATTCGTCTTACCAATATTTAATTCACCCTTAAATTGGATTTTTTCAGGAACGGTATTGTCTATTAAATCATCCAGTGATTTATAATCCAATTTTTTAATCATCTTTAATTGTTCCTCTTCAGAAGGACCAATATGTCTTTTTAAAAAATCTTTTTGCGAATTGTGTAACATTATTAAGCGTTCTCCTTTGCAAACTTATCGTAATCTTCTTTGTTCATTAAAGACTCCATTTCTGATACATCTTTAATCTTTAATTTAAAAAACCACGCACTGTTTTCTGGATCTTGATTTATCTTTGAGGGATCGTCTACAATAGCTTGATTAGTATCAACTACCTCACCACTTACTGGTGTATATACGTCGCTAGCAGCCTTTGTCGACTCAACAACACCTGCTGTCCCATCTTTTTCTACACTAGAACCTTTTTCTGGAAGCTCTGCAAATACAATATCTCCCAGCATTTCTGTTGCATGTTTTGTTATGCCGATTGTAGCTACATCGCCCTCTAATTTTATCCATTCGTGTTCTTTAGAATATTTCACTTCGGTCATTAATTTGCTCCTTTTACATAACTTTTTTTATAAAACGGTAAACTACATATACTTGCTGCATATTTTTTACCTCTTACCTCTAAAAATACTTTAGTATTTTTTTTTGAAAATTCATTTTCTACATAGCCCATCGCTACAGGTCCATTAACAGTTGGGCCAAATGTTCCACTGGTAATTTCTCCAATATGAACATCTGATTGATTAAATATTTTTGTTTTTTCTCTAGCAATTATTCTTCCCTCAGGTTTTATTCCAACTCTAATTTTTGTAACACCATTGTTCAATTGTTTAATAATAATGTCTGAACCAATAAAGTCTCCTTTGGATATTCTCTCTTTTGAAATTGCCCATTTTAAGTTTGCTTCCACTGGGGTTTTATCTTTATCAAGATCGTGACCATACAAACACAAGCCAGCTTCTAACCTTAAAGTGTCTCTTGCTCCTAAACCCACAAGTTTGGAACCTTTTTCAATCAATTCTCTAGTTAATTTATCTGCAAAATTATTTAGGATTGATATCTCAAAACCATCTTCACCTGTATATCCAGATCGAGTAATGTATACTTTCTGATTATCAAATAAGAACCAATTACCAGACATAAAATTTAAATCTTTTACCTTATTAATAACTTCATTTAGGATTTGTGATGATTTAGGTCCCTGAATTGCTATTAAAGATCTATTTTCATCTAAAACCATTTTGTATTTTTCGTTTAATAAGTCCTTTAAAATTTTGAAATCATCGTTTTTACATGCTGCATTAAGAATTATCAAAAAACCCTCTCTAATTTTTGTAATTATTAAATCATCTTGTATCCCAGCATCTTTATCCATTAAAAAGCTATACTTAGAATGATTTAGTTTCAAATTTTCCAAATCCAATGGAAAAATTTTTTCTAAATCTTTAATTAGTTCATCATCGCCATAAATGAATAATTGACCCATATGTGAAACATCAAAAATACCAGAATGATTTCTTGTGAACTTGTGTTCCTCTACAATACCTTCAGAGTATTGAATTGGCATTTGATAGCCTGCAAATTCTACAAACTTTGCATTACAATCTTGATGTAATTTGTAAAGCGATGTTTTTTTTGTGTCCATATTAACTCATTGTTATTATACCCATCTGTATATTTGCCTGAGAGTTTTGCTCCGTCGGCGAGAACTTAATCTCTTTCCAGAGTTAATACACTACGGTCCTCTTTGCCTGAGAGATTCCTGGGTGGTTGCTCCTTCGGCGCTACAATAAAATTGTAGTCTCTCCCGTATACATAATACTAGCGTAAATAATTAAATATTCAAATTTATTTATGCTTTTTTTACAATTGTTTGCAAAAATTTTAGATAAATTCTCTGATATTTAAAATAAGTTATTAAGTTTTAATTTTATTAATGATTTTTATAAATCGAGTACTTACCGGATATTGAAAATAGAGCCAGGTATTTGCGATGAATGGTTTGGGAGGATATAAACTTGATAATAGTTTACTAAGTGTTCAAAATCTTTATAAAAAGGTAACTTTATAAAAACTCATACCTAAAAGAATTGAATAAAGAACATAAAATTTTTTTATAATTCCAACGAAGGTTTTTTCATTTTTTATTTTATTATTAAATACTAAAAATATTAAAATAAACAAAAGAAGTGGGTCGAAGTATTTATGGTATATAGAGACTTGTAGATTATATAAAATCATACAAATAAACAATAAAATATTGTTAACATTTATCAATTTTATTGCTCTAAACAAAATTAATGATAAACCAAAAACTATGTATAATAAAAAGTTGTTTCCAATTATACCCTGTGACAAATGATAGAAAATTCCCCCTCCAAAAAATCCAGATGGGAAATTAAAAAAGTAGATACACACTAAAAAAAATATTATTAAAAAATATTCTTTTTTAATATTCTTAAAAGTATCAATTATTTGATAAATTATTTTTTTATTAATAAATGGAATGAGATAAAAAAAGATTAAAGAAGATATAATTATTATTTTATTAAATATATTCAATTTAATATTTAAGCTAATTTCACCCACAGAATAGCGAAATAAATAAAAATCATTGATGAAGTAATAAAATAAAGCTGGAAACGCTAGCAAAAAATTTAATGCTAGGATATATAAAAAATATTTTGAATTTTTATATTCTAAATAAAATTTATATAAAAAAAAAATTACAAATACACTAAAATTAGGCGTTATATAAGAAGCTAATGACAAAAAAAATGTATTTTTAAAAGCCTCATTTAGTTTATTTTTTTTTTTGTCATAGAACTTAAGATAAAATTTAATTGAAAATAAAAATAAAATAAAACCATATAATATTGGATATGGCCAAACAGCCAAGCTCCTAATTGTGGGAGATAAAAAAAGGACAAATGAAAAAAAAAGTAGTAAAGAACTACTGATATTCTTAAATAAAATTTTAAGACAGTTGTGAAAAGTTAAAATAAATAATGGAATTGAAATAACATTTAAATATCTTATTGCATCTAAACTTATTCCACTTTTATAAAAAAAAGATAAAACAATATAAAAAACAGGGGAATTTCTCGCATATAATTCACCTTGTCCATAATTAATGAAAGTATCTTTAAAATCTTCAGCAAATAAAATTATAAATTTTTCATGAAAAAGATAATCATTTCGTGCTCCGCCCAGTGAGTCTTCAGAAAAAATATATGCAAATATTATGCTTATAAATAGCAATGTACCTAAAAAAAATAATTTATTAGATTTACTCATTTGCTACAATTAAAGACACGAAATGATGTTTTTTATTTAATATAAAATTGAACAATCCATCATGTTGTTGAAAGTTTTTATTATGAAAAATTTCTCTATAATTTGATTTTGTAAGAGTTTTTTTCCATGAAATTTTATCGAAATATTTATTTGGTATATTTACTCCGTATCCATAATTTGCATAAAAATCAACAAATCGTAATAACTGTCTTGATAGATAGCCATGTTCAAAATGATCCTTAATAATAATGTTATCAGATAATTTAGATAATTTTCTTATTGTTTTGTGAGCATCATCGACTCCTATATGATGTAGCACATCAACTATGAATATAATATCAAATTTTTCCTTTTTTTTGAATAGTTCATCATAATCAACATAAACTAATTTGTTTGAAACGTATCTGTATTTAAAAATATCTGATCCAACTATTTGTTTAACGTAATTTTTGTTTTGAATTTTTTTTGATATTTCCATTGAGCCACATCCAAAATCAAGAATTTTGAGTTTTCTATTCTTTTTTAAATAGGTCTGGGTAAGTAATTCATCAACAATTTTGGTTATTCTATTTAATCGATCACCCCCACAAATATATCTAATCAAATTTGATAATCCTACAAATATTTTATTGTAGTTATTTTCTTTGAAACGTATCATTATATTTTATATACCACAAAAATGCATGAAAGATAAAATCTTAATTTTTATAATTACATATAAAGCATCTTATAGAGTTAAAAAGGTAGTGCAAAAAATTCCATTCAGATACTTTAAGAATAAAAATTTTAAAATCTATATAAGCGATGATGACTCTAAAGATGATACTATTAATTACATCAAACAAATTAAAAAAAAATACAAATCAAAAGTATTGGTGAACTTTAATAAGAAAAATGTTGGATATGGAGCTAATATTAAGAAATGTATAAATTACGCTTACAAAAATAGATTTTCTTATGCCGTAATGATCCACGGAGATAATCAGTATGACCCAAAATACTCATCTATAATGATCGAAAATTTAATTAAAAGTAAAAATTTAAATGCCACCGTTGGTTCTAGAATGACAAATAAAATGGATGCAATAAAGGGAAAAATGCCATTTTACAAATTTATTGGCAATATTTTCTTAACCGGAATATTTAACTTTTTGAATGATACCAAATTTACAGATTGTCATACTGGGTATTGGGCATACAATTTAAAATTAATTGATAAAGAAACTTTTAAAAATTTAGACAACAATTTTTGTTTTGATATTGATTTAAGGCTCAAATTAATATCGGAAAAAAAACACATTAGAGAAATTCCAATAAAAACTTTTTATGGAACAGAAAGATCGTCTGTACATTTAATTTATGCAATAAGGTTTTTTCTCAAAACAATAACATTCAAATTATTTAATTAGATAGAAATATTTTTATTTCTTTTATTTAAAAGTGAGTAAAACTGTAATAATACTGCAATAAGAATGGTTGAACCTCCTATTAAAGCAAACAATGATGGAGTTTCACTTATAAATATAAATGCCCAAAATGGTCCCAAAACAGACTCCGATAACATAATTATTCCAACCATTGCTGAGGGTGTTGTCCTTGCACCAATAGTTATAAAAATGAAGCCAAATCCAACTTGAAAACAACCTGCTAAAAATCCTAAAAAAATATCATGAGGTGAAATCATAATTTTTGTTGAAAGAAAAAAACCTATGACACACGAACTTAAACCAGCTACAAATTGTGCTGGCACCATATCAACATGTGGATATTTTCTGACTATCATTATTAAAATAGCAAATGTAATTGGCATTGTAAAAGCAGCTAAGTTTCCAGAAAGTTCACCCGGCGAGAGAGAATTACCAACCATTAATAATACACCTATCATCGCTAAAATTATTGAAAATAAAGTGATGAAATTAATTTTTTCTTTGAGAAAAAAATATCCAAATATTGCTAAAAATAATATTTGAAGAGAGATTATAAAATTAGTATTCGCTACTGTGGTATTGTACATCGCAAAAACGTATCCACAAAAACCAATAGATAAAATTACACCGCCAATGAAACCTGGTAACCCTGAAATATAAAAAGATTTCAAAGTTTGTTTTTTGTAGCTAATAATCAAAAATGATAAAACTGTTAAAGTAAAAAATAAAGAACGCCAAAATAAGATTTGCCATAAAGTTGCACCCTCAAAAGATTTTACAATTAATCCTCCTGAACTTAAACTTAATGCTCCTAAAAAAATTAAGAATGGTCCAGGTAAATTTTTAATAAAGTTCATTTTATTTGATAAATCAAATTTTGTGTTTCCATTTCATATAATTTAAATAAATTTTCTGCATCAGATAACTCGACTTGTTGGAATCTTATTCTAGAACCTGGGGGCAATTGGACTAACTTATCATAATCTGCGCTAATTATTACCCCAATCTTTGGATAGCCTCCAATCGTTCCATGGTCTGAAAGCATAATGATCGGATTACCATCAGAGGTAATTTGTATCACACCCTTTACAAGCCCCTCTGATTTAATGTTTGTATCAATTATATTTTCAATTTTTGGACCTTCTAAACGCATTCCCATTCTGTCAGAAAGTTTTGATACTGTAAATTCTTTTTCAAAAAACATTTTTTTGGCTTCGTCAGAAAAATAATTAAAGTTTGTACCTCGTAACACTCTAATTTTTTCAATTTTTGAATTTATATAAACTAGCCTTTTTTTTGAAAAATCATTATTTATTTGTTTAATACTAAATTTTTGGCCAATACCAATTTTTTTTCCCCCATTAGAACCTATGTTTGCTTTAGTATTTGTTGAACAACTAGACCATTGAAATTTTAAATCAAATGTACCGCTTATTGATAGATAACCATATACAGATTTATTAGTTGATATAATATCTAGCTCGTCATTATTTTCTAAAATAAAAGATTGGTAACATTTTCCATCAATTAAATTATCACCTTTTTTAATTTTAAAACTCACATCTCCAGTGATAGCGATATTTATCGGGCTCCCGTAATATTTCAAATGAGGGCCTTGATAAGCAAATTCTATCACTGGATGGTTATGATTGTTGCCTGTTAATTTGTTCGCTAATAAATAATTTCTATTATCCATAGCTCCACTGAATGGGATTCCTATATGATAGAGGTGGTTTCTTCCAAGATCTTGGAACGTTGAATTAATACCAGCTCTTATAATTTCAAAATAATTTTTATTCATGATAATTTTGATATTTCTCTTTAGTAATTCTTTTGAATATAACTAAATCACCTGGATTGATTAAGTTAGGTTCTTTTTCTTTAGAATTATCAAAAATATTTAACGGAGTATTACCAATTATGTTCCAGCCCCCAGGACTTTCAAATGTGTATATATTCGCAAATTGCTCCGTTAAACCAATTGCACCTTTTGGGACCTTAACTCTAGGTGTATCAAGACGTTTTGCTCTAAGATTTTCCTCTAAATCGCCAAGAAAAGGCATTCCTGCAATAAAACCTGTCATATAGCAGAAAAATTCTTTTTCGAAAAAATTTTCATAAATTTTTTCCCTTTTAATTTTAAGTATTTCTTCTAATCTTTTTATATCTAAGGAAAATTCTTTTTCACAACAAACAGGAATCTCAAATTTTTTATTTTGAATATTATTGCTTTTTGTAATTTCAATATTATCAATAATCTTCTTAAGTTTATTAAAATTAATTTTTTTAAGATCAAAAGAGATAATTAATTTATTATATGACGGTGTAATATTATTAACCCCTAAAATACTTTTTTTTTTAATAGTTTTAAAATATTTTATTACTTGAGTATTAGTCTCTCTATTTACCTCTTTACCAAAATCACAATATAAAGCTGCGTCACCAAGATTTGATATATTTTTTATCATGCCATGTTATACTTAAGAATAGTGAGTATTGAAATTAATATAAATTGTGATTTAGGCGAAAAATCTAAACATCATTCTAATAAGCATGATCCTGACTTACTCAAAATAGTCAATTCAGCAAACATAGCATGTGGTTATCATGCAGGTGATAAGGAAACTATGAATAAGGTTATAGAAATATCAAAAAAAAATGGTGTTAGTATTGGAGCGCATCCATCTTTCAATGATCCTGAAAACTTTGGTAGAGAACGAATGAATTTATCTTCTTCTGAGATAGAAAAATTAATAATTGATCAATATGAAATTCTTCAAGAAATTTCATCTCACCATGGCGAAAATGTTACTCATATAAAACCTCATGGTGCTTTAAATAATATGGCGTGCGAAGATATCAATTTAGCGACTATATTGGCAAAAGTAATCAAAAGTATAAATCCAGAATTAATTTATTTAGTGCCAACTGGATCTAAAATGGAACAAGCTGCTAAAAAGTTAGATATGAAAATCGCCTGTGAAATATTTGCAGATCGAAATTATGAAGACGATGGTAACCTAGTTTCAAGAAAGAAACCCAATGCTTTAATTACTGATCCCGAATTAGCAAAAAAACATGTATTAAGCATGGTAAAAAATCAGGCTCTTAATTGTCACAGTGGGAAACAAATACCTTGTGAAATTGACTCTGTTTGCATACATGGAGATAACATAAGCTCATTAAATACTGCAAAAGCGGTTAAGGAAAACTTGTTGAATAATGGGTTAAAAGTTATAGCTTTAAATAAAATGGAGAAATTTAAAAATGATTAAAAAAATTATAATTACAACAATCACATATTTATTTTTAATGGTAAATGTAAACGCTGCAGGTTCAGATGGCGAAGGTGGATCTAGTGCAGCTGTAAAAACAAATTATGATAAGGCCGTTTCACACATTAAAATAGCAAAGAAGCACGAAAAAAAAGGTAAATTAGACAAAGCAAAAGAGAGATACTTAAAAGCACAAAAACTTTTAATAAAATCAAATGCTAAAAAACCTAACAAAGCAGATACTTTAAATTATTTGGGTTTTACAACAAGAAAACTAGGTGATTTTGAAATGGGCGAAAAATATTATCTTCAAGGCTTATCAATTAATCCAAACCATAAAGGTATAAATGAATATCTTGGCGAACTATATGTTGCCACTAATAGACATAATCTGGCAGTTGAAAGATTAGAGGTTTTAAAAGGTTGTAATTGTGAAGAGTACGATCAACTAAAAGCCGTAATCGCTGGAGAAAAATCTAAATATTAATTTATATTTTTAATCATTTGTTCTGGCATCCATAAGGCAATTTCAGGGAAAATCACAACTAAAATTACTGCCAACACCATTAATAAAAATAGTGGGAACGCACTTTTAGCAATATATCCCATATCTTTATTTGCCATTCCTTGGAGTACAAATAAGTTAAAACCTACTGGTGGAGTAATTTGTGCCATTTCAACTACGATAACTAAAAAAATACCAAACCAAATCATGTCGAAACCAGCCTGACGGATCATAGGTTCTATTATAGCCATAGTTAGTACCACGGCTGAAATCCCATCTAAAAACATACCTAGAATTATATAAAAAAGCATCAAAACAAAAATTAAAACATAAGGTGATAATTCCATATTTTGAATCCAAAGAGCTAGATTTCTTGGCAATCCTGTAAAACCCATAGCTAAAGATAAAAAAGTTGAGCCTGCTAAAATAAATGCAATCATACAAGATGTTTTAGTTGCACCTAACAAAGAGGATTTAAAAGTTTCAACAGTTAGGCTTTTTTGAAAATAAGATAAAAGTAATGCTCCTAAAACACCTAACGATGCAGCCTCCGTGGCAGTCGCTATACCAGTGTATATAGAACCAATAACAGCTAATATCAAAATTATTACGGGCAAAAGTTGTTTAGATCTTTTAATTTTATCAATAAATGAATATTCTTCTAAAATTTTTGGCATGGTCTTCTTATTGATTAATGACCATATAATTACGTAAGACATGAATATTAATGCAATCATTATTCCTGGAATAATTCCTGCAATAAATAATTTAGCTATAGACTCTTGAACAGCAACACCATAAATAATTAAGATAATTGAAGGAGGAATTAGTAAACCAAGAGTTCCTGAACCTGCTAAACTACCAAGTAAAATTTTTTCAGGATATTTTCTTTTTCTTAATTCTGGGATTGACATTTTTCCGACAGTCGCAACAGTTGCTGCAGAAGAACCTGATATTGCAGCAAATAAAGCGCATCCAACTATATTTACATGAATCAAGCCTCCTGGTAATTTTTGCATCCATGGTGAGAGCCCTTTAAATAGATTTTCAGATAGTTTTGTCCTAAATAAAATTTCTCCCATCCATACAAATAGAGGTAAGGCTGTAAGTGTCCAAGAGGATGAGGTTCCCCAAATTGTTGTAGCCATAGCATCACCTACAGGTCTTGAAGTGAATAACATCATTCCAATTGCTGAAACACCTATCATACTTATAGCTACCCAAATGCCAGAACCTAAAAAAAATAATAAAACACTAATAAAGAATATTGTTAAGAGTATTTCGGTCATTTTGTTTTTTTGTTTATTAAAATGAAATGATGTAAAACACTTATGAAAAATATTATTGACCCAATTGCCACGCTCGATTGAGGTATCCATATAAGAATTTCATCTGCACCCTCGCTTCTCTCTTGAAATTTGTAAGAAATAATTAACATTTTAACAAAGTAAAATGCTAAATAGCCAGAGAAAAAACTCGCCACCCCTAAACACCAAATTTCAACAACTTTTTTTTTTAGTCCTGATAATCTTTCTAAAAAAAGGGTAATTCGAATATGGCCATCCTCAACAAATGTATATGCTAAAGCAAAAAAAGATGCTGAAGCCATACAATAGCCAGAGTACTCTGCTAAGCCTCTAATATAAAAGCCAAATATTCTGGAACATATACCAATAAGTATAAAAACTGCTACTAAAATCAAAAAGATTGCAGCAACGTAACCAGAAAATTTGTAAAGTTTATTTAAATTTTTATTTAATGATTTTAACATAAAAGTTTAAGGCCACTAAAGAAATATAAGTGGCCTTAATTTTAAATTGAAATTATTTATAGCTTGCTAAAACAGCAGCCCCTCTTGATCCAGCTTTTTGAGACCACTCATTAGCCATAGTCTCACCTACCTTTTCAAAATGAGCTTTCAGAGGTGCATTTACTTTTCCAACTATCATACCTGCATCAGCTAAGGCTTTTTTATCACCAACATTTCCTTGTTTAGATAATTGCCAACCTTTTCTTTCAGCTAAAGCTGCTTGTTTCATAACCAAATCTTTAGTGGCTTCATCTAATTTATTCCAAGCATCTTTATTTACGATAACCATATTTTTTGGAAACCAAGCTGCAATATCATAAAAATATTTCACACCATTCTCCCAGATTTTAGAATTTTTTCCAGTAGTTGGTGATGTGATCATACTTTCAACTGCTCCTGTTGAAAATGCCTGGCTAATTTCCGCAGCTTCAATTTTTGTTGGAGCCATTCCAGTTAATTCAGCTATTCTAATAGTTGCAGAATTATAAGCTCTAAACTTTAGACCTTTTAGGTCAGCTATCGAATTAATCTCTTTTTTACTATACAAACCTTGTGCTGGCCATGGTACAGCATAAAGGAATACTAAGCCTTTTTTGTCTAATCCCTTAATTATTTCTGCTTTCGAAGCTTTATATAATTTCATAGCATCAGAATATGAAGTTGCTAAGAAAGGTTGAGAGTCTACTTCTAAAAGTGGATCCTCTTTCCCTAAAGCTGACATAAATCTTTCACCAATCTGTGCCTGACCAGTTCTCACAGCCCTAAAGATTTCTCCACCTTTGAATAAAGAACCTCCAGGGTGAGTTACAATTGTTAGTTTACCTCCACTTTTTTCAGTAACATTTTTTGCAAATTCTGTTGCATTAGCAGAATGAAAATTTCCAGCTCCATATGCAAGAGCCATGTCCCATTTTTCTGGGAGTGCATGATTTATTGACAAAATTGATGAAACTAAAATAATAGATAAGTATTTCAAAAATTTCATTTAACCTCCATTTTTTTTAATAGTATTTCATTATGTATTAAAATAATTATCAATAAAAAAATTATACTACTTTTGATTGAATAATTAATAATATTTTATACAATGTTATTACTTTGTTAGAAGAAGCTCTCATATTAGTTCAGATTATTTTTATTGATATAATCTTGGCAGCGGATAATGCGATCATTATTGGTTTGATTGCTGCAAATTTTGCTCCAAAACACAGAAGGCAAATAATTTTGTGGGGAGTTGCAGGAGCTTTAATTTTTAAAATTGTTTTTGCGTTGTTTGCTACCTATTTATTTGAATTTTATTTTATAAAGATTTTAGGAGGTTTACTACTTATTTGGATCGTAAATGATCTTAGAAAAGACCTATTTGAAATTAAAAAGATTAAATCTCCAACCAAAAAATCAAAAGAACCTTCCTATATACAAAGTGTTTATAAAGTTTTGTTTGCGGATATTACAATTAGTTTTGATAATGTTATTGGTGTTGTAGGAGCTGCAAAAGGTAATTTTGGTTTTATGATTTTTGGATTAGTATTATCAGTAATTCTTACTGGAGCAATGGCCACTTATTTAGCAAACTATATTCAAAGGCATTTATGGATTGCATATATTGGTTTAGGATTTATTTTATTAGTTGCAATACAATTAGTTATAGGTGGACTTGTTGACTTAGAAATACTTTCGATAAACGATCAATTTAAAAAATACTTTTAATAAGAATATTTTTTTGTTGGATATTTCTTTGATCTCACCTCTGAAGCAAATTTCCTTATTCCTGCCTTAATATATTTTTTTACGTTTACAAATCTTTTAACAAATTTAATTTTTGTTTGATTTAAACCAATTAAATCATCAGTAACTAACACTTGACCATCACAATAAACAGACGAACCAATACCAATTGTTGGAATTTTTAAACTTTTTGTTATTTGTTTTGCTATTGATGACTTAATACACTCTAAAACTATTGCAAACACACCAGTTTTTTGAAGTAATACAGCATCATTAATAAGTTGATTGATCTCTTTAGGTGTTTTTCCTTTAGATTTAAATTTACCTTTAGCAGATTGAGGTAACAATCCAAGATGGCCCATTACTGGTATCTTATTTTTAATTAAAAACTTCACCTGATTGATAATTTTTTTTCCTCCCTCTAGTTTAACGGCATCACACTTTGTCGTTTTAATAATTTTTTTAGCATTCTTTAACGCTAAATTTTTGTTTGCATAAGTATTAAATGGCATATCAACTACCATTAAACTTTTTTTAACCCCAGTCCTTACACTTTTAGAATGATTTATCATCTCTGTCAGTGTAACTTTTCTAGTGGTTGAATAATTGTATAGTACTGATCCAAGCGAATCTCCAACTAAAACAATATCAACATACTTATCTAACTCCTCTGCCATATTTTTTGAATAAGCTGTCAGGCAAACAATTTTAGATTTATTTTTTTTATCAATTATTTTTTTAATCTTATTCATTCAAGTTCAATAGTGCTCGGTGGTTTTGATGTAACATCATAAACTACTCTATTTATACCTCTTATGCTATTTACAATTTTATTGGAAATCTTTTGAATAAATGTTTTTTTAAAATCAAAAAAATCAGCTGTCATTCCGTCCTCTGATGTAATAGCTCTTAATAAACATAAATATTCGTAAGTTCTATTATCACCCATTACTCCAACTGTTTTTACTGGAAGTAAAGCTGCATAAGCTTGCCAAATTTTATTATATAAATTGTGATCCTTTAGAGCTTGGATAAAATAGTTATCAGCCTCTTTTAATATCTTGATTTTTTCTTTAGTAATGGTTCCTGGCATTCTGATTGCTAAGCCTGGGCCTGGAAAAGGATGTCTAGAGATAATTTCGTTACTAAGATTTAATTCTAATCCTAATTTTCTTACTTCGTCTTTAAATAAGAATTTAAGAGGTTCTATAAGTTTTAATTTCATTTTTTTTGGCAAACCACCTACATTATGATGAGATTTAATTTTAGATGTCTGGCTGCCAGTTACTGATTTGCTTTCAATGAGATCTGGGTAAAGCGTTCCTTGAGCTAAAAACTTTACGTTTTTTATTTTTTTTGCGTATCTTTCAAAAATCTTAATAAATAAATTTCCAATTATTTTTCTCTTTTTCTCTGGGTCTGAGACGTTATGGAGTTTTCTTAAAAATTCTTTTTCTGCATTAACGTAGATAAGGTTTATTTTAAGTTTTTTTTTAAAGGTTTTTACTACTTGTATTTCCTCATTTTTTCTGAGAAGGCCAGTATTAACAAATACACAAAATAATTTCTTACCAATTGCTTTATTTAGTAATTGAGCAACAACACTACTATCAACACCACCAGATAAAGCACATATAACTTTATTAGTGCCAGCTATTTCTTGAACTTCTTTTATTAATTTAATCTTTTGATCTTTAAGAGACCAATTTTTTTTAATCTTACAGATCAAAAATACAAAATTTTTTATTAATTTTTTTCCATTTTCCGTGTGTGTAACCTCTGGATGAAATTGTACACCATAAAAATTTTTTTTTTTATTTTCAATAATTGCAAATTTAGAATTATTGCTTGAAGCTATAACTTTAAAATTTTTAGGTAACTTTGAAACCTGATCAGCATGACTCATCCATACTCTGTTTTTATTTTGTTTATCAAAAAAATTTTGAGTTAAAATACTATTATTTTTTTTTTTTATATGAACTAAACCAAACTCTCTGTGTTTGGATTGTTTTACCTTACCTCCGCTTAGCTTTGAAAGTATTTGATGGCCAAAACATATGCCTAAAATTGGTATTTGATTTTCAATAATTTTTTTGTCAAACGTGTATCTGTTGATTTGATAAACATTTAAAGGGCCGCCTGATAAAATTATTCCTTTAATTGACTCGTTAATATCTTTGTTTTTAATTTTTTTATGACTTATTATTTCTGAAAAAACTCCCAACTCTCTAATTCTTCTAGCTATTAATTGAGTAAATTGTGAACCAAAATCTATAATTAAAATCTTGTTCAAGTTTTTATCAAGACTCATTATTTTTAGGTTCTATATTTGCAAGTGTCTCTTGAATATCTTTATTTTTAGCACATAATTTTTTACAAACTTTAGAAAAAGTTTTAGATAATTCTTTTACCTTTGAATAATTAGATCTTTTTAGAGCAATTTTCATAGACATTAGTAAGGCTTCCTCGTTGCCAGGTTCTATAAGCAATGTCGCATCCAAATTTTTTTCTTCTTTATCTTGATCATCTTGATGATTATAAATTTTTGCCAAATAAAGATATGAATTAGAGTCTTTTGGATTAAATACAATTCCCCTCTCAAACATAAATCGAGCATCCTCATATTTTTTATCTTTGTATAATTTCAATCCTTTGTTAAAAAAATTTTCTTCTGCATAAGAATGGCTAAAAGTATTCAATGAAAAATAAAGCAGCAAAATTAATTTAGAAATTTTTTTCATTAGTACTTTCTATCACTTTTAATAACATCAACATTATGGACCATGCTTTCATAAAATCCAGCTTTTGTAATTTTTACAAATTGTGGTTTACTTCTTAAATATTTTATTTGCTTAGACCCAAGATAACCCATAGAGGATCTTAAACCACCAACTAATTTAAAAATAATTTTATCAACTTTACCCTTATATTTTGCCAGTCCCTCAACTCCCTCAGGTACATACTTAGATTGATCCTTTTGTTTTGATTGAAAATATCTATCAGCTGATCCTTTATTCATTGCCCCAACAGAACCCATTCCTCTGAAGCTTTTATATAATTTTCCATTTTTTTTTATAAGTTTGCCTGGAGTTTCATCTGTTCCTGCAAATAATGAACCTATCATCACTGCATCTGCCCCTGCTGCAAAAGCTTTAGCAAGGTCGCCAGAGTACTTTATTCCTCCATCAGAAATAATTTTTACATTTTTATTTTTAATGCCTCCTCTTACATTTAAAATTGCGCTCAATTGAGGAACTCCTATACCTGCCACTAATCTTGTTGTGCAGATTGAACCGGGACCAATACCAACTTTAATTACATCAACTCCTGCTTTAAGTAGAAATTTTGCTGCTTCTGGTGTAGCTATATTCCCGGCACATAAAGCTGTTTTTTTATTTTTTTTCTTTTTTATGAAACTTATTATTTCAAAAACTTTTTTGCTATGACCATGAGCTGTATCAACAACAATCATATCTAAATTTTCTTTTAACAGTGCTTCAGCTCTTTTGACTTCTCTAGGACCTGCGCCAACGGCAGCACCAACTAATAAACTCAATTTTTTTACTTTTTTAACTTCACTAACTTGTTTCTTTACGTCTAAATTTCTGTGAATTATTCCTAAACCACCAGCTTTTGCTATTGCAATAGCCATTTTACTTTCTGTTACTGTATCCATTGCCGAAGATAAAAGTGGTATTTTAAGTTTCAAAAATTTAGTTAGCTTGATACTAGTGTCAACTTCGGATGGCAATACTTCTGAGTACTTAGGAGCTAAAGTAACATCATCAAAGGTTAGTGCTTCTTTTATAGGAACCATAATCATTTATATATGATTCCTTTTAAAATAAAAGTATCTATCTAAGATTTTTACAGATTATAAAACTTTCCTTTGAATCTTTTCGACTCGACTTAGGTTTAAAAATCTTCACTTCTTTGAAAATCTTTTTTCCAAGTGCGACAATTTCATTAAAAGAACTTCCCATAAATATTTTAGAAACAAAAATGCCCTTTTTAGACAGAAAATCTTTAGCAAATATCATTGCTTCTTTGCACAATTCACCAGTTTGAATTGCATCTAAATTTTTTATTCCAGTTGTATTAACTGCCATATCAGACAAAACAACATTAATTTCATCTTTAAAGTATTTTTTAATCTTAGATTGAATCTTGAAATCAGTAAAATCGCCCTCTATTTGAATAGAGTTTTGTATATTCTCCATTTTTTTTAGATCAATTGAAATCAAAGTTCCATTTTTTACAACTTTAGAAACATACTGGGACCAGCTCCCAGGAGCTGCGCCAATATCTAAAACTGACATTTCATTTTGAAATATTTTAAACTTTTCATTAATTTCAATTAATTTATAAGCTGATCTTGCTCTGTATCCGTCAACTTTAGATTTACGTACATATATATCTCGTTTTTGTTTATTGATCCAATTTTTTGAAATTTTATTTTTCTTCAATTAATTATATCTTAGACTTTTTAAGATTTTTTTATTTTGTAAATTTTCTATTTCAATTTTTATACTTTTGTCTTGCCTCATATCTTTACCATCTTTCCAAATTCCAGCAGCTAGATGAATTATGCCAATTTTATAATTAGGTAAATAAGGCTCTACAAAAGTTTTTTGTTCATCATCATATTTTGGAAGTAGATTGCTTGTAATCCAGTTGCAATTCAATGGTAAAAATTCAGTGTCTAAATTATCAATGTAGACAGACATATTAATAGCTAAACCCTCTGATCCAAAAATATTTCCAGATTTTAATGTCTTGGTTAAATTATTTTGCCAGGATATCCATCCTTTAGAATTTTTTTCAAGAGAGAAAACACCAATATTGATATGAGGTGCAAAGGCTAATTTTCTTGAATCTTTATAGTTAATTCCTGATTTAACAGCATGTTTAAAGTTTTGTGATTTAATTACAGCTAATTTTCCAAGGAGCCAATTCACTTTTGAAGTAACTTTATACCCAGGACCTATCGTTTGAGTAATTCCTAACTTTCCATTCTCGCACGCCTTAAAATATAAATCTATACATTTCCAGTCATTAACCCAAGCGTCACAATCTATCCAAAGGTATTTTTCATAATCAGGAAAATATTTTGGTAAAAATGCCCTTGATACCTGACTTTTTAGCCACTCTTTGCCATTGATTTTATGTTTAGGGACTTTTATGTCCCATTCAGCACTTTTAATTTCATCTACTGTTTTATTTAATTTTTCTTTTTGTTCATTAGTCAAACCTGCATCTAAAATGCAAATAGCAACATTATCACTACCCTTGAACCTTTTAATTGATGCTATTAATTCTTCTAATAAAGGAAAATAATTAGAATCAGCTAATGAAACAATTACATTTTTTTTCATTAAAGTACGTCTTCAAGGTCATCTTCGTCCTGAATTTTGTCCTTTTCATGTTTTTTTTTAATTTTTTGATAATGAAAATAGCTCACTGGTAACAAAGTTAAATAAACTAAAGTGCTAATTGCTATTACGTTAAAAGTATAGATCAGCAATAATCCAAAAAATAAAACAATCCCAAATAATAAAAATATTGTAGTTCTTCGTGGTATAACTATCTTTTTGAAAGAGTAACTTGGAAATTTACTTATTAGTAAAAAAGATGTTACAACAAAAAATATTGGAACAATTAAATCAGAGTTTAATTTTATGAAATTAAATCCACTTAAGCTTATAATCAGTGGAGTCAAAACTAAAATTCCACCTGCTGGTGATGGAACTCCTTCAAAAAAATTATCCCTCCAAGAGGGTTCTTGATTTGAATTAACATTAAATCTTGCTAGCCTCAATGCTACACAAATTACAAATACTAAACAAAGTAACCAGCCAAAACGACCTAATGAATTTAACTTCCAAAAATACATTATAAAAGCTGGAGCAACACCAAAACTAATCATATCTGTAAGTGAGTCTAGTTCTTTACCAACTTTTGATGTACCTTTAATCAACCTAGCAATCCTTCCATCAAGACCATCAATTAAAGCGGCAAAAATAATTGCTATTATAGCGAATTCAAATCTTCCATCTAAAGCAAATCTAATTGATGTTAAACCTATGCAAACACCAATCAACGTAAGCATATTTGGCAAAATCATCCTGGCTTTTTTTTTATCTGCCACTAATTTTAAATTATTTTTTGGTTGTTCCATGTTATTTCTTAGCTAATAACGTTTCACCTGAAATAGCTCTTTGACCAACTTTTACTAATGGTTCATAATTTTCATAGTATATGTCAGCTCTACTTCCAAATCTTATCATCCCAACTCTTTCTCCTTGTTTGAGCTCTTGATCCTTACTAGCCTCACAAACAATTCTTCGAGCTACTAAACCAGCAATTTGGACTAAAATAATATCATTATTTTGATTGTCTTTAATTTTATAATAATTTCTCTCATTATCTTCGCTAGCTTTGTCAAAAGAAGCGTTCAAAAATTTTCCTGGTTTATACAAAATTTCCTCAATCTTTCCAGCGCAAGGGGTTCTATTTACATGACAATCAAACACATTCATAAAAATACTTATTTTTTTAAATCTTTTGTTTTCTAAGTTAAGCTCCTTTGGTCCATCTACTTCTTCAACTTTAATAACCTCTCCATCAGCTGGGCTCACCAGGTAATTGTCATCATCAATGGTAATTCTTTCAGGATCTCTAAAAAAATAATAAACCCAAATTGTTAATAGAAGACCGAGTAAAGCTAAAAAATCACTAAAAATATAAAAGACTATTGTGATTATTCCTGAGATAACTAAAAACTTATAGCCCTCAACGTGAATTTTTGGAAATATCTTGCTAAACATATTCTTCTATTTGATAATTTTTCATTAATATGTATATAAAATCGCGAAATTCAATTAATAAGATATATATAAATAAGTGAGTAAAATTAACATTAAAAACCCTGTTGTTGAGTTAGATGGGGATGAGATGACTAGAATCATCTGGGAATTTATTAAAAATAAATTAATTCTCCCATATCTAGATCTTGGCATAGAATATTATGACCTTGGTATGAAAAGCAGAGATAATACCAACGATCAAATTACAATAGACTCAGCAAACGCAATCAAAAAAATTGGGGTAGGCATAAAATGTGCAACCATAACTCCTGACGAGGCAAGGGTGAAAGAGTTTAATTTAAAAAAAATGTGGAGATCTCCAAATGGTACTATCAGAAATATTATCGGTGGGACTGTTTTTAGAGAACCAATAATTTGTTCAAATATTCCAAAATTAGTTCCATCATGGACTGAACCTGTTGTTATTGGAAGACATGCCTTTGGTGATCAGTACCGTGCCACTGACTTTAAAGTTCCTGGAAAAGGTAAAATGGAAGTAAAATGGACTTCAGAGGATGGTAAAGATGAAATTAAATATGAAGTATTTAATTTTACCGGGCCTGGGGTTGCGTTATCAATGTATAATTTGGATAAATCAATAGAAGACTTTGCAAGATCTTGTTTTAGTTATGGGCTGATAAAAAAGTGGCCAGTTTATATGTCTACAAAAAATACTATTTTAAAAAAATATGACGGAAGATTTAAAGATATATTTCAAGAAGTTTTTGATAAAGAATATAAAAAAGATTTTGAGAAACATAATTTAACCTACGAACATAGACTAATTGATGATATGGTTGCGTGTGCAATGAAATGGAGTGGAAAATATATTTGGGCTTGTAAAAATTATGATGGTGATGTCCAATCTGATACCATGGCCCAAGGTTATGGATCATTAGGATTAATGACAAGCACATTGTTGACACCAGATGGGAAAATTATGGAAGCTGAGGCTGCACACGGGACTGTGACTAGACACTATCGTTTACACCAACAAGGAAAAGAAACTTCAACAAATCCGATCGCTTCAATATTTGCTTGGACTAGAGGTTTAGCTCATAGGGGTAAATTAGATGGAAATAATGAATTAATAAAATTTGCAAATACTCTTGAACAAGTTTGTATCAATTGCGTTGAAAGTGGATCAATGACTAAAGACCTTGCAATATTAGTTGGTCCATCAAGTAAATATCTCACAACCAATCAATTTTTAGATGCGATTGATAATAATCTTAAGAAAAAATTAAATTAGAGACTTAATTTTTTCAAAAGCCTCGTCAATTTTGTTTTGGTCTTGTCCACCTGCTTGAGCAAAATCTTTTCTTCCACCGCCACCTTTTCCACCAATGATTTCAGAACCTAATTTTACAAATTTTACCGCATCATACTTGTCAATTAATTTATTAGTTATACCAACCCCTAAACCAACTTTACCATCACTACTTGCGAATATAACTACAATACCTTCACCTAATTCTTTTTTACCACTATCAACTAATTTTCTTAAATCTTTTGGCGGCAAATCTTTAACTTTTTGAAATCTAACTTTAATTTTATTGATTTCTTGATCTTTTATAATATTTTTTGTTTTATCTTTAAGAACTGAACTAACATTTAATTGTTCAAGCTGTCTGGTAAGATTTTTTATAAGTTCGTTAAGATTTTCATTTTCAATATTTGGTTTGCCACCAAGCTTTATTATCTGAGCTGATAATTCTTTTATGGTCTCTTCATCTTTCTGAATTGATAATGATGACATTTTTTCTCTATTTTTAATATATTCTTCTAGTTGACTGTCTCTTAAAGCCTCTACCCTTCTTACTCCCGCAGCTATAGATGATTGACTTACTGTTTTAAATTTTCCAATATCTCCCGTATTTTTGACATGAGTTCCTCCACACAATTCTGTTGAAAAATAAGCTTCTTTTTCTTTACCCATTGAAACTACACGAACTTCTTCACCATACTTTTCACCAAAAAAAGCTAAGGCCCCTTTTTCAATAGCGGCTTTTGGTGTCATAATTCTTGTTGTTACCTCAGAACTATTTGAAACATATTCATTAACCAACTTATCGATAGTCTCTAACTCCTCATTGGTAATTGGTTTCATATGACTGAAGTCAAATCTTAGTCTGTCAGGTGCAACTAATGATCCTTTTTGCATAACATGTTTACCTAAGGTTCTTCTTAGTGACTCATGGAGCAAGTGAGTAGCAGAATGGTAAGCTTTTAAGTTATCTCTTCTCTCTATGTCTATTTTCATTTCCACCACATCATTAATTTTTATTTCTCCAGTTTTCAAAGATCCGTAATGAACAAATAAGTCTCCAAGTTTTTTTTGTGTATCATCTACTTCAAAAACAGAATTACCAGAAACAATTTTACCTTTATCTCCAAGTTGTCCTCCTGACTCGCCATAAAACGGGGTTTGATTTGTAATGATCATTCCTTCTTGCCCAGAGGATAAAGATTTTATTTCTTTGTTATCTTTAATTAAGTTTAACACAACACCCTCAGACTGATTAGACTCATAACCTAAAAATTCTGTTGGACCAGTCTTGTCTTTAATTGAAAACCAAATTGCTTCTTCAGAACTATCACCAGAACCTTTCCAATTCTTTTTTGCAATCTCTTTACTTTTTTTCATTAATTCAACAAACTTCTGTTGATCAACTTTCAAAGATTTATTCTTTAATATGTCTTCAGTAAGATCTAATGGAAAACCATAAGTGTCGTATAGTTTAAATGCGACATCACCAGGTAAAACTTTATCGATTTTTGCAATTTCATCATTTAAAATTTTGATACCTCTATCAAGTAAATCTAAAAATTTTTCTTCTTCCATCCTTAAGGTTTCTTTGATTAAAGATTGAGATCTTTCAAGCTCTGGGTAATTTCCTGACATCTCATTTTTTAACGAGTCAAAAATTTTATAAAAAATTGGTTCTTTAGATCCTAACAAATGAGAATGCCTCATTCCTCTTCTCATAATTCTTCTTAGAACATATCCACGACCTTCGTTTGATGGTAAAACTCCTTCGGCCAAAAGAAATGAGCTTGCTCTTAAGTGATCGGCAATTACTCTAAAACTGGATATGTTTTTATCTTCTTGTTTAACTTTTGTTACCTCAGATATCGAACTTATTAATTTTTTAAAATGATCAGTTTGATAATTATCATGTGTACCTTGTAAAAGGGCTGCGATTCTCTCGAGTCCCATCCCTGTATCAACTGATGGTTTTGGTAAATCAATTCTTTTTTCTTTTGAAATTTGCTCATACTGCATAAAGACCAAATTCCAAATTTCAATAAAACGGTCACCATCTTGATCTTTAGTTCCTGGTAATCCACCTTTTAAATGATCACCATGATCGTAAAATATTTCTGAACAAGGACCGCAGGGACCAGTTTCACCCATTGACCAGAAGTTATCTGATGTTGAAATTCTTATAATTCTATCATCACTAAAACCCGCTATTTTCTTCCAAAAATTAAAAGCTTCATCATCTTCATGAAAAACGGTTACATAAAGCCTATTTTTATCTAAACCAAAATCTTTAGTGATTAAATTCCATGCAAGTTCAATTCCTCTTTCTTTAAAATAATCCCCAAAAGAAAAGTTACCTAACATTTCAAAGAAAGTATGGTGTCTCGGTGTATAACCAACATTTTCTAAATCATTATGTTTACCACCTGCCCTAACACATTTTTGAGATGTAGTAGCCCTTTGATAATCTCTTTTTTCTAACCCAGTGAATACATTTTTAAACTGGACCATTCCAGAATTGGCAAACATTAAGGTTGGATCGTTATTTGGAACTAAATTACTAGATTCAACAATCTTATGATCGTTTTTCTCGAAATATTTAAGAAAGGTGCTTCTTATTCCATTTAATGATTTGTCCGCCATATTTTTAAAATACAGCTTTTTTGTTCTATGTCTAGATAACGATAAGGGGGAAAGGCGCTTATAGTAAGCGCCTTTATAATTTAAAGATGACCTTTAATTCTAGTTCTTTTTAGAAGGAGCAGTCTCTTTTGCAGCCTCTTCTTTTTCGGCTACTTTCTTCTCCTTTTCAATTTTTTCAGGACTTAATGGATTTCCTTCAATTTTCTTTGAAATCACACCAGCTTTTTCTCTAATTGCCATTTCTATTTCTGCAGCAACTTTAGGGTTTTGTGCAAGATAAGTTTTTGCGTTTTCTCTACCTTGACCTATTTTTTCACCTTTATAAGCATACCATGCTCCTGATTTTTCAATGATGTCAGCTTTAGCACCTAGATCGACTAACTCACCCATTTTGCTAATACCTCTTCCATACATCAAATCAAACTCAACAACTTTAAATGGTGGTGCAACTTTATTCTTAACTACTTTTACTCTTGTAGTGTTACCGATAATTTCGTCTTTATCTTTGATGGCACCAATTCTTCTAATATCCATTCTTACAGATGAATAAAACTTAAGTGCGTTACCACCTGATGTTGTTTCTGGACTTCCAAACATAACTCCAATTTTCATTCTAATTTGGTTAATGAAAATCATCATTGTGTTTGTATTTGAAATTGAACCAGTTAATTTTCTTAAAGCCTGACTCATTAATCTTGATTGAAGACCAACATGGTGATCGCCCATCTCACCTTCAATTTCAGCTTTTGGAGTTAAAGCTGCAACAGAATCAATTACGATAACTGAAATAGAGCCTGATTTTACTAGTGTATCAGCAATTTCTAAAGCTTGTTCACCAGCATCTGGTTGTGAAATTAAAAGCTCCTCAGTATTAACACCTAATTTTTTTGCATAAACTGGATCTAAAGCATGCTCTGCATCAACGAATGCACAAATTCCGCCCGCTTTTTGAGCTTCAGCAACTACTTGTAATGCTAATGTTGTTTTTCCTGAAGACTCTGGTCCATAAACCTCAATAATTCTTCCTTTAGGTAATCCACCTATTCCCAAAGCTAGATCTAAACTCAAAGAACCTGTAGATATTGACTCAATATCCATGGCTCTTTTTTCGCCAAGCTTCATAACTGAACCTTTTCCAAAGTTGTCTGTTATTTGACTGATCGCAGCATCTAATGCTTTGTTTTTTTCTTTAATATCCATTTCTTGATCTTTGGTAGATTTAACTACCTTTAGGTTATTTTTCGTCATTTTTAGCCCTTTTTTTTAATTTTTTTAACACTCGAATCATAAAATAAATGTACACATTTTGTTCTCATTGGCAAGATCTATTTTAAATCTTACAAAAAAGGTCAATACTTATTGGATTTTTAGATAATCGCTTGTCAATAAACCGACTGATCTTAAAAGATTAAACTGTGAAAGAATATAATTTCTTTCAGAATCAGCTAATGAAATCTGAGCATTTAATAGTAACGAATTAGACTGAATAACCTCTAATGTTGTTCTATCAGAACCACTATTATATTCAGCAACAATACCTTCATTTGCTATTTCAGCAGCATCTACTTGAGCTCGAACTGAATTTAGTAAACTTTGATTTGATTGATATGATGACCAAGCGCTAGCAACATCTGTTTGATTTTTTTTAATGGAGTTATCTAATAATAAACTTTTTTGTAATTCAGCACTTTTATTTTTATTTAGATTTGCATAATTTTTTCCCCCAGAAAAGAAAGGCCAAGTTACAGTTGCTTTTAACACATCTTTTTCCTTTTCATCAACTGTCGAACTTAAGTCTTCCGATTTTGATCTGTCAAAAGATAATTTGGCTGTTGGAGCTAAATCGGATCTAGCACTAATCGTATCTTTTTTTGATTGCTCATAATCAAGTTTTGCGATGATTAAATCGGGATTATTTTTTTTTGACATACTAATTGCATCATTCAATTGATTTGGTAAGTTTAAATCAATAATTGAACTTTTATCTAAACTTTCAATATTATTTAATTCTCCAATTATATTTTCATAATTTAATCTACTAGATAAGAGTTCATTCTCTGCTTGGATTAATTTAGCTTGAGCTCCAGCCAATGATGACTCTGACTGAGCGACATCAGATAAAGATATATTTCCTCTTTCTAATCTTATTCTGTCAGTCTCGGCTTGTCTTTCTAACAAATTTACATTTGATGAATTGATAACAAATTTTTCTTTAGAGGAAATTAGTCCTGTGTAGGCCTCTACAGCTTTATATAAGATATCTTGTTCTTTTTTCTTAAGTTTTGCTTTAGCTAAATCAATTCCAATTTTACTTTTTGATAATTCAGCACCCCTTCCGAAATCAATAAGAGTTTGTGTTACTTTAATAGATTTTGTTTCAGGGTCGACATCAGTAATAGTAGCATTTGAACCATCTCTATTGGTAAGTTTTTCTGTGTCCTCCTCACTTTTACTACCCTCTAAAGTAATTGATGGAAGATAGGAGCTTATCGAAATTTTGTACTCTTCCTCAGAAATATTAATACTTTCTCTTTCTGCATTTAATTCTGGATTATTTTCATAAGCTCTTTTCAAAGCAGAATTGAAAGTTTCTGCGAGAGCGAGACTACAAGAAAAAATAAAGATCAAAATAAATTTTAAGAAAAATTTCATTATTTTTTATATACAGCAGATTTAATTTGATGGTTACTATTTAAATTGAATATTACTGATGCATATTTAGGCATGTTTCTAAACATATTTTGAGTAATTCTTTGATAAGTTTGCATAAAATTTAATACATCTCCTCTATTCATTATTTTTGACTTTACTTTGCTTTGAACCCAAAGTTTCCTCTCTTGTTTTAATCTCCATTTTTGTAACAAACTAAAATTTTTTGCTTTTAGATAAACCAAGCAATTTAATTGTGAATATAAATTTTTATATTTTGATTTTAATTGGTTGTTAACATATTTTCTCCAAATCTGTTTTTGGTCTTTTGCCTTTTCCAATGAATTAATTGTTTTCTTCAATGTATTATTTTTTTCTGATTTTGCACCAACACACCACCCCTCAAAAATAATTACATCTGGTCTCTTTTTTAAATCGTACCATTTCTTTTTATTATACCTGTCGTCAATAGCTTTATTAAATGTTGGTAATTTTAATCTATTAAATTTCTTACTTTTTGACTTTTTAAAAAAATTCAGCATCATATTAATGTCATGTGTTCCAGGCACGCCTCTAGTTAAAAGCATAGGATGAACTCTTTTTGATAAACTTATTCGCTCTTTTCTTGTTTTATAGAAGTCATCTATTGAAATTTTAAAAACATTTAATTTAAAGTATTTTGTTAAGATAATTCTAATTAAAGAACTAATTGTAGTTTTACCAGTTCCTTGACCTCCTGCTAATCCTACAAAATACGGTTTTTTCTTTTCAGCTTTTTTATGGATCCAAAAACATAAAGGAATTAAGAAAGACTTAATCATTCTTTCTTTGTTTTTGAATTTATCAGCTTTTGTTTCTTGAGATTTGATAAACTTTAAACAGTCTTTTTTTACCTTACCAAAGCATAAGCTGAATTGTTGCATAAAAATTATTTTTTATCTAGTGGATGATTTTGACCATCGTTCACTGGAACGTCTTTCATATCAAAAGTATTTATTTCGTCAATACATCCAACATTAAATCCTGTCATAGCTGGATTTATTCGTGGGTTATGATGAGTATAAATTCCACAATCTGAGCAAAAGTAATGTTTGGCGACTTTTGAATGAAATTGATAAAGTTTTAATTTATCTTCACCTTTGACAATTTTAAAATCCTCATTTTTTACCATAGACATGATTGCTCCTTTTCTTTTACAAATAGAACAATTACATTTTATCACTTTAGCTAAGTCTCCCTCTAAATTTATTTCCGCTTCTACAGCTCCACAATGACAAATTAATTTTTTCATTATTGATTTTCTTGTTGGATTTGTTCTTCTGTTTTTTAATTTACTCCATAATCATTTCTATATAAACCGGATCCTTCTTCACCTTCTCTATAAAATCCTCCACCACTTAAACTGCAGTCTAATACTTTATTCCCATATACATCAGTACCTGGAACACAAGTGTTCACGGCGTAGATATTTGTATTGAATAAAAAACTTAGAACTATAATTCCAAAAACTTTTCTCATATTATATTCGATTAAACTATCCTTGGTTGAAGTTATCCACAAGCATACAAAATATAGTTTTGATGTTCACGTTTTGATTCACTTTTGATTCAATTACGGACTCAAAATACAACCTCTTGCGTGCATTGTATAAATGGGCTATAAATTAGAACAAAACAAGAACATGAAACTAACTATTCCCTATTATCTGCATAAAGCTGGTGCTGGCTTCCCATCACCTGCCACTGATTATATCGAAGAAGATATTGATCTGAACATGCATTTGATCAAAAACGTTCCAGCTACTTTCATTATCAGAGTGCAAGGAAAATCCATGGTGGATGTTGGGATTAATGATGGAGATTTATTGGTTGTCGATAAAAGTTTAAAACCAAAAAACTTTTCAACGGTTATTGCAAATGTTCATGATGAGCTTGTGGTTAAAACTTTAGTTCAAGAGAGAGATAAAAAATTTCTATCGTCTGGATCTAAAAATTTTTCAGACAGAATCTTAATTAATGAAGAAGAAGATATTTTTATTTGGGGAGTTGTGACTTATGTCATCCATTCAACGTACTAAAAAAATAGGCTTAGTTGATTGTAATTCTTTCTATGTTTCATGTGAAAGATTATTTAATCCAAAAATAAGAAAAAAACCTGTGGTTGTTTTATCCAATAATGATGGTTGTATCATTTCTAGATCCAATGAAGCAAAAGCATTGGGGATCAAAATGGGTGAGCCTTATTTTAAGGCAAAAGATATCATTATTAAAAATAAAGTTGAAGTTTTTTCGTCAAATTACTCTTTATATGGAGATTTATCTAGAAGAGTAATGAGAACTCTAAAAAGATTTAATACTGAAATAGAGGTGTATTCAATTGATGAAGCATTTATAGATTTATCTAATTTTCCAGACTCGGAGGTCGAAAAAGTTGGAAGAGAAATTAGAGAAACAGTTTTACAATGGACTGGTATTCCAACTAGTATTGGTATCGCTAAAACTAAAACTTTAAGCAAAGTTGCAAATCATATTGCAAAGAAAAAACAATCAGGAGTAACAAGTTTAATCGGTATAAAAAATTTAGATCCAATTTTAGAAAAAGTTGAAATCAATGATGTTTGGGGTGTTGGCAGACAACTTACAAAGTTTTATCAAAAGAATGGAATTTATAATGCCAAACAACTTAAAAATAAATCTAATACTTGGATTAAAAAATGTTCTAATGTTTTAAGCTCACGAACTGCAATGGAACTTAGAGGAGTTCCTTGTATTGATTTAGAGACCACACAAACAAAAAGAAAAAGCTGTGTGGTTTC